>DASTYZ010000154.1:0-15857 GCA_035764545.1 Solirubrobacterales bacterium | reverse complement strand
GGCCGTCTTCCCCCACGCGGCGTTGCTGCGTCACGCTTTCGCGCATTGCGCAAGATTCCCCACTGCTGCCTCCCGTAGGAGTCTGGGCCGTGTCTCAGTCCCAGTGTGGCTGATCGTCCTCTCAGACCAGCTACCCATCGTTGCCTTGGTAGGCCGTTACCCCACCAACAAGCTAATGGGCCGCGAGCCCCTCCCAATGCGGAGGCCGAAGCTTCCTTTAGCGAACAGGCTTACGCCTGTGCGCCACATCCGGTATTAGCCCGAGTTTCCTCGGGTTGTCCCGGTCATCGGGGCAGGTTACTCACGTGTTACTCACCCGTTCGCGGCTTTGCCCCAGGGCAAGCCCTGGTTCGTCGCACCACTTGCATGTGTTAAGCACGCCGCCAGCGTTCGTCCTGAGCCAGGATCAAACTCTCCGTGAAATGTACTTCTACAGAGAGCCTGTCATATCTCAGTTGGTCGCCGAGTACACAAATACGGCGACCGACATGACGAGGTAAATCAAGACCATCCGGCACGCTGGCGCACCGAATGGGTCGGACTCGAACATCCGCAGACCAATTGCTGGGTCCGCGGAGTGCACGCTGCTCAGTTTTCAAAGACCACTGCGCCTCCGCGACGGGTCTCGTCGCTCTCGACGCTTGAGGCCGCACGAGGCCGCCTCAAGAGGGCAAAGAAATATAGCACTGCCGAGGCTACTTGCCTAGGGGGTGGCCCTCAGGCGGCAGAAGCGTCGCTTCCCCACCTGCAGCACATGCCCGTCCAGCCTACCGATCTCGAGGTCGAGAGGCTCGGCGGGCACCGTTTCGCCGTCGAGCTTGACCCCTCCCTGCTGGATCAGGCGCCGCGCTTCGCTACTGCTCATGCCAAAAGCGCTGGACATCAGCTTCGGCAGATGGACCCGCTGCCCGATCGAAACGCTGGTCCCGGCCTCGCCGCCGGCGACGATGTTGACGTGAAGGTCCTGGAGCTCGCCGAGGAAGAACTCCGGGATCTCGTCGGGAATTGAGCGCTGGACGAAGACCCGGTTGAAGTGCTCCTCGGCCGCCGCGCCCGCGCCCTGCCCGTGGAAGCGGTCGACGATCCGCCGCCCCAGCTCGCGCTTGGCCTCGTTCGGCGGCGTATTTGGCTGCTCGGTGCCGAGCAGCAGCCGGTAGTACTCGCCCATCGCCTCGTCGGGGATGCTCATCAGCTTCCCGAACATTTCCTCCGGCGGGTCGGTGACACCGATGTAGTTGCCGAGCGACTTGCTCATCTTCTGGACGCCGTCGGTGCCGACCAGGATCGGCAGGGTCATGATCGACTGCGGTTTCTGGCCATATGCGCCCTGGATGTCGCGGCCGAAAAGGAGGTTGAACTTCTGATCGGTGCCGCCGAGCTCGATGTCGGCCTCGATCGCGACCGAGTCATAGCCCTGCAGCAGCGGGTACAGGAGCTCCAGCGCCGCGATCGGCTGCGCCGCGGCCATCCGCTTCTGGAAATCGTCGCGCTCGAGCAGGCGCGCGACCGTCGTCTGGGCCAGCAGGCCGAGGAGCGCCTCCGGCTCCATCCGCAGCCACTCGCTGTTGCGGCGGACCTCGGTCTTCTCGCGGTCGAGGATCTTGAAGGCCTGCTCCTGGTAGGTGGCGGCGTTCTCCTCGATCTCCGCCGCAGTCGGAACGGGCCGGGTGGCGGAGCGGCCGCTCGGATCGCCGACCTGGGCGGTGAAGTCGCCGATGATCAGAACCACCTGATGCCCCGCCCGCTGGAATTCGGCAAGCTTCTCCAGCACCACCGTGTGGCCGAGGTGGATGTCAGCCGTGGTCGGGTCGATCCCGAGCTTGACCCGCAGCGGTTTCCCGCTCTGCAGTTGCTCGGCGAGCCGCCCCTCCGGCAGCACGTCGACGGCGTTTCGCGTCAGGTCCGACATCCGGGCAATGCTAGACTGCCGCCTCCGCGCAAAGGGCCCAGCCAGTTGCAGCGGTTTCCTTTTGATGGCCTCCTCGGATCGCAAACCGCGCCTGAAGAAGCTGCGCGTCCTCTTCGTGCTGCTGGGCCTCGGCATCCTTGCCGTCGTCTCGATGGTCTTCGGGATGATGGCGGCGGTCTCCCAGGACCTGCCGGCGATCTACGACTTCGCCCAGTACAAGGCCTCGAAGAACAGCGTCGTCGTCGACGCCAATGGCGAAGAGATCGGCACGCTCTCCAGCGACCAGAACAAAATCCTCCTCAGCTCCGGCCAGATCTCCCCCAACATCAAGAACGCGGTGGTCTCGATCGAGGACGCCCGCTTCTACGAGCACACCGGCGTCGACTTCGAGGGCATCGGCCGCGCCCTCGTCAAAGACATCCTCAGCATGAGCGCCGCCCAGGGCGCCTCGACGATCACCCAGCAGTTCGTCAAGAACGCGCTTGAAGCGCAGGGCGACCGCTCGCTCTTCGTCAAGTTCAAGGAGGCGGCGCTTGCCTACCGGCTGGAGCGGCACTGGAGCAAGGACAAGATCATCACCGAGTACCTGAACACGGTCTACTTCGGCCAGGGCGCCTACGGGATCGAGGCGGCGGCGCGGACCTACTTCGGCTACGCCCACCCCGGCTGCGGCACCGAAACCGAACCCTGCGCGGCCCTGCTCGAGCCCTGGGAGGCGGCGCTGCTGGCCGGGATCATCCAGTCGCCCTCCGCCTACGACCCGAAAGTCTTCCCGGAAAACGCGCTCGCCCGGCGCAACCTGGTCCTGGAACGGATGGCCGAACAGGGCTACATCTCCGAAGAACAGATGCGCGAAGGCCAGGAGCAGGCCCTGCCTCCCGACGCCAGCATTGAACCGCCGAGCATCGACTCCAGGGCCCCCTACTTCACCGCCTACCTGCGCCAGCAGCTGGTCGAACGCTACGGCGCCTCGAAGGCCTTCTTCGGCGGCCTCGAGGTCAAGTCGACGCTCGATCTGCGGCTCCAGGAAGCAGCCGAAGAAGCGGTCAACTCCTACCTCGGATACTCGCCGGCGACCGCCTCGGTCGTGGTCATCGACAACCGCAACGCCGGGATCAAGGCGATGGTCGGCGGACCCGACTTCGACACCCGGCCCTTCAACCTGGCGACCCAGGGGCACCGCCAGCCCGGCTCCTCGATCAAGCCCTTCATCCTGATGACGGCGCTCGAACAGGGGATCTCCCCCTACACCGTCTACCCCTCCGAAGAGCGCTTCTTCCCGTTCGGGAAAAACGGACAGGAAACCTTCCACGTCACCAACGACGAGGGCTCCTACCTCGGCTCCTGCGACATCGTCTGCGCGACGACCAACTCCGACAACTCGATCTACGCGGCGCTGGCACTGGAAGGCCTGCAGGGCAAGACCGTGCGCGACAAGACCGCGGCGATCGCCGGCACGATCCACAAGGCCGGCTACAGCGACCCGATCTCGACCAACCCGGCGATGGTGCTCGGCGGCCTCGCCGAAGGCGCGACGCCACTCGGGTGGACCTACGCCTACAGCACGATCGGCAACAACGGCGACCGCGTCAGCGGCACCCTCGCCCCCCGTCCCGGCGACAGCCCGGTCTCCTACACGCAGGTGACCAACGACGACGGCGAGACGATCAAGGGCGGCGACAACGACTCCCTCCACGATCAGGTCTTCGACCAGGAAACCGCGGAAACCGCGAAGGGCATCCTCGAAACCGTCGTCTCCAGCGGCACCGGCACCAATGCCCAGATCGGGGCCGAAGGCCAGTGGGGCAAGACGGGAACCACCGAGGAAAACGTCGACGCCTGGTTCTGCGGCGGCATCGCCGACGAAGTCACCGCCTGCGTCTGGGTCGGCTATCCGGACTCGGCGACGCCGATGACCACCCTCTACAACGGCGGCCCGGTGATGGGCGGCACCTTCCCGGCGCTGATCTGGGCGCGGGTGATCTCCGCCTGGCAGGACATCCAGGCCGAACACGCGGCCGAACGGGCGGCGCGGAAGGCGGCCAAGGAGGAAGGCAAGGACCCCGAGGAAGCTGAAGCTGAAGCCGAAGAAGGCTATGTGGCGCCAGAAACCGAAGGCTACGTCGAACCCGAAGGCGAATACGAAGAGACGCCCGAACCAGAAGTGGTCGAACCCACGCCGGAAACCGAAGTGGCTCCGGAAGCGGGCGCCGAAGAAGCAGCCCCCGAAGCCGTGCCGGAATCGGGCGGGGGCGGCGGCGTCACCGCCGGCTAGCCCTAGCTCGGCCGCGGACGCGAGACGAATGGGCTGCCCTTGGCGCAGAAGCGCCAGGGGCGCTCTACCGCTTTCGTGATCCCGATTCGGGGCCCGGTGACGACCTCCGGCGGGTCTGCCTCCGGCGGCAGGACGCAGAACGGCTCGCGGCAGAGGTCGCGCTCGTTGTCGCCGAGGTCGACGCCGAGTGCCTCGGTCAACTTGCCCGGTCCCGAGCAGAGCTCCGTGTCGGGCTTGTTGCCGCCCCGCCGCGCCCGCATCTCCTCCACCCCGTGGGTTGGTTCCAGCGCCCGGATCAGGACCGCTGCCGCCTCTCCCTCCGGTTCGGCGACCGCGTTCAGCAGGCTGTGGATCCCGTAGGAGAGGTAGACGTAGGCGTAGCCGGGCGGGCCGAAGAGGACTCGCGTGCGCTCGGTGAGACCGACGTAGGCGTGACAGGCGGGGTCGTCGGCCTCGTAGCTCTCGGTCTCGACGATGACGCCGCCGCTGCCTTCATAGAGGAGCGTGCAGCCGATCAGCTCACGGGCGACCGTGTGCACCGACCGCTCGTAAAAGTCCCGCTCGAGCCGCGCGTCCCTCAGGAACGCTCCTCCTCGACCCGGACCCGCACCGCGGCCAGGGTCTCCCGCGCCTCCTCGAGCTGCCGCGCGAGCGGGGCCGAGCCGGTGCCGCCGGCGATCCGCTTCGACTCCAGCCAGCTGCTGCGCCGCAGCACCTCGTAGTAGGAGTCGTCGAGGTGCTCGGAGCGCTCGCGCAGCTCCTCCGAGGTGAGCTCGGAGAGAGATTTGCCGCGCTCGACCGCGTCGCGAACCAGCCCGCCGACGATCCCGTGCGCCTCGCGGAAGGGGACGCCACGGCGGACCAGCAGATCGGCCACCTCAGTCGCCGCCAGCATCTCGTCACCGGAGGCGTCCTCCATCCGCTCGCGGTCGAACTCGATCCCCTCGAGCATCCCGGCGGTGGCGTCGAGGCAAGCCTCGACCGTGTCGATCGCGTCGAAGAGCGGCTCCTTGTCCTCCTGCATGTCCTTGCCGTAGGTGAGCGGCAGCGCGTGCATGACGCCCAGCAGGGTCTGGTAGGAGGCGGCGACGCGCGGGCTCTTCGCCCGCAGCAGCTCGGCTGAATCGGGGTTCTTCTTCTGCGGCATGATCGAAGAGCCCGAGGAGAAGGACTCGTCGAGCTCGCAGAAGCCGAACTCGCTGCTCGACCAGATGACGATTTCCGAGCCGAGGCGCGAGAGGTGCATCGCGCAGGTCGAGGCGGCGGACAGGTAGTCGAGGACGAAGTCGCGGTTGGAGGCGCCGTCGATCGAGTTGTGGCTGACGTGGGCGAAGCCGAGGTCGTCGGCGACGGCCTCGCGGTCGATCTCCCAGTTGACGCCGGCCAGCGCCCCGGAGCCGAGCGGCATCACGCTGGCGCTGTCGAGGGCGAACTGGAAGCGGAGGACGTCGCGGGCGAGCATCCAGAAGTAGGCGAGCAGGTGATGGCCGAGGTAGACCGGCTGGGCGCGCTGGAGGTGGGTGTAGCCCGGCATCGTCCAGTCGGCGTGGGACTCGGCGAGGGCGAGCAGGCGCTCCATCGCCTTGCCGCAGAGCTCGATCGCCTCCAGCGAGTGGTTCTGGACGACCATCGCCACGTCGGTCGCGACCTGGTCGTTGCGGGAGCGGCCGGTGTGGAGCTTGCCGGCCAGCGGCCCGATCTCCTCGCCGAGCAAGCGCTCGATCGCCATGTGGATGTCCTCGTCGGCGGCCTCGAACTCGAAGCCATGGGTGCCCATGCGGACACGGACGCGCTCGAGGCCTTCTTCGATCTGGCCCAGCTCGTCCTCGTCGAGGACGCCGATCCCCCGCAGGCCGTGGGCGTGGGCGATCGACTGATCGATGTCGTAGATCGCCAGCTGCCAGTCGAAGGGCAGCGAGCGGTTGAGGCGCCAGAAGCGCGGGTCCGGCTCTTTGCGAAAGCGTCCCATGGGCGGGCGATTATGCCGTCAAGGGCGCTGGCCGAGGGCGCTGGTCAACTCCTGGCAGACACGCTCCACCTGCGCCTCGCCCATCGCCGGGAAGAACGGTAGCGCCAGCGAGTCGGCCGCGGCGGCTTCGGCGACCGGGAACCGGCCCTCGCGATAGCCGAGCTCCCGCAGGTGCGGGAAGAGGTGGATGCAGGGCAGATACGCCTTGGCGGCGACGCCGCGCTCGCCGAGGCGGGCGATGACGGCGTCGCGGTCGACGCCCCGCGGCAAGCGCACGGTGTAGACGAACCAGCTGCGCAGCTCGGAGCCGCGACCGGGGATCGGGGTGCGCAGCCCCTCGACCTCGCCGAGGCGCTCCGAGTACATCCGCGCGACCGCGGCGCGGCGCTCGAGCAGCGAGTCGAGCTTCTCGACCTGGGCGACGCCGAGGGCGGCGGCGAGGTCGGAGAGCCGGTAGTTGAAGCCGAGGCGGTCGTGGTCGAGCCAGTCCATGTCGACGGCGCGGCCCTGGTTGCGCTCGGAGCGCAGGCGCGCTGCCTCGTCGGCGTCGCGGGCGACAATCATCCCCCCCTCCCCCGTCGTCATCTGCTTGTTGGCGTAGAAGGCGAAGGTGGCGAGGTTGCCGCGAGCGCCGACCTTGCGCCCCTCGGAGTCGAGCGCGCCGAGGGCCTCGCAGGCGTCCTCGAGAATGCCGAGCCCGTGCTTGGCCGCAAGCCCCTCCAGCTCCGGCATCGCCGCCGGGTAGCCGAAGATGTGGATCGGCAGCAGGCCGACGGTGCGCTCGCCGACTGCGGCGGCCGCGGCGGCGGGGTCGATGTCCAGGGTCTCCTCCTCAACGTCGACGAAGACCGGCCGAACCCGCTCGTAGAGCAGGCAGTTGGCCGAGGCAACAAAGCTGAAGGGACTGGTCACGACCTCGTCGCCCTCACCCCAGCCCAGCATCCGCACCCCGAGGTGCAGCGCGGTGGTGCCGCTTGAGGTCATCACCGCGTCCTCGACCCCGAGCCAGGCCGCGAACTCGCGCTCGAACCGCTCACCCATCGGCCCCAGCGAGAGCTGCCCGGAGCGCAGCACCTCCAACACGAGCTCCTCCTCGCGCGGACCAAGATCCGGCCGGGCGAGCGGGATCTGTTGATTGTCAGGCGTCACTGGAAGGCGTACTCCAGCGAGTCGACCAGCGCCTCCCAGGAAGCCTCGATGATGTTCTCCGAGACGCCCGTCGTCCCCCACTCGCGCTCGCCGTCGGCGGAGTCGAGGAGGACGCGGGTCACGGCCGCCGTGCCTTTGTCTTCGTCGAGGATTCGCACCTTGTAGTTGGTCAAGGAGATGTCGGCGAGGTGCGGGTACTGCTCGCTGATCGCCGCCCGCAGCGCCTTGTCGAGGGCGTTGACCGGCCCGTCGCCCTCGGCGGCCTGGAAGTAGCGCTTGCCGTCGAGCTCGACTTTGATCGCCGCCTCCGTCGTCACCTCGCCGTCGGCGTGTTTCTCGACGACGACGCGGAAGCTCTCGAGCTTGAAGAGCGGCTTGTAGGTGCCGGCCTCGCGCCGCAGCAGCAACTCGAAGGAAGCCGGTGCCGCCTCGTAGTGGTAGCCGTCGTGCTCGCGCCGCTTCAGCACCTCGATCGCGCGCGCCGCCGCCGCGTCGTCCAGCTCCAGCCCGACCTGCTCGGCCTGGGCCCGGATCGTCGCTTTGCCCGATAGCTCGGAAGGCAGGACAGCTCGCTGGTTGCCGACCGTGGCCGGATCGATGTGCTCGAAGGTGCGGGCGTCGGCCTCGACGCCGGCGACGTGCATCCCCCCCTTGTGGGCGAAGGCGTTGCGGCCGACGTAGGGCGCGTCGGGGTTCTGGGTGACGTTGCAGAGCTCGTCGACGAAGTGGACGGTCTCGGTCAGCGAGGCGAGCTGCTCGGCGCTGACCACGTCGAAGCCGAGCTTCAGCTGCAGGTTCGGCAGGATCGTCGTCAGGTTGGCGTTGCCGCAGCGCTCGCCGTAGCCGTTGACGGTGCCCTGGACCATGCGGGCGCCCTCGGCGACCGCCGCCAGCGAGTTGGCGACCCCGCAGCCGGCGTCGTCGTGGACGTGGATCCCGATTTCGGCCCGCTCGCCCAGCTTGGCGACGACCTCGCGGGTCGCGACCGCGATCTGGTCCGGCAGGCTGGAGCCGTTGGTGTCGCAGAGGGTGACGTTCTCGGCGCCGGCGTCGATTGCCGCCGCCAGGCACTCCAGCGCGTAACCGCCGTCGTCGCGGTAGGCGTCGAAGAAGTGCTCGGCGTCGTAGACGACGCGCTTGCCCTGCTCGCGGCAGAAGCTGACCGAGTCGGCGATCATCGCCAGGTTCTCCTCGCGGCTGACCTTCGTCACCTTCTCCAGGTGCAGGCCCCAGGTCTTGCCGACCAGCGTCACCACCGAGGTGAAGGCGCTGGCCAGCGTCAGCAGCGCCGGATCGTCCTCAGGTGCGGTGTCGCGGCGGCGGGTCATCCCGAAGGCGCAGATCGTCGCCTGCTCGAGGTCGAGCTCGGCAAGCCGGAAAAAGAGCTCCACTTCCTTCGGGTTCGAGCTCGGGAAGCCGGCCTCGATCATCTGCACCCCGAGCTTGTCGAGGGCGAGGACGACGCGGGCCTTCTCGGAGGCCGAGAGCGACATCCCCTCACCCTGCATCCCGTCCCGGAGGGTGGTGTCGTAGAGCTTCACTTGTTCCATCGTGCTGCCTTTCAGTCGAAGAAGATCGGGTGGGCCGGAGCCCGGGCGCGCGGACGTGCCGCGCCGGCCGCTTAGGCGGCGGGGGTAATTCGCCCGATCGACTCCGAGTCAGAGGCGGGAACCTCGACGAAGTCGAGCCACGCCAGGTACTCCTCGGCCTTGCCGCAGAGGGCGTCTTCGAACTTGGCCTGCACGTGCCGGGTGATCTCGCCCGGTTCGCCGAGCGGGTGGTCGTCGATCTCGCGGACCGGCACCAGCTCGGCCGCGGTCCCGGTCAGGAAGACCTCCTCGGCGAGGTAGAGCTCGGCCCGGGCGATGTCCCGCTCGACCACGGTGTAGCCGAGGTCGCGGGCGATCTGGATCACCGACTTGCGATTGATCCCGTCGAGGATCGAGGCGACCTGCGGCGGGGTGACGATCTGGCCGTCGCGGACGACGAAGATGTTCTCGCCCGATCCCTCGCAGACGAAGCCGCGTTCGTCGAGCAGGATCGCCTCGTCGTAACCCGCGTTGGAGGACTCGGTCTTGGCGAGGATCGAGTTGAGGTAGGAGCCCGATGCCTTGGCGTGCGGGATCGAGCCGCCGGGGCTGATCCGGCGCCAGCTCGAGACCTTGGCGCGGATGCCGCCGTTCTTGCTCTCCTCGCCCAGGTAGGCGCCCCAGGGGAAGGCGGCGATGATGACGTCGATCGGGGCGTCCTTCGCGTAGAGGCCGAGGCTGCCGTAGCCGCGGTAGGCGAGCGGCCGGATGTAGGCGGAGCGAAGGTCGTTGCGGCGCAGCAGCTCGTGCGTCGCCTGGCGGATTTCCTCGGCCGAGTAGGGCAGCTCCAGGTAGTAGAGCTCGGCTGACTTCTCGAGCCGGTCGAGGTGGTCGTGGTGGCGGAAGACGGCCGGGCCGCGCGGGGTGTCGTAGCAGCGGATCCCCTCGAAGACGCCGGTCCCGTAGTGCAGCCCGTGGCTGAGGACGTGCGTCTGAGCGTCCTCCCAGGCGACGAACTCGCCGTTGCGCCAAATCAAATCGACCGGATCCATGTTGGCGGATTATGCCCGATCAAACGCAGGGCTTCAGCAGGAGCACCGCGAAAGGTGGCCAGAACCCGAATGAGAGGAGCAAATCGATGCGTATTTCCCGTCCCAGACTGAACTACGCGAACGTGATCGCGACGATCGCGCTGTTCGTCGCCCTCGGCGGCGCCGCCGTCGCCGCCGGCCTACCCCGCAACAGCGTCGGCACCAACCAGCTCAAGCGCGGCGCCGTCTCGGCGGCGAAGCTGAAGCGCGGCGCGGTGACCGCCGGCAAGATCGCCCCCAAGGCCGTCACCGCCGGCAAGCTCGGCGCCAACGCGGTGCTGCCGGGCAACCTCGGCAACGGCATCATCACCACCAACAAGCTCTCCGACGGCGCCGTGATCGCCAGCAAGATCAAAAACGGCGTCGTCACCACCAACAAACTGAACAACGGTGCCGTCACCACGGCGAAGCTGGGAGATGGCTCGGTCACCCTCGGCAAGCTCGCCGACAACGTCGCGCCGCTGATCGGAACGCTGAAAAGCGGCCAGACGCTGCGCGGGGTCTTCGCGATCGGCGGTGAGGACAAAATCGCGCCGGACTCGATCAGCTTCCAGTTCCCGCTGCTGAACCCGCCGGCGGCACCGAAAGAGAACGTCCTCGAAGAGGGCAAAACCAACGCCAACTGCCCCGGCGTCAACGGCACCGCAACCCCGCAGGCGAATCCGGGACAGCTCTGCGTCTACATCACCTCGAAATCGACCGAATTCGAAGGCCTCGAATTCATCGACGGCGCCACCAACCGGCTCGGCTTCGGCCTCTCGGCCGGCTTCAAACTCGCCGACCCCGCCAACCTGGTCTACGGCCAGTGGGCGGTGACGGCGCCGTAACGCACGTCCCGCGGCGGTTCTAGGAGAGCTCCTCCAGGACCGCCGCGGTCATCTCCTCGGTCCCAACCTCGCGCTCGGGGGCGGGGTTCTCGCTGGTCGGCGGCTGGACGACGGTGCCGGAAGCGAGGTCTGGGGTGCGGAGGCCGCGCTCGAGCACGGCGTCTACCGCGGCCTCGATGCGGAGAGCGTCCTCGCCGCGGCCGAGGCCGTGGCGGAGCATCATCGCCGCCGAGAGGAAGGTCGCGAGCGGGTTGGCGACGCCCTGGCCGGCGATGTCGGGGGCCGAGCCGTGGACGGGCTCGAAGAGGCCGGGGGCGCCCTCGGCGCCGAGGCTGGCGGAGGGCAGCATCCCCAGGGAGCCGGTCAACATCGCCGCCTCGTCGCTGAGGATGTCGCCGAAGAGGTTCTCGGCGAGGACGACGTCAAAGTCGGCCGGACGCGAGACCAACTGCATCGCGGCGTTGTCGACCAGCAGGTGTTCCAGCTCGACGTCGCCGTAGTCAGCGGCAACGTTGCCGACCACCTCGCGCCAGAGGCGCGAGGTCTCCAGCACGTTGGCCTTGTCGACTGAGGTGACCTTCGGCTTGCGCCCCGAGCTCTCGGCGCGGCGCCGAGCGGCGTCGAAGGCGGTGCGGGCGATCCGATCGATCTCCTCGACCGAGTACTCGCAGGTGTCGTGGGCGACGTCCCCGTCGCGGCCGGAGTCGCCGAAGTAGATGCCGCCGGTGAGCTCGCGGACGACGAGCAGGTCGGTGCCGGCGATCCGCTCCTCGCGCAGCGGGCTGGCGCCGACCAGGGCCGGGCTCGGCCGCACCGGGCGCAGGTTGGCGTAGAGGCCCATCCCCTTGCGCAGGCCGAGCAGGCCCTGCTCGGGGCGCGGCGCGTTCGGGTCCGTGGTGTCCCATTTCGGACCACCGACTGCCCCCAGGAGGACCGCGTCGGCGCCGCGGCAGGCGCCGAGGACGTCGTCGGTGAGGGCGGTCCCGTGCTCGTCGATCGAGCAGCCGCCCATCAGCTGCTCCTCGTAGGAGAACTCGCCGAGGGTGTCGAGGATCTGGCGGGCGGCGGCGACAATCTCGGGGCCGATCCCGTCGCCGGCGAGGACGACTATGCGCGGGGTGTCGTTCATGAGGGCGGCACTCTATGCGTCATCAGGAACGGTCGCCTCGATGTTGAGGCGGACGTAGTTGAGCACGAGCGGCTCCCCCTCCTGCTCGAGCACGGCCTCGGCGAACGGCCGGCGCTTCTCCTCCGGCAACTGGTCGAGGACCGGACCGAGGGTGACGGTGGAGATGAACTCCAGCGGTCGCGCCGGCTGGACCGGCTTGAGCTGCAGCCAGCAGCGGACGTCGGCGAAGCCGGCCTCGCGCAGGCGGGGCTCCGTCTCCTCCGGCGAGGCGAAGTTCCAGAGCCCTTTCGCCCCGCTCAGGTGCTGGCCGAACTCGGGATCGGCAGCGACCGCGGCGATCGCGCGCGTGTGCTCGGCGACGTTGCCTTGCCCACCGCACTGGGCGACAAGGCGACCGCCCGGCTTCAGCGCCACCCTGAGGCGCCGGAACAGCGCATCATGGTCGGAGATCCAATGGAAGGTCGCGGTCGAGAAGACGAGGTCGGCCGGCTCCGGCAGCTCCAGCTCGACCAGGTCGGAGACCAGGTAATCGGCGCGATCACCGAGACGCTCCTTCGCTTTCTCGACCATCGCCGCGGAGCCGTCGACAGCGATCACACGTCCCTCCGGAAGGCGCTCGGCGAGCTCCGCGGTGACGCGGCCGGAGCCGCACCCGGCGTCGACCGCCACCTCGTCGCCACGAAGCTCGAGCCGCTCCAGCACCTCCATCCCCCACTCGAACTGGGGGTCGGAGACGGCGTCGTAGGTCTCGGCGTCCCACTCGCGGGCGCCGGTGTTCATCGGCTCCTTGAACTCGTCGGCCATCGCGGCCTCCCTCTCTACAGGCTGGTGGTGACCGGGCCCCGCGAGGCCGCCGGCCCGGTCTCGAACTGGTCGATCGCGCCCGCATTTTCGAGCGTGATGCCGATGTCGTCGAGTCCGTTCAGCAGCCGGTTTTTCACCTCGTGCTCGATCTGGAACTGGAAGACGCCGGCGGCGCAGTTGACGGTCTCGTCGTCGAGGTCGATGCGGGCTTCCCCCGCCTCGGCGACAGCCCGGCAGTGCTCCTCGTCGAGGATCGCCGGCAGCAGCCCGATCTTGGTGCAGTTCGAGTAGAAGATGTCGGCGAAGGACGGCGCCAGGATCGCCTTGAAGCCGAAGTCCTCGAGCGCCCAGGGAGCGTGCTCGCGGGAGGAGCCGCAGCCGAAGTTGGCGCCGGTGACGAGGATCGGGTTCGGCTCCAGCTCGATCTCGCCGTCGCGGATCCAGTCGTAGAAGAGGAACTCGCCGAAGCCGGTCCGCTCGACCCGCTTGAGGAACTGCTTGGGGATGATCTGGTCGGTATCGACGTCGCTGCGGTCCAGGACCGAGACCTTGCCTTCGATTACGTCTACGGGTCGCATGCTCAGCTCCAATCCCTGATGTCGACGAAGTGGCCCTCGACGGCCGCGGCGGCGGCCATTTTCGGGCTGACGAGGTGGGTGCGGCCGCCCTTGCCCTGGCGCCCCTCGAAGTTGCGGTTCGAGGTCGAGGCGCAACGCTCGCCTTCGCTCAGCGTGTCCGGGTTCATCCCCAGGCACATCGAGCAGCCGGCGACGCGCCAGTCGAAGCCGGCGCTCTTGAAGACCTCGTCGAGGCCCTCTTCCTCAGCCGCCTTCTTCACCTGCTGGGAGC
The DNA here is from genome assembly GCA_035764545.1 of Solirubrobacterales bacterium. Taxonomy (GTDB): domain Bacteria; phylum Actinomycetota; class Thermoleophilia; order Solirubrobacterales; family 70-9; genus VAYN01. Next base: position 2,326 of record DASTYZ010000154.1, on the reverse strand, counting down.
CGGGGACGACCATTGCGCTGATGCCGCTGGCGACCTTGCGGCCCTCGATGATCGCCGCGGCCTCACGCAGGTCCTCGATCCGTGAGTTGGTACAGGAGCCGATGAAGATGCGTTCTGGCGCGATCTCGGTCATCGGCGTCCCGGCCTGCAGGCCCATGTAGGCGAGGGCGCGCTCGGCGGCTTCGCGGTCGGCGGGCGACTCCAGCTCGGCCGGGTCGGGGACGCGGTCGGTGACCTCGACGACCTGACCGGGGTTGGTCCCCCAGGTGACCATCGGCGAGATGCCGGAGGCATCGACCTCGACCTCGGTATCGAAGCTGGCGTCGGGGTCGGTCGGAAGCTCGCGCCAGCGGGCCATCGCGGCCTCGAAGTCGGCGGGGGCGGCGGGGCGCCCCTTCACCCACTCGAAGGTGGTCTCGTCGGGGGCGATCATCCCGGCGCGGCCGCCGCCCTCGATCGTCATGTTGCAGATCGTCATCCGGCCCGGCATCGAGAGCGCCTCGATCGCCGGCCCGGCGTACTCGACCGCGTAGCCGGTCATGCCGCCGGTGCCGAGGCGGCCGATCGTCGCCAGGATCAGGTCCTTAGGCGTGACCCCGTGGTGCAGCTCGCCGCCGTAGTTGATCCGCATCGTCTTCGGCCGTTTCTGGACCAGGCACTGGGTCGCCAGCACATGCTCGACCTCGGAGGTGCCGATGCCGAAGGCCAGCGCCCCGAAGGCGCCATGGGTCGAGGTGTGGCTGTCGCCGCAGACGATCGTCATCCCCGGCTGGGTCACGCCCAGCTCCGGGCCGATCACGTGGACGATGCCCTGGCGGTCGGAGCCGAGCGAGTAGACGGGGATCTCGAACTCGGCGCAGTTGCGCTCCAGCGTTTCGACCTGGACCCGGGAGAGCTGGTCGGCGATCAGGCGCGCGGCCATCGTCCCGTCGGTCGGGGTGTTGTGGTCGGCGGTGGCGAGGGTCTTGTCCGGGCGGCGGACTTTGCGTCCGGCCAGCCGCAGGCCGTCGAAGGCCTGCGGCGAGGTGACCTCATGGACCAGGTGCAGGTCGATGTAGATCAGCCCGGGCGAGACCTCGTGGGCCTCCCAGATCTTGTCGAACATCGTCTTTGGCATTTCGTCAGCTCCTCCTCAGGCCGGCGGCGATCACGGCCAGGAAGCGAGTCGCCTCCTGGCCTTCGTTCTCGAAGTGATGGGGAAGGTCGGCGTCGAAGGTGACGCTGTCGCCTTCTTGAAGCTCATGGCGGGCGCCGTCGACGACCAGCGCCAAGGTGCCGGCGAGGACGACGGCGGTCTCGCGGCTGCCGGGCTCGTGCATCGGCGGGTCCTGACGGCCACCGGTGGTGGCCCCGGGCTCGAGCACGTGCAGGGAGACGTCGGCGCGCTGACCGGGCAGCGGCGGCGTCAGCTCCTCGAAGCGGTGCCCCCCACGCTCGCTGTGGCGCCGGCCAGCGGCGCGGCTGATCGCGACATGCTGCCCCTCGTCGAGGCGCAGCAATTGCGACAGCGTCAGCTCGAGGCCGGCAGCGATCTTGGCGGCGACGGCAAGGGTCGGGCTCGTCTCCCCACGCTCGACCTGCGAGAGCATCGGCGCGGAGACGCCTGAGCGCTCGGCGAGGTCGCGGAGGGAGAACCCCATCGCGTCGCGCAGAGCGCGGATGCGGGGGCCGACGGTGGGGGGCGAGTCCACGGTGGTCGGAGTCTTGGTCGCGGTGGGGCCCATGGGTGTACGTTATCACGGACGTTTGTATCGTGCCTACATCGCCTTTCTCCTCTATCTATCTATCTCCAGCAAGATCCGAAGATCAGATGCAATCGCCTCGGCTTCGTCGTCCAGTTGGTTCCAGGTGAGGTGAGTGACGGTGTAGCCGGCGGCGGCGAGGCGCCGATCGCGGGCCTTGTCTTCCCTGAAGGCGGAGCGGGACTTGTGTGCCTGCCAGCCGTCCAGCTCGACGATCTGGTTGGTGCCCGGCCAGTGGCAGTCGACGTGGAAGGTCTTATTCCCGACGGTGATCGGGTCGTTGAAGCGGGGCAGCGGCAGGCGGCGCCGGCGGCAGAAGGGGGCGAAACGTTCCTCCAGCGGACTTTTCTGCTCCCCCACCGGTTCGTCCTTCAGGCCTTCGAGAGCTGCCGTCACCACACGGATGCCCCTGCGGCCGGGATAGCGCTCGACCAGGTCCCAGAGGGACAGCCGATCCCATAGTTCCTTGTATTCCATCTCGCGCAGGAGCCTTTTGATCTCATCCAGCGGCTCGGTGGCCGCGAGGTCGAGGATGGTGCGGGGCACCGAGGTCACCGGGATCCCTCCGTTTCTCGTCACCTCAT
>DASTYZ010000153.1:0-31315 GCA_035764545.1 Solirubrobacterales bacterium | reverse complement strand
TTTGTCCTCTATAGGCGGACAAAGGAACCACGGAACTCCAAACCGGTTTGCTGGGAGGGGCGGGCACCCCTTCCGGGGACTGCAGCAGAAGCCGCGCCAGAACGGCTTGCGGTCAGCCGGGGGGAGTACTCGCGGCGGAGTGCCCCCGGAAGGGGTGCGCGCCCCTCCCCTACCTATCCCCGCCGAATCAGACCTCGATTACGACAGGCAGCACCATCGGCCGCCGCCGCAGACGCTGCCAGACAAACCGCCCGATCACCTCGTGCAGGTCCTCCTCGATCAGGTGCGACTCGCGGCGGCCGGCGTTGGCGGCCTCGTCGAGTTGGTCTTCGACCATGTCCTTGAGGTCCTCGACCAGGGCGTCCGCCTCCTCGAGGAAGGCGACGCCGCGGAAGATCACCTCGGGGTCGGCGACGATGGTCCCGTCGTCGCTGGAGATCGTGGTGACGACGATGAAGATGCCGTCGGCTGAGATCTCGCGGCGGTCGCGGAGGGCGGCGTCGTCGGGCTCGCCGATGTTGACGCCGTCGACGTAGATGACGCCGGCGTGGACGTCCTCGCCGAAGCCGGCGCCGTTGGCGTCGACTTCGAGCGGCAGGCCGTTGCGGCCCTGGAAGATGCGGTCGCTGCCGATCCCGACCGCTTCGGCAAGCTCCGAATGCAGGCGCAGGCGCTGGTGATCGCCGTGGACCGGCAGCACGTATTTCGGCTTGGTCAGGTTCAGCATCAGCTTCAGCTCCTCCTGCCAGCCGTGGCCCGAGGCGTGGATCGGTGCGTCCTTGGCGGTGATCACCTTGGCGCCGATCTCGTAGATGCGGTCGATGGTCTCGTTCACCGCCCGCTCGTTGCCAGGCACCGGCGTCGCCGAGAAGACGACGGTGTCGCCGGAGTGCAGCTGTACGTCGCGGTGGTCGTTGTTGGCCATCCGCCGCAGCGCCGAGAGCGGCTCGCCCTGGCTGCCGGTCGAGATCACCACGACCTTCTCGTCAGGGAAGTCGCCGATCTCGCGCGGCTGGATGAAGATGCCCTGCGGCGCGTTGGCGATCCCGAGGTTGGAGGCGATGTTGAAGTTCTTCCGCATCGAGCGCCCGACCAGCGCGACTTTGCGGTCGAGCTGCTCGGCGGCGTCGATCACCTGCTGGACACGGTGGATGTTGGACGCGAACGAGGTGACGATGATCCGCCCCCTGCAGCGGCTGAACTGCTGCAGCAGCGCCGGTCCTACCGCCGACTCCGACGGGGCGACCCCGGGGCGGTCGGCGTTGGTCGAGTCGCCGCAGAGCAGGGTCAGGCCTTCCTTGCCGAGCTCGGCCAGACGCGAGACGTCGGCTGGGCGACCGTCGACCGGGGTCTGGTCGAACTTGTAGTCGCCGGTCATCAGGACCGAGCCCGCATCGGTGGTGAGAAGGACTCCGCGCATGTCCGGGATCGAATGGGCGAGGTGGATCAGCTCGATCTGGAACGGGCCGCGTTTGACTTTCTCCCCCGGCGGCAGCTCCTGCAAGGGCGCCTTGTCGCCGAGCTTGTGCTCGTCGAGCTTGGAGCGGACCATGCCGATCGTTAGCAGGCCGCCGTAGATGACCGGCGGGATGCCGATCTCACGGAGGACGTAGGGCAGCGCCCCGACGTGGTCCTCGTGGCCGTGGGTGAGAACGATCGCCTCGATGTCGTCGACGCGATCGCGCAGGTAGGAAAAATCAGGAAGCACGAGGTCGATCCCGTGCATCTCGGCGGTCGGGAACATCAGCCCGGTGTCGACGACGACGATGCGGCCGTCGTACTCGATCACGGTCATGTTCTTGCCGATCTCACCGAGGCCGCCCAGGGGCAGCACTCGAAGTTTGCTTGGCACTAGTTACTCACTCTCTTCAAAGGTTTTGGTGTCTAACTGGCGACCGGGACACCGGCAGCATCGAGTCCAGCCTTGATGGCGGCTCTCTGCTCGGCGTCGGCGGATACCAGGGGAAGTCTCAGTCGGTCCTCACAGAGGCCGAGCATTGCGAGCGCGGCCTTCAGCGGGATCGGGTTCGTGGTTACCGAGGTGGCCTCGTAGGCCGGGGTGATCTCGGCGTCGATCTGGCGGGCCTTCTCGAGGTCGCCGGACTGGGCGGCGTCCCACATCTCCCGCATCCGGTCGCCGACGAGATGGGAGGCGACGGTGATGCCGCCCCCGCCGCCGAACTCGAGCACGCGGAGGAAGGTGTTGTCGTTGCCGGCGAGGACCGTCAGGCCCTCGATCGGCCCCAGCTCCTCGTCGTTGGCTTGCTTGAGCGCGACGATGTTGTCGACCTGACCCAACTCGCCAAGCAGCTCCGGGCTGGCATTGATGATCACCCGGGCGGGGATGTTGTACATCACCATCGGCAGCTCAGGGACGGCTGCGGCGACGGTTTCGAAGTGGGCGCGGATGCCGGCGGGGGTGGGCTTGTTGTAGTAGGGGACGACGACGAGCGAAGCATCGGCTCCAGCGTCGGCGGCCATCTTCGTCAGCTCGCAGGAGTGGCGGGTGTCGTTGGTGCCGGTCCCGCAAACGATCAGCACCTCATCCCCGACCTCGGCCCGAACCGCCTTCAGCAGCTCGATCTCCTCCTGGTCGGTCAAGGTCGGGCACTCGCCGGTCGAACCGGCGATCACCAGCCCATGCGACCCGTGCTCGAGCAGGTACGCCGCCAGACGGCGCGCAGCGTCATGGTCGACCGCCCCGCTCTCGTCGAACGGAGTGGCCATCGCCGTGAGCAGGCCTTCAATGCGCTTCATCCAGGGCAGCCTACCGCGCGCGAAGTAGGCTGGGATCGCCAAGGCTTCTTCAACCGCTCGAAGCCGCTACCGCAGGAGTCCAAATGCCGCAGACCCGCTCCCTCAGGCCTTCCCCCTCGTTCGTGATCTCGCTCCTCGCCCTCATCGTCGCCCTCGGCGGCACCGCTTACGCGGCCGCCAAGATCGGCAGTAAGGACATCAAGAAGAACGCGATCACGGCCCCGAAAATCAAGAAGAACGCCATTACCACCGTGAAGATCAAGAACGAGGCGGTCACCGGCGCGAAGATCAAGGAGTCCTCGCTGGGAGCGGTTCCGAGCGCTGTCAACGCCGAGACCGCCGCCAACGCGACCAATGCGAACAACGCGGCGAACTTCAGCCGCTTCTTCGCCAGCGGCATGAAGAAGGCGAGCATCGGGCAGACGGTGCCGCTGCTGACGGTCGGCCCGTTCACGATCACCGGCAAATGCGCCGACAAAGGCGGCGGCTTGACTCAGGCCACGCAGTGGATCACCACCAGCCAGGTCGGGTCCTCGATGTACTCCTTCGGGGACAGCAGCCACTACGAAGCCAACTTCAATCCCAACACCGAGCTGGAAATCGGCTACGAGACGTACAACAACAACCCGTACATCGGCTGGGAAGGCAGCGGCGGCTACTACACCGGCTTCCAGGCCGCTTCTGGAGATGGTGCGACCCTGCTGGAAGGAGATGCGGTGAGCGGCGTCCTCGTCTACGGCGCCCAGTGCGTCTTCTGGAATTCGGCTACGAACGTCGGCTAGCGACAACTAAAGGAGCTTCTCGAGCCCGACCGTGAAGCGGTCGGGCAGCTCCGCCACCTTGCGGCAGGCGAGCACCACGCCGGGCATGAAGGAGCGGCGGTCGATCGAGTCGTGGCGGATCGCCAGGGTCTGGCCGACGCCGCCGAAGATCACTTCCTGGTGGGCGACGAGGCCGGGCAGGCGGACCGAGTGGATCGGCTGGTGGACGTTGCCGCCAGCGGCGTCGATCAGCTCCTGGGTGCGCTTGGCGGTTCCCGAGGGCGCGTCGAGCTTCTTGTCGTGGTGGAGCTCGACGATCTCGCACTCGGGCATGTGCTTGGCGATCGTCTGCGAGACCTCCATCAGTAGCACCGCCCCGATCGCGAAGTTGGGGGCGACAAAGCAGTTGGCCTCCGAGCCCTCGGCGGCGGCGCGGGCGGCGTCGAGGTCGAAGCCGGTGGTGCCGACGACGGTGTGGACGCCGGCCTCGAGGCACTGCTTGACGTTGGCGAGGGCGGTGTCGGGGACGGTGAAGTCGACGACGACGTCGGCGTCCGGCAGCACCTCGGAGAGCTCGGTTCCCAGCGCCGGGTCGGCGCGGCCCGTCAGCTCGAGCCCATCGGCCTCTTCGACCGCTTCGCAGACGGTGGCGCCCATTTTGCCGGCGGCGCCGGCAACAGCAACCCGGGTCATGCCGCTACCAGGGCCTCGCTCACGGGCGCCAGCGCGGCCTTGAAGCGGTCTTCGTCGGCGCCGACGCAGGCGGCGGAGAGGCGGTCGGCGGCGTAGAGCTCGGCCGCCAGCTCGGTCAGGTCGTCGACGGAGATCGCGTCGACTTTGGCCAGCATCTCGTCGAGGGTTTCGATCGGCAGCCCGAACAGGGTCGCCCGCGAGATCCGGGTCATCCGCGCCGCCGTCGACTCCGAGGAGAGGACGAGGCGACCCTTGACGCTCTCCTTGGCCCGCACCAGCTCCTCGTCGGAGACCGGCTCCGAGCGCAGGCGCGCCATCTCGGAGCCGATGATCTGGCAGGCCTCCTCGACGTTGTCCTCGCGGGTGCCGACGTAGGTGGCGACGAGCCCCTGGTCGGTGAACTGCTCGTTGTAGGAGCCGACCGAGTAGGCGAGGCCGCGCTTCTCGCGCACCTCGCGGAAGAGCCGGGACGAGGTCGAGCCGCCGAAGATCGCGTCGAGGACGGCGAGCGGGTAGCGGCGCTGGTCGTCGCGGCGCAGGCCCGGCGCCCCGAAACAGATGTGGTACTGCTCGGTCTCCTTGCTGAGGAAGCAGAGTCGGGCGTCGCCGTTGAGCGACGCTTCGCGGGTCTCCCCCTCCCCCTCGCTCGGCGGGTTGACCAGCTGCTTCGCCAGCTCGACGATGCGGTCGTGGTCGAGGTGGCCGGCGGCACCGACGACGATCTGCGGCGCCGCGTAGTGGGCGCTGCGGTAGGCCTCGATGTCGGGGACCGGGATCGAGGCGATCACCTCGGGTTCGCCGAGTACGCGACGGCCGAGCGGGTGCTCGCCGAAGACGGCCTCGGCGAGGACGTCGTGGACCCGGTCCTGGGGCTCGTCGTCGTACATCGCGATCTCCTCCAGCACCACCTGGCGCTCGGAGTCGATTTCCGGGTAGGTCGGCGCCAGCAGCATTTCCGAGAGCGTCTCGAAGACCGCGTCGGTGTGCTCGTCGAGGAAACGGGCGTGCAGGTGGGTCGTCTCCTTGCCGGTGGCGGCGTTGATCGACGCCCCGAGCCCGTCGAAGCGCTCGGAGATCTCGATCGCCGAGTACTTCGCGGTGCCCTTGAACAGCAGGTGCTCGAGGAAATGCGAGACCCCGGCCTGCGCCGGGGTCTCATTCCTGGATCCGGTCCGGACCCAGAGCCCGAGCGCTACGGATCGGACCGAGGGAACCTCCTCGGTGACGACCCGTACGCCCGAATCGAGCTCGGTGAGCTTCGCGCCAGTCAACTAGCCGCGACGCTCACGTTCACGTCCGCCACGACCGCCGCGCTCGCGGTCGCGACCGCCGCGTCCACCGCGGTCGCCGCCGTTGCGACGACCACCGTCGCCGGAGCCGACCGAAGCCAGTTCCTCCGGCGATTTACCGGCCACCGAAGGGTCCTCGGTGAGGCGGAGGCCGATCCGGCCCCGCTCCTTGTCGACCTCGACCACGGTGACGTCGATCAGGTCGCCGGCGCTGAGAACGTCGTCGACGGAGTCGACCCGCTCGCCCGGCTTCACGTTGGAGATGTGAAGCAGGCCGTCGGTGCCCTTGACCAGCTCGACGAAGGCGCCGAAGGTCGTCGTCTTGACGACTTTGGCGGCGTCGTAGCGATCGCCGATCTCGGCCTCCTTGGTCATCGAGTTGATGCGGGCGACACAGCCCTCGACGAGTTCGCCGGTCGGCGCGTAGATCCGCACCGTGCCGTCGTCCTCGACGTCGATCTCGGCTTCGAACTCCTCGCAGAGGGCGCGGATCGTTTCGCCGCCTTTGCCGATGACCGCCCCGATCTTCTCCGGGTCGATCTTGATCGACTCGATCGCGGGGGCGTGGATCGAGAGTTTCTCCCGGGCCCCGTCGATCGCCTCCGCCATCTTGCCGAGGATGAACTGGCGGCCCTTGAGGGCCTGGTCCAGCGCGTCCCGGAGGATGTCGAAGGTGACGCCGGTGATCTTGATGTCCATCTGCAGCGCGGTGATGCCGTCGCTGGTGCCGGCGACCTTGAAGTCCATGTCGCCGAGGTGGTCCTCGACGCCGGCGATGTCGGTGAGGACGATGTAGTCGTCGCCCTCCTTGATCAGGCCCATGGCGACGCCGGCGACCGGTGCGGTGACCGGGACACCCGCGGCCTGGAGGGCCATCGAGGAGGCGCAGACCGAGCCCATCGAAGAGGAGCCGTTGGACTCGAGGGTCTCGGAGACCACCCGGATCACGTACGGGAACGACTCTTCGTCGGGGATCGTCGCCACCAAGGCGCGCTCGGCGAGGGCGCCGTGGCCGATGTCACGGCGCTTCGGGCCGCGCATGAAGCCCGCCTCCCCGACCGAGAAGGGCGGGAAGTTGTAGTGGTGCCAGAACCGTTTCGTGGTCTGCAGGCCGAGCGTGTCGATCCGCATGTCCATCCGGGTCGTGCCCAGTGCGACGTTGGAGAGGATCTGGGTCTCGCCGCGGGTGAACAGGGCGGAGCCGTGGACGCGCGGGGAGATGTCGACCTCGGTCTCGATCGGACGGATCTCGTCCTGGGCGCGGCCGTCGGGGCGCTTCTTTTCGACGGCGATCGCCTTGCGGATCGTGTCCTTCTCGATCGAGTTGATCGCGGCCTTGACCTCGGCGACGCGGTCGGCGTCGACCTCGCCCTCCTCGTGGGCGGCGGCGTAGTGGCCGACGACCTCGTCCTTGACCTTGTCGATCGCCTCGTAGCGCTCGAGCTTGCCCTCGGTCGCGATCGCGTCGACCAGTGCCTGGCCGTGCGAGGAGCGGATCTCGGAGAGCAGGCCCTCGTCGATGCTGGGAGCCTCGACCTGGATCTTCTCCTTGCCGACCTTCTGCTGCAGCTCCTCCATCACGGCGCAGAGCTTCTTGATCTCGGCGTGGGCGATGTCGAGGGCGTCGAGGATCTCGGCCTCGGTGACGCCGCTGGCGCCGGCCTCAACCATCAGGATCGCCTCGCTGGTGCCGGCGACGATGAGGTCGAGTTCGAGCTCCTCGTGCGTCTCCTCGGGCGGGTTGACGACGAAGCTGCCCTCGTGTTTGCCGATGCGGACGGCGCCGACGTGATCGGCGACCGGGACCGGTGAGATCGCCAGCGCCGCGGAGGCGCCGTTCATCGCCAGGATGTCGTAGGGGTTGACCTGGTCAACCGACATCGGGATCGCGACCAGCTGCGTCTCGTAGTGCCAGCCCTTGGGGAAGAGCGGGCGAATCGGACGGTCGATCATGCGCGCGGTCAGCGTCGCCTTCTCGCTCGATTTGCCCTCGCGACGGAAGAACGAGCCGGGGATTTTGCCCGCGGCGTACATCCGCTCCTCGATGTCGACGGTGAGGGGAAGGAAGTCCACGTCGCGAAGGCTGCCGACGGTGGCGGTGCAGAGGACCATCGTGTCGCCGCTGCGGACGACGACAGCGCCACCCGCCTGCTTCGCGAGTTTGCCGGTCTCAAAGGAAATCTGGCCATCGCCGATATCCGCCGAGACGCGGGTAACGTCAAACATGCTCATTTAGTTGTACCTCCGGCCGCCCGGGTGGCGGCTCATATCGCTTTCAGAACTCTCGTTCTCTAACTGGGTTACAGGGTACATGTCGCCAAGCGTGCCCGCCCTCGGGAGACAGCTGAGAACCGTCGCGGCAGCGGCTTTGCTGTTGCTCATGCTGATCTCGGCGCCGAGCACCGCCGCGGCCGGCGCCCTCGGCAGCACCCTGCACGATCCCCCCGATGCCGAGCTCTGTCCGGTCGCGCCCGGGGCCAAGGAGGCGGCCTGCAGCTTCAGTCAATTCTCGCTCGCGGGGGAAAGCAGCGCCGGCGAAAACCTCACCGTCAACGGCGAGAGCGTGGTTACCCGCTGGTCGGTCAGGAGCGCGGAGGCAGCTCCGGCGACCACCGCGGTCGGGCTGCGCCTGCGGAGCTTCGCGGGCAAGAGCGCGGCGTTAACCACCAGCCGGTACCGCTCGCTGCCGCTCGACGATCCCGGCGTTCACGTCTTTGCCACCCGCCTTCCGATCTCATACGGCCAGCGGCTCGGTCTCGACGTCTCGGTCGAGGGCACCGGCGAGGGCCCCGCGGCCGCGCCCATCGGCCATGCCGAGAGCGGAATCGGCCGGCTCGACGAGTGGCTGCCCCCACCCCTCCTGGAGCAGGAACCGCCGACGCGGCAGCTCGCGGACACCGAGCTGCTGCTCCACGCCAGGGTCGAGTACGACTACGACAACGATGGCTGGGGAGACCAGAGCCAGGACGGATGCAAGTGGGACCCGCGGCGCCACTCCCCCTGCCTCCCGGACGAAACCGAACCCCGACTGCAGCTGCGCTTCGCGAAGCGCCAGCCCTTTCTCGCGAAGCGCCGTGTCTTCCTGCGGGTGCGCTCGAACGAGCGCGTCAGCCTGCTGCTCTACGGGACGATGGAAACCCGAGGGGCAGCCTCGGCGGTAATCGGCACCTTCGCCTGGATCGACCCCGGCGTCTGGAGGCGCTTCTCCATCTACATGGACCGCGAACCCCGCAAGACAGCCGAAAAGCTTGTCGCCGAAGGCGGCCACCCCTGGTTCGACGCCATCGTCATCGCCCGCGACCGCTCCGGCAACAAATTTATGCGGGAAAACCTCCCGATCAGGCTGCCGGAGCGCTGAACAGCGCCGGCGTCGAGGTGACCCCGGCGCGGATGCCGGACTCGAAGTCCCGCCGCACCCTCGCCGCCACCTCATCGCCGCGGCGGTCGGCCTCGAAGCGCTCGAGGTCGAGGCCGAGCTCCTCGGCGCGACTCCACAGGTGCGGGTCGTCAACCCGCCCGCGATCCGCGTAGAGCGAGTCGACCATCTCGAAGAAGCGGCCCTGGCGACCAGCCGCCTCGGCAGCGGCATGCAGCGCTGGCGCCCGGGGGTGCTTGCTGGCCAGCGGGAAGTGGCGGAGGACGAGACCCCCCGGCCGCTCTCGCAGCTCCCGCCAGGCGGCGGCACAGTGGGGGCAGCCGAGGTCGGCGTAGACGATCGCGGCGCCAGCGCCCGCTCCCCGGACGTGATCATCCGGCCCGACCGGCGGGATCGGGGCCGAGCGGAGGTCGCTCATGGCTAGGAGAGCGCGTCGAAAATGACGTTGGCGCCGGGGAACTCGCCCGGATTGGGCGATTCGTAGGTCCAGGCGACCACCCCGTCCTCACTTACTAGAACCAGCGTGCGGTTGGCGAAGCCCAGCTTCTCGACGTAGGAGTCATAGGCGCGGGCGACCTCGCCCTTGGGCTCGAAATCGGAGAGCAGCGTCGTGTCGATGCCGAGCTTCTCCTGGAAGGCCTTGTGGGCGAAGAAGCCGTCGACGCTGATCCCGACCAGCTCGACCCCTTTGGCCTCGATCTCCGGCTTGACCTCCTGGTAGATCGAGAGCTGATCGCCGCAGACGGGACTGAAGTCCCCCGGGTAGAAGACCAGCATCACTTTGCGGCCGCGGTAGTCGGAGAGGGAGACCTTCTCCCCGTCCTGGTTGCGGAGGGTGAAGTCGGGGGCTTGCTCCCCGACCGCGATCATCGCCGCAGGCCGAGTTCTTTGACCAGGGCGCGGTAGCGCTCGAGGTCGGTCTTCTCGAGGTAGCGCAGCATCCGGCGGCGCTTACCGACGAGCATCAGCAGGCCACGGCGGGAATGGTGGTCCTTGGCGTGGGCGCGCAGGTGCTCGGTGAGTTCGTTGATCCGCTCGGTCATCAGCGCGACCTGGACCTCGGCGGAGCCGGTGTCCTTGTCGCCGCGGCCGTACTTGCCGATCAGCTCGCTCTTTTTCTCTTTGGTCAGGCTCATGTCGCAAAAACGCCGCACACGCTGGTGCGACGGAGGCTGCAAGCTAGCACAGAGCCCTACCGCCGGTGCAGCACGATCCGGCGCATATCTTCGCGTCCGTTGGGGACGCTCGTCACCGCCCGCAGCACCAGCCTGCCGCGGGCGGCGAGCCGGCGTAGAGACTTCTCGGGCAACCGCAGCGAGACACCGCGGTTCCGGCCGATCCGGAGGCTGAGGCGGCGCTGCACCGTCGGGCCCTGCCCCGATAGCCGCAGCTTGCCGATGCAGCGGCGGGCGGCCGGGTTCAGAGGGCATCTGACCGGGAGCCGCAGGGCCCCGTCCTCGAGACGGCCGTCACCCACAAGCTCGATCTCCAACGGCGGCGGTGCGTAGGTGCCTACGGTGCCCGGCGCGTCGAAGGGTTCGAGCGGAGCCACGCCGGCCGCGAACCAAAGCTTTCCGTCCGGCCCTTCGGTGAGCGAGGTGATCGGCCGCCGACAAGAGTTGATGCAGGCCGGGGTGCCGGTGGCAACGCCGGGGAGGATCCAGCCGATCCGGCCGGCGCCGTTGCTGTACCAGATGTCTTCGAAGGGGCCGCTGGAGAGGGCCGAGGTCTGGCGCCCCCCGGGGACGGAGACCTGCGAGATCTCACCCTCGGTGGTGATCCGTCCCAGGCCCGGGGTGGCGCCGGCGCCGAACCGGCTCTGAATGCCGAACCAGAGCGCACCGTCCGGCCCGCTGATGATCTCGTTCGGATATCTGATCGAGTCCGGCAGCTGGAAGGCCCGGCTGCTGCCGTCGGTTGAGAGGCGGTAGATCGTGTCGGCGCTGACGATCCAGAGACCGCCGTCGGGGCCGGCGGCGATCCGGTAGGCGTCGCGGAGGGGAATTTCGCTCACCTCTCCCGTCGGCGAGACCCTGCCGACCTTGTCGCCGCGGAACTCGGTGAACCAGAGGTTCCCGTCAGCGCCCGCCGCCATCGACATCGGGCTCACTTCCGGATCGGGCAGCGCGAACTCCGTGAACTGCCCGTCGACGGTCACCCGCCCCACTTTCGGCCTGCCGCCCTCCGTGAACCAGAGGTTACCGTCCGGGCCGACGACGATGTCGCTGAGGCCGAGATTGCCCTGGTGGCTGTCCAGGGTGAATTCCGTCACCTTCCCCTTGGGGGTGACCTTGCCGACGACGTCGGCAAACTGGCCCGGTTCGTAGCGGATACCGGCAAACCAAAGGTTGCCGTCGGGACCGTTGACAAGCGCCTGTGGGCGGGTTCCGGGGCCGACCTCGAATTCCCTGACCTGGCCGATCAGGCTGGGCGCCGCGACGGACGCGCCGGGGAGCGCGCCGAGGGCGGTCGCGACGAGGAGAAGGATCAGGGTGAGGCGACACATCTGGTCGCAGAACCCCCCTTACTCGGAGAAGTTTCGGGTGAAGCCGGCGCAGACGCGCTTGGCGTCCTCGACGTCGCGCTTCATCTGCTCGATCAGCTCGTCGACCTCGTGGTAGGCGCGCTCGCCGCGGAGGCGCTCGACGAAGGCAACACGGAGGACCTTGCCGTAGAGGTCTTCTTCGCGGTCGATCAGGTAGGTCTCGATCAGGACACCGCGGCCGCTCTCGAAGGTCGGGCGGACGCCGACGTTGACGGCGGCCGGGACGCCGTCGGCAAATGCGGCGTAGACGCCGTGGCCGGGGATCGCAAGGCGGTCGTCGGGGACGATGTTGGCGGTCGGGAAGCCGAGCTCGCGGCCGCGCTGGTCGCCGGTGACAACGGTTCCCTCGACCATGAAGGGAGCGCCGAGACAGCGGCGGGCGCCGGCCATGTCCCCGGCCGCGACCAGGGCCCGGATCCGGGTCGAGGAAACGGTCTCGCCGTCTACCTCGACCAGCGGCACCACCCGGGTCTCGAACTCAGGGTGGGCTTCCAGCATCTCCGGGTCGCCTTTGGCTTTGGCCCCGAAGCGGAAGTTCTCCCCCACCGAGACCTGTTTGGCATCGAGCTTCTCCTCCAGCACATGCTCGATGAAGTCCTCGGCACTGCGGCTGGCGAACTCTTTGTCGAACGGGATCACCACCAGCTCCTCGACGCCGAGGCCGGCGATCACGTCGCGCTTGACCTCGAACGGCATGATCAGCTTCGGCGTCGCCGCCGGGTGCAGGACTTCCAGCGGGTGGGGATCGAAGGTGAGGACGGTGTCGGCGCCCTTGATCACGGCCTGATGGCCGCGATGAACTCCGTCGAAGGTGCCGATCGCGACCTTGCGCGGCCGCACCTCGACGTCTGGCAGCGAGGTGACCTTCATTACCGCAGCGCCTCCCCAATTGCCGGCACCAGCTCCGCCACCTGCTCGGCGCTGTATTCGCGGCCGGCCTCCTCGACCCGGAAGGGGCCGACGGCGGTGCGGCGCAGATCGGAGCAGTAGGCGTCCTCGAGGGTCTCGACCAGGGTCCGCACGTAGGTCCCGGCCGAGCATTCGATCTCGAAGTGGGCGTGCTCGCCCTCAGCGGAGAGCAGCTCGGCGCGGTGGACTTGGACGTCGCGAGCCGGCGTCTCCACGACTTCGCCGCGGTGGGCCTTCTTGTAGAGGCGCTCGCCGCCGACGCGGACCGCGGAGGTCATCGGCACCCGCTGGCGGACCGTCCCCGTCGGCAGCTCCAGGGTCTCCGGCACCCGCCCGGTCTCGGTCAGCTCGCCGTCGGAGTCGCCGGTGCTCGACTTCCAGCCGAGCCTGGCCGTCGCCAGGTAGGTCTTCGGCAAGCCGACGAGAAAGCGCTGCAGACGGGTGGCGCGGCCGAGCAGGATCAGCAGCAGCCCGGTGGCGAAGGGGTCAAGAGTGCCGGCGTGCCCAGTTTTGGCGCCGCGCTCGCGGCGAACCTGGGCGACGACGTCATGCGAGGTCACCCCAGCCGGCTTGTCGTAGAGCAGCACCGTGCCGGCGTCCTCCGCCATCGCTCAGGAACCAAGCTGGGCGGAGACCTCGGCGGTGAGGAACTCGACCAGCTGCTCGAACTCCAGGTCGGTGGAGAAGCCAGCGGCGCGTTTGTGGCCGCCGCCGCCGTTGACGCGGGCGATGGCAGAGACGTCGACGTCGCCGGCGCTGGCGCGAAGGCTGACCTTGCGCGCGGCCCGGCCGCGTTCGCCGAGGTCGCGGATCACGGCCGCGACCCTGACCCCGTCGATCGAGCGCAGGTGGTCGATCAGGCCCTCGGTCATCTCCTCACCGGCGCCGGTCGCCTCGTAATCGGCCATCGTGATGTAGCTGATCGCGAGCTTGCCGTCGCAGTGGCTGGAGATGCCGTCGAGCGCACGAGAGACCAGGCGCAGCTTCGGCAGCGGCACGTGCTCGTAGAGGCGGCGGTAGGTGTCGTCGACGTCGACGCCAGCGTCGATCAAGTCCGCCGCGACCCGGTGGGTGTGGGCGTTGGTGTTCTCGTACATGAACTTGCCGGTGTCGGTGATCAGGCCGACGTAGAGCGCCGAGGCGATCTCTGGCGTGATCCTCGCCTCCAGCAGCAGTGCCAGGTCATAGACGATCTCGGCGGTGCAGGAGGCCTCGACCTGGACCAGGTTGATGTCGCCGAAGCGGGTGTTGTCGTGATGGTGGTCGATGTTGATGACGTCGTTGCCGCCCGCGGTCAGCCACTCGACCGGCATCCGGTCGATGTTGCCGCAGTCGAGGAAGACGACGGTGCGGTCGGCCATGTCGGCCGGCGGCTCGTGGAAGACCTCCTCCAGCGGCAGGAAGCGGTACTCGATCGGCAGCGGGAACTCTTTCGCGGCCATGAACATCACCGAGTCCTTGCCGAGGCCGGTGAGGACTTTGTGCAGCCCCAGCAGCGAGCCGAGGGCGTCGCCGTCAGGCCCCTCGTGGGCGGTCAGCAGGAAGCGATCGCGGCCGCGGAGCTCCGAGGCGACTCGCTCGAGATCGGAAGTTGTGACGTCGGGGACGGCGCTCACTCTTCTTCCTCCAACAGCTCAGAGATGCGAACGCCTTTCTCGATCGTGTCGTCGTAATGGAAGGTCAACGTCGGCGTCCGCTTCATCCGCGTCTCGGCGGCGATTCGCGACTGAATCACGCCGTGGGAGGAGCGCAGGCCCTCGAACGTCGCCTCCCGCTCCTCCTCGGAGCCGAGCACGCTGACGAACACCTTGGCGGTGCGCAGGTCGGGGCTGGTCTCTACGGCGGTCACGGTCACGAAGCCGATACGGGGGTCACTCAATTCACCTGAGATTGCGGCGCCCACGACCTCGCGGAGCACCTCGTTGATGCGCCGCATGCGGGAGCCGGCCATGCTACTCCAGGGTCTGCTCGACCTGTTTGGTCTGGAAGAACTCGAGCACGTCGTCCTCCTTGACGTCGGCGTACCCGTCGAGGACGATCCCGCACTCCTGACCCTCCTCGACTTCCTGGACGTTGTCTTTGAAGCGGCGCAGGGAGCCGAGCTCGCCGGTCCAGATCACCGTTCCCTCGCGGATCAGGCGCACGCTCGCGGTGCGAACGGCCTTGCCCTCGGCGACGATACAGCCGGCGATGCGGCCGACCTTGGAGGCTTTGAAGGTCTGCTTGACCAGCGCCTCGCCGATCGTCTCCTCGACCGCGACCGAGTCCAGCAGGCCCTCCATCGCGTTGCGCAGGTCTTCGGTGATTTTGTAGATGACCGAGTAGGTGCGGACGTCGACGCCCTCGCGCGCGGCGGCGCGTTTGGCGTCGAGCAGCGGGCGCACGTTGAAGCCGATGATGATCGCGTCGGAGGCCGAGGCGAGCATCACGTCGGACTCGTTGATGCCGCCGGTCTGCGAGTGGATGATGTTGATCGAGACCCGTTCCTGCGGCACCTTCGCGAGCTCGTCCTGGAGCGCCTCCAGGGAGCCGGCGACGTCGGCCTTGAGGACGATGTTGAGCTCCTTGATCTCGCCCTCCTGGGCGCGGGCAAAGACCTCGTCGAGGCTGACCTTGCGGCCCTGGCGACGGGCCAGCGCCTCGGTTTTGAGCCGGTGGGCGCGCTCCCCCGCCATCTGGCGGGCCTGGCGGTCGCCGTCGACGGTCTGGACGAACTCGCCGGCGTCGGCGACGCCGTCGAAGCCGAGCACCTCGACCGGCATCCCCGGCACCGCCTCCTCGACGGCTTTGCCGGTGAAGTCCTGCATCGCCCGCACCCGGCCCCATTGAGGGCCGGCGACGAGCGAGTCGCCGACGCGGAGGGTGCCGCGGGCGACGAGAACGGTGACGACCGGGCCGCGACCGGGGTCGAGCTGGGACTCGATCACGTGGCCGGAGGCGGGGGCGTTCGGGTTGGCCGCGAGCTCCTCGAGCTCGGTCACCAGGAGGATCATGTCGAGCAGGTTGTCGAGCCCCTGCTTGGTCTTCGCCGAGACCTCGCAGAAGACGGTGTCCCCGCCCCACTCCTCGGAAGTTATCTCCATCTGGGCGAGCTCACCACGGACTTTTTCCGGGTTGGCGCCCTCTTTGTCGATCTTGTTGACGGCGATCAGCATTGGCACGTCGGCGGCGCGGGCGTGGTCGATCGCCTCCCGCGTCTGCGGCATGACGCCGTCGTCGGCAGCAACAACGACGACCACCACGTCGGTGACCTTGGCGCCGCGGGCGCGCATCGCCGTGAAGGCGGCGTGGCCCGGGGTGTCGAGGAAGGTAATCGTCTTCTCCTCGTGGTGGACCTGGTAGGCGCAGATGTGCTGGGTGATGCCACCGGCCTCGCCCGCGGCGACCTCGGTCTCGCGGATCGCGTCCAGCAATGAGGTCTTGCCGTGGTCGACGTGACCCATGATCGTCACCACCGGCGGCCGGTCGAGCAGGTCCTCGTCGGCGTCGGCGAACTCCGGCTCCTCGGGCTCCTCGTCGGCGGCGTGGATGATTTCGATTTTGCGTCCGTACTCGTCGGCGATCGCCTTCACAGAATCATCCGTAAGGGTCTGCGTGAGCGTCGCCATCTCGCCCATCATCATCAGTTTTTTGATCACCTCGGCCGGGGCCAGCCCGAGCGATTCGGCGACCTCGCGGACGGTCGCTCCGGAGTTGACTTTCGAGGCCTCCGGCTCATCCGGGGTATCCGATTTAGCCGGCGGCTCCTCGAGCAAGGGCCGGCGGCGACGGCCACCACGGCGGCGCGGCGGGCGTTGCGGGGGCGGGCCCCCGCCCTGCTCGCGACGGGATGCCTGCGAGTCGATTACGACGCGGCGTTTTTTCGAAGAGGCGCCGCCGCCCCCACCGCTGCTCTGCTGCTGAGCGGCCGGGCGGACCGGTTTCGTCGAGGTGCCTGGACCTTTGGCGGCGGCCGGTTTCGGCGCCGCTTTCGCGCTCGCGGCCGGAGCCTCGGCTTTGAGAGCCGCTTTCGCCGGTGCCTGCTTGGCGCCGCCGTTGCCTTTGGCGGCCGAGATCGCTTTGACGGCGTCGGCCTCCTCGACGCTGGAGGCAGCCGCTTTCGCCTCGACCCCAGCGGCTTTCAGCGCGTCGAGCAGCTCCTTCGAGCTGACGCCCTGCGCTTTCGCGATCTCATGAACCCGTTTCTTTGCCACTAAGCCTGCTCCGCCTCCTCGGCAATCGGCTCTGCCGCTTCGTCGTCATTGTCGAGGGTCTCACCGCTGACTTCCTCGGCTTCGGTTGCCTCCTGCTGGATGTCTTCTTCGATCGCCTCCTCGGTGGCCACCTCGTCGGCGGTCTCCTCCGTCGGAGCCTCGGCCTCCTCGGCGGGCGCCTCCTCGGTCGGCTCAACGTATTCGCTGGTGGCGCGGTTGACGATCTCTTCGACCTGGCCTTCGTCGGCGTCGGGGTCGGCAAGGATCGCCACCTCGGTCTCGGAGACGTTGGCCAGCATCGCGACCTGGCTGGTCTCAAAGCGCGAGAGAGCCTGGTGCTGCGGCAGGCCGCAGTAGGTCGAACCCGGCAGGGCCGCGTTCGGGCAGCGGCGGCCGGTGGTCATTACCGCCATGCAGCGGCCGTCGAAGGTTTCTTCGCCCTCGACCTCGACCTCGTGTTCTTCGGAAGCGAACTCCGTCTCGGACTTGATGTCGACGCGCCAGCCGGTGAGGCGGGCGGCGAGGCGGGCGTTCTGGCCGTCGCGGCCGATCGCCAGCGAGAGCTGGTCGTCGGGCACGATCACCGTCGCCTGGCGCTCCTCGTCGTCGACGATTACCTCGCGGACGCGCGCCGGCGAAAGCGCTTTGGCGACGAAGCGGGCGGGCTCGTCGTTGTGGGGGATGATGTCGATCTTCTCGCCGCGCAGCTCGGAGACGACCATCCGCACGCGGGAGCCGCGGGGACCGACGCAGGCGCCGACCGGGTCGACGCCGTCGGCGTGGGAGACGACGGCGATCTTCGAGCGGTAGCCGGGCTCGCGGGCGACGCCGACGATTTCGACCAGCTTGTCGGCGATCTCCGGCACCTCGAGCTCGAACAGGCTTTTGATCAGCTCCGGGCTGCGGCGGGAGACGACGATCGCCGGGCCTTTGGTCGAGTCGGAGACGTCGGTGATCACGGCCTTGACCCGCATCCCGTGGTCGTAGCGCTCGTTGTAGACCTGCTCGGACTTCGGCAGCAGCGCCTCGACCCGCTCGCGCAGCTGGACCAGCGTGTAGCGCTTGTCGGACTGCTGGATGATCCCGGTGATCAGCTCGCCGACCCGGTCCTGGTACTCGTCGTACATCATCTGCCGCTCGGCCTCGCGGATCCGCTGCAGGATCACCTGCTTGGCGGTCTGGGCGGCGATCCGGCCGAAGTCCTCAGGGGTGACGTCTTTGGTCGTGATCTGGTCCTCGTAGGGGGCGATCATCTCCGGGTCGAGCTCGGGGTCCTCCGGCTCTTTCAGTTCGCCGGTCTCGGGGTCGACCTCGGGCTCCTCCTGCTGCTCGGCGGCTTCGGCCAGGAGCTTCTCCTCCAGCTCCGGCGGCAGGATCAGCTCGAAGACGCGGAAGTCCCCGGTTTCGTGATCGAGGTCGACGCGCGCGTATTTGGCCGCTCCCGGCGTCTTCTTGTAGGCCGAGAGGAGGGCGTCCTCGAGGGCGTCCATCAGCTTGTCGGCGGAGATTCCCTTCTCCTGCTCCAGCGCTTTGACTGCGTCGACGATCTCTTTGGTCACTGAAGGGACTCCTTGGTTTCGGAAGCGGTGTCGGTGCGGCGGTACTTGGGGCCAGGCGATGAAACCTCGAGCGAGTAATCGACCAGCAGGTGCTTTAGGTGCTTGGTCACCTTTTCGCAAAGCGCGAGATCGACCCCGTCCGGGTGGTCGATGAAAAGGCGCAGCCCATCGGTCCTCGGTTTCTCGAGGGCAACAAGGTCAATGCCTGAATCGAGCTCGGTGAGCTCCCGCTGAAGGTCTTGCTCGGTGGGGTCGGTCATGCCTGCTTCGTTGGGGTGGAGGCGTAAAAAAAGTGGGCCAGGCCCACTTCTCGACACGCATAGGGGACAGAAAAGCTTGAAGCCAGTATAGCCCGCTCAGTCTGCCGGCTGACTCTGTTTCGCCCGCAAGCGACCGACTTCGTCCAGGATCGCCTCCGCGACCGCGTCCTTGGAGTCGATCGGAACCTCCACCTCGGCCTCGGCACCGATCAGCGTCACCGCGTTGCGCTCGCTCTCGAAACCGATCTCGGGATTGGAGACGTCGTTGAGGACGATCAGGTCGGCGCCCTTGCGCCGCAGCTTGCCGCGGGCGCGCTCGACCGCCTCTCCCCCGTGCTCGGCGGCGAAGCCAACCACGGTCTGTCCTGGCCGGCGCTCGGCCGCCAGCGCGGCGAGGATGTCCGCGGTCGGCTCGAGCGAAAGCTCGAGCGAGCCGGCGCGCTTCAGCTTCCCCTCCGCCGGTTCGGCAGCGCGGAAGTCGGCCGGGGCGGCGGCCATCAGCAGGACATGTGCGTCGGCGAACTCGCGCTCAGCGGCGGCAGCAAGCTCAGCGGCAGTCTCCACCTCGACGCGCCGGACACCTGCTGGTGATGGAAGAGCGACGTTGGCCGCGATCAGCGTCACCTCCGCCCCGCGCTTGGCGGCGGCGGCCGCGAGGGCGATCCCCATCCGGCCGCTGGAGCGGTTGCCGATGAAGCGGACGGGGTCGATCGGCTCCCGGGTGCCGCCGGCGGTGACCAGGACCCGCAGCCCGTCCCAAGGCCGGTCGCCGCCGGGAATGGCGGCCTCGACCCGGGCCAGCAGCTGCTCGGGATCGGGCAGGCGGCCGCGGCCATACTCGCCGCGCGAGGCGAGCTTGCCCTCGTCGGGCTCGATCACCTCGACCCCGCGCTCGCGCAGGGTGGCGAGGTTGGCCTGGGTTGCCGCGTCGCCGTACATACGGTCGTTCATCGCCGGCGCCACCAGCCGCGGCGCCGTGCAGGCGAGAAAAGAGGTCGTCAGCATCGAGTCGGCCGCGCCCGCGGCAAGCTTGGCGATCGTGTTCGCCGAAGCGGGCGCGACGAGGTAGGCGTCGCAGCGCCCGGCCAGCTCGAGGTGGCCGATCGGGTCGTGCCCCGCCTGCTCTTCGCCGGGGAAGGCTCCGCGCAGCGGGTCGCGCTCGAACTCCGAGATCAGCACCGGGGCGCCGACGATGCCCTCGAAGGAGGCGGCGCCGACGAAGCGGGTCGCGGTCTCGGTCATCACCACCCGCACGCCGTGCCCGGCCAGCGTCGCCAGCCGGGCCAGCTCGAGTGACTTGTAAGCGGCGATGCCGCCGCTGACGCCTAGGAGGATCCGGGCCATGGTCCCCTAATAAAAGCGCCCCGCGAGTGGCGGGGCGCTGAGTCCGCTAGGTGCGGTACTCGTATTTCAGTTTGCCCTCGGCGAGCTCTTCGAGCGACATCGAGAGGTAGTTCCTCTCGGCGTTGGTCTCCACCATCGGCGGTGGGTACTCGCCGAAGCCGCCCTCTCCGAGGTTGTGGAAGTAGCTGTTGATCTGACGGGCCCGCTTGGCCGCGACGACGACTGCGGCGTAATGGGAGTCAGCGTGGTCCAGAAGCTTGTCTACGCGTGGTTTGATCATTCGTCGGCGGAGTCTAGCTCATGGCGAACTACCCCCACGAGCTTGGCGGCGGCGCTCTCGAGCTCGTCGTTGACCACGCAGTGGTCGAAGTCGCCCTGCACCGCCAGCTCCTGCTCGGCGACCTTCAGCCGCTCGTCGATCGCCTCCTGTGAGTCGGTGCCACGGCCCGACAAGCGCTCCCGCAGAACCGAGGGGTTCGGCGGCGCGATGAAGATCTGGACCGAATCGATGCCGGAAGCGCGCACCTGCTGGGCGCCCTGCACCTCGATCTCCAAGACCACCGAATGGCCGGCCTCGAGCCTTCTCTCGACCTCGCTGCGCAGCGTCCCGTAGCGGTTGCCGCTATAGGTCGCGAACTCGAGGAAGTCGTCTTCTTCGACCCGCTGCGCGAACTCCTCAGACGAGAGGAAGTGGTAGTCCCGCCCCTCGACCTCACCCTCCCGCGGCGCTCGCGTCGTTGCCGAGACGGACAGCTCGAGGTCAGGAACTTCCTTCAGCAGCTCCTTGATCAGCGTTCCCTTGCCGACCCCCGAAGGCCCGGTGATGACGAAGACTTTGGCCATGCGGCCGCGGATATTGACCGCTGGGGCGGTCGGCTAACGACGCAGCTGGGAGATCAGCTCGGCGCGCTGGCGCTCGGAGAGACCGCCGATCGTCTTCGAAGGCGAGATCCGGCACTGGTTGAGAATCCGGTTCGTCTTCACGCGACCGTACTTCGGGACCGCCAGCAGCATGTCGAAGACCTTGGCGGTGAGTACGTACTCGGGCGGGTCGAGCAGAATCGTCTGGATGCTCGCCCGATTTGCCTTCAGGTCCTTCTTCAGTTTCGCCCGGGCGGTGCGGATGTCGTTTGCCCGCCTAAGTGCGTCCATCCTCTGATCGAGGGACCGTTCGGGGGCCGCGAGCGAGGATTTGACTGGAGAGGCCGTCATGTGGGCGGCGAGTATAGCCGCGGCTCGGGGGCGTGCAAGGTGACTAAAGCCAAAACCCCCAAAATTCGCCTCAACCTCTACTCGAGGTGAAGGGCCTTCAAGCGTGGCGCCAGCTCCGACACGCCGGTTTCCAGGTCATTCGCTATTCGCGAACCTGCGCGGGGGTCTCGGAAACTCTCCGTTCCCACCGCGACCAGGGCCGCCCCGGCGGAGAGAAATTCGGCCGCGTCGGCTCCGGTGCAGATCCCGCCCATGCCGATCAGCGGCAACTCGGTGGCAGCTCTCACCGCGCGTAGCTGCTGCAGCGCGATCGGGCGCACGGCGGGGCCGGAGAGGCCACCGTGCCCGGCGGCGATCGCGGGCTCACCCGTGGCCGGATCGATCGCGCTCGCCTTCAGCGTGTTGATCAACGAAACAGCGTCGGCGCCGCCCTCTTCCGCCGCGACCGCGACCGCCTCGGGTTGGGCGACGTTGGGGGTCAGCTTCACGATCAGGGGCTTAGGGGTCAGCGGCCGCAACGCCTCCAACAACGCCAGGGTCTCGCTCGGTTGCTCGCCAACGATCAGGCCCGAGTGGACGTTGGGGCAGGAGACGTTCAGCTCCAGAGCGGCGACCTCGTCGCGCTCTCCCACTCGCTCGACTAGCCTCGAGAACTCCTCCCGGTTGGTCGCCATCACCGAGACGATCAGCGGCACCGGCAGCTCCGCCAGCTGCGGCAGGTCCTCGGCGAGAAATTCCTCCAGGCCCTTGTTCGGGAGGCCGATCGAGTTGATCATCCCCGCCGGCGTCTCCCAGATCCGCCGTGGCGCGTTGCCGGCGCGGGGCTCGGGGGTAATCGTCTTCGAGACGAAGGCCGAGAAGGGGAAGTCTTCGAGCAGCGCGTCGCCGAAGACGCGGCGGGCGGCGATCGCGTCGTAGGTCCCGGAGGCGTTGATGACCGGGTGGGCGAGCTCGATGCCGCAGAAGTCAGGCATGCGCCACCTCCAGCACGGCGTCTCCCCTGACCACCGGGCCGTCGACGCAGAGCCGCATGTAGCCACCGTCGGGCTTGGGCACCGCGCAGCCGAAACAGGCACCGAAGCCGCAGGCCATCGGCGACTCCATCGCCAGCTCGCAGGCGACGCCGCGCTCGGCGCAAAGTGCCCGCACCGCCTCCAGCATCGCCGGCGGGCCGCAGGAGTAGACGACCGCGGTGGCCGCATCGTCGCCGGCGAGCATCGTGGCGAGGAGGTCGGTGACGTAGCCCTGATGGCCGGCGTGGCCGTCCTCGCTGGCGAGGCGGACGTCGGGGCAGAGACTGTCGCCGGCGCAAAAGAGCTCGTTGAGGCCGCCGGAGTGAGCTTCGTTGCGGAAGCCGAGGAGGACGCGAAGGGGGATGCCCCGCTCGACCAGGTGGCGGCGCCAGATCGCCATCGGGGCGATGCCGATACCGCCGCCGACGAGGATCGCCCCGGCGGCGTCGGGGTTGACCTGCTTCGGGGTCGAGAAGGAGTTGCCAAGCGGGCCGGTCACCCAGATGCGCTCGCCGGGCTCTAGCGCGCAGAGCCGGTCGGTGCCGGGCCCGACGCCCTCGACGAGGAAGTCGAGCCTCACCCCGTCCTTAGCGGGGGCCGCCTCGGCGACCGAGATCGCGCGCGGCAGGAAGGGGCGACCTCCCCCCTCCCCCCAGCTGTCCTCGCTGGCGAGCATGTAGAACTGGCCCGGGGCCGGAGCCGGCCCTTCGCGGTCGCGCAGGGAGAAGATCCGATAGCCGCCGGAGGCCACGTTCGCCGTGACCTCGCAGGCGCGGCGACCGAACGGCGCGCTCATCCCGCCTGCGCCGCCCTGACCGTGCCGGCGTGGATCTCCTGCAGCGAGCGGACCTCGGCGTCGACCTCCTTGCCGGCGGCGATCGCGCGGGCGGCGGCGGTGGCGCCGGTCATCGTCGTCACGCAGGGGATGCCGTTGCGGACCGCGGCGGTGCGGATCTCGTAGCCGTCGGTGCGGGCGCCCGAGCCGGTCGGAGTGTTGATGACGAGGTCGCATTCGCGCTTGCGGATCAGGTCGAGGACGTGCGGCGAGCCCTCCTGCAGCTTGTTGATCCGGGTCACCGGCACTCCCATCCGCTCGATCGCCTGGGCGGTGCCGGCGGTCGCGATCACCTCGAAGCCGAGGTCGTGGAAGCGGGTCGCGAGCTGGGTCGCGGCGGCCTTGTCGGTGTCGGTGACCGAAAGGAAGACCGAGCCCGACTCGGGCAGCCGCACCCCGGCCGCGGCCTGGGCCTTGCCGAAGGCGGTCGGGAAGTCGGCGGCGATGCCCATCACCTCGCCGGTGCTCTTCATCTCCGGGCCGAGGACCGAGTCGGCGCCGGCGAAGCGGGCGAAGGGCAGCACCGCCTCCTTGACGCTGACGTGCTCGAGCGGCCCCTGCGGCAGCTCCTGTTCGGCCAGCTTCTCGCCCAGCATCAGGCGGCAGGCGAGCTTCGCCAGCGGCACCCCGATCGCCTTCGAGACGAAGGGGACGGTGCGGGAGGCACGCGGATTGGCCTCGATCACGTAGAGCTCACCGCCGGCGACGCCGTACTGGATGTTGATCAGGCCGATGACTCCGAGCTCGAGCGCGATCTGGCGGCTGGTGGCGCGAATCTTCTCCAGCATCTCCTCGCCGAGGCTGAGCGGCGGGATTACGCAGGCCGAGTCGCCGGAGTGGATCCCGGCCTCCTCGACGTGCTGCATGATCCCGGCGACGTAGACGTCCTCGCCGTCGCCGAGGGCATCGACGTCGACCTCGATCGCGTTCTCGAGGAAGCGGTCGAGCAGCAGCGGGTGCTCCTGGTCGGCCTTGACGTATTTGGCCAAGTAGGTCTGCAGATCCTCGGTCGAGTAACAGATCTCCATCGCCCGGCCGCCGAGCACGTAGGAGGGCCGGACCAGCAGCGGGAAGCCCACCCGTTCGGCGACCGCGATCGCTTCCTCGGCCGAGAAGGCGGTGCCGTAGGGGGGCGCTTCGACCCCGAGCCGCTCCAGCAGCTCGCCGAAGCGGCCGCGGTCCTCGGCGAGGTCGATCGCGTCGACCGGCGTCCCCAGCAGCGGCACCCCGGCCTCTTCCAGAGTCCGGGCCAGCTTCAGCGGCGTCTGGCCGCCGAACTGGACGATCACCCCCTCGGGTCGCTCCTGCTCGCAGACCGCGAGCACGTCCTCTGCGGTCAGCGGCTCGAAGTAGAGCCGGTCGGAGGTGTCGTAGTCGGTCGAAACCGTCTCCGGGTTGCAGTTGACCATCACCGCGTCGCGGCCGAGCTCACGCGCGGTCATCGCTGCGTGGACGCAGCAGTAGTCGAACTCGATCCCTTGGCCGATTCGGTTCGGGCCGGCGCCGAGGATGACGACGGACTCCTTCTCGCCGCGGCGGATCTCGTTCGCCGGCGGGGAGCCGTCGTGGCGCGGGCGCTCGTGGCCGGAGTAGTAGTAGGGCGTCGCCGCCTCGAACTCGGCGGCGCAGGTGTCGACCGCCTTGTAAGTGCGGGTGAGCCCCTCGGTGCCGTCGCCTTCGGTTGCCAGTGCCTGCAGCTCGCGGAGGAACCAGCGGTCGACCATGCAGGCCTCGTGAACCGCCTCGAGGTCGAGGCCGCGCTCGAAGGCGGCGAGGACGAGGTCGAAGCGCTCGGCGCTCGGGCTCGCGATCGCCGCCAGCAGGTCCTCTTCGGACTCGGGGATCTCGACCGCGCTGTCGAGCTCGCGCGAGCGCATCGCCTTGGCGAAAGACTCGCGGAAGGTGCGGCCGATCGCCATCGCCTCGCCGACGCTCTGCATGTAGGTAGAGAGCCGGCCCTCGGAGCCGGGGAACTTCTCGAAGGCGAAGCGCGGGATCTTGGTGACGACGTAGTCGATCGTCGGCTCGAAGGAGGCGGGCGTGGCGCGGGTGATGTCGTTGGGGATCTCCTCCAGCGCGTAGCCGACCGCCAGTTTCGCCGCCATCTTCGCGATCGGGAAGCCCGTCGCCTTCGAGGCCAGGGCTGAGGAGCGGGAGACGCGTGGGTTCATCTCGATGACGACGATCTCGCCGTCGGCGGGGTTGACCGCGAACTGGACGTTGGAGCCGCCGGTCTCGACGCCGATCGCCCGGATCACCTTGATCGCCTGGTCGCGGAGGTCCTGGAAGAGCGGGTCGGGCAGCGTCTGCGCCGGGGCGACGGTGACCGAGTCGCCGGTGTGGACGCCCATCGGGTCGACGTTCTCGATCGAGCAGATGATCACGACGTTGTCGTTGCGGTCGCGCATCACCTCGAGCTCGAACTCGCCCCAGCCGATCACCGACTCCTCGACCAGGACCTGGTTGATCGGGCTGGCGGCGAGCCCCTCGCTGACGACCTGGCGCAGCTCCGTCTCGGTGCGGCCGATGCCGCCGCCCTGGCCGCCCATCGTGAAGGCGGGCCGGACGATCGCCGGCAGGGTGATGTCGCCTTCGGTCAGGCGGGACTCCATCTCCCCCAGGCTTTCGACCGTGACCGACCAGGGGATGCGGATGCCGGCCTCGTTCATCGTCGTGCGGAACTTCTCGCGGTCCTCGGCGCGGCTGATCGACTCGGCGTTGGCGCCGATCAGCTCGACCCCGAACCGCTCCAGGGTCCCGTCCTCTTCGAGCGCCATCGCCAGGTTCAGCGCCGTCTGGCCGCCGAGGGTCGGCAGCAGCGCGTCGGGCCGCTCCTTCTCGATGATCTTCGTCACCGGGCCCGGCAGCAGCGGCTCGATGTAGGTGGCGGTCGCGAACTCCGGGTCGGTCATGATCGTCGCCGGGTTCGAGTTGACGAGGACGACTTCGTAGCCCTCCTCGAGCAGGACCTTGCAGGCCTGCACGCCGGAGTAGTCGAACTCGGCCGCCTGGCCGATCACGATCGGGCCGGAGCCGATCAGGAGGATCTTCTGGATGTCCTCGCGTTTAGGCACTGCCTACCTCCCGCGCCCCTGCCAGGCGCTGTTCCAGGTTTTGACGGACGGACGGCCACTCGTCGTCGATGACTGAGAAATAGGCCGAGTCGCGGACGCCGATGCCCGGCATCAGCATGTGCTTGCGAAAGATCCCCTCGAACTTCGCCGGCAGCGCTTCCATCGCGCCGCGGCTGCGCTCGTTGCGGGCGTCGGTCTTCAGCTCGACCCGCATACAGCCGAGCTCGTCGAAGGCGAAGCCGAACATCAGCAGCTTCGCCTCGACGTTGGCGCCGGTCCTCCAGGCCGAGGGCGTCAACCAGGTCCAGCCGATCTCGATGCCGTCGTGGATCGGGCGCGGGGCCAGATAGGAGGAGCTCCCGAGCGGCTCGCCGGCGGCGTTCAGCGTCGCGTAGGCGTATTCGTCGCCCATCTTGCGGGCGAGGAGGCGCCCGTCGAACCATGTGTCGAAGCCCTCTGAGGTCTCGCTGACGCGGCGGTCCATCCACTGCCAGATCTCCGGGTGGCCGGCGACCGAGCGCAGCGGCTCCCGGTGCTCCTCGACCAGCGGCTCGAGGCAGACGATGCTGCCCTCGAGCGGGACCTCCGGCGGCGGCCAGATCACGCGGCGAGCTCCAGAAAGCGGTCGAAGAGATGGCGGGCGTCGTGCGGGCCGGGGCCCGCCTCCGGGTGGTACTGGACGGTGGCGCCGGCGACGTCGCGGAGGACCAGGCCCTCGACCGTGCGGTCGTAGAGGTTCAGCTGCGAGAGCTCGGCGACGCCGAAGTCGGTGTCCCAGCGGACCGGGTCGTCGCCCTCGATCTTCGGCTCGCCGCCGGGGCCGACGACGGCGAAGCCGTGGTTCTGGGAGGTGATGTCGATCCGCCCCGTCTCCAGGTCCTTGACCGGGTGGTTGGCGCCGCGGTGGCCGAAGGGGAGCTTGTAGGTCTCGAGGCCGACGGCGCGGCAGAGCAGCTGGTGGCCGAGGCAGATCCCGAAGACCGGCTTCTGGCCGAGGACGCCGCGGACGGTGTCGACGACGTAGTCGAGCGCGGCAGGGTCGCCGGGGCCGTTGGCGAGGAAGACGACGTCTGGGTCCTCGGCGAGGACCTCGTCCGGGCTACTGGTGCAGGGCAGCAGGGTCAGCTGGCAGCCGTGCTCGCGCAACTGGCGGACGATGCTGAGCTTGACCCCGGTGTCGATCCCGACCACGTGCGGGCCCTCGCCCTCGAAGCGGACCGGCTCGGTCGGCGTCACCTGGCGGGCGAAGTCGGCGCCGGCCATCGCCGGCTCGGCGGCGATCCGCTCACGGGCCTCGGCTTCGGCCGTCTCGACCGGGAAGATGCCGCCGCGCATCGAGCCCTGGTCGCGCAGGTGGCGGACCAGCGCCCGGGTGTCGACGCCGCTAACGGCCGGCACGCCGCAGTCACTGAGCCAGTCGAGCCAGCCGCCCTCGGCGGTGGCGACGTCTTCGCGGTTCTTGGCGTCGCGCATGACGACGCCGCGGGCGTGGACGCGGTCGGACTCCATCGCCGTCGCCGAGACGCCGTAGTTGCCGATCAGTGGGTAGGTGAAGACGATGATCTGGCCCGCGTAGGAGGGGTCGGTGACCGACTCCTGGTAGCCGGTCATCGCGGTGTTGAAGACGACCTCGCCGGTTACGGCGCCATCGGCGCCGCAGGCGAGCCCGTCGAGCCGGGTTCCGTCCTCGAGAAGGAGATACGCGCTCATCGGGGCGCCTTTCCGTCCTGTGGGTTGACAAAAGCGCCCCTCACGCTGCGACTCCTAGCGAGAAGGTGCGGAGGCGATAGGCGACTTGGCCGGCGGCGACGGTCATTAGTACGCGGCCGGTGAGGGTCTCGCCGGCGCACCAGGAGTTGGCGGAGCGGCTCTCGTAGCCGTCCTCGCCGACCGTCCACTCAGCGATGAGGTCGCAGAGGGCGATGTTTGCCTCTGAGTCCAGAGCAAGGGTCGGGCGCTCGAGGTCGAAGGGCGCGGCGCCGCCTCCCATCCGCTCGACCAGCAGCGCCAGGTCGATCACCCCCGGCAGGACCAGCTCGGTGTGGAGGGCAGCGAAGGCCGTCTCGAGACCGGTCACCCCCATCGCCGCCTGCTCGTAGGGGACGTCCTTTTCCTCCGGCTGGTGGGGAGCGTGGTCGGTGGCGATGCACTCGATCGCGCCGTCGCGCAAACCGTCGATCAGCGCCAGGCGGTCGCGCTCTTCGCGCAGCGGCGGGTTCATCTTGAAGCGATGCGGGTCGAGGCTGCGGACCGCCTCATCGGTGCGGCAGAGGTGGTGCGGGCTGGCCTCGGCGCTGATCTGCACCCCGGCGGCCTTGGCGGCGCGGACGATCTCGACCGACTCGGCGGCGGAGAGGTGCTGGACGTGGATGCGGGCACGCTCGTAGCCGGCGAGGGCGGCATCGCGGGCGATCATCGTCGACTCCGAGACCGAGGGCACGCCGCCGAGGCCGAGCGCTGCCGAGACCGGCCCCTCGTGCATCGCCCCCTGCCCCGAGAGGGCCGGGTCCTCCTCATGAAGGGCGATGTTGCCGCCGCAGAGGTGCTGGTACTGGAGGGCCCGGCGCATGACGCCGGCGTCGGTGATCGGCAGGCCGTCGTCGGAGAAGCCGATCGCACCGGCTTCGCGCAGTTCGACCATCTCGGTCAGCTCCTCGCCCTTCATTCCCTTGGTCACCGTCGCGAGGAAGCCGACTGGGACCGAGGCACCCGCCTGCGCCTGCTCGCGCAGGGCGGTGATGTCAGCCGCGGTCGAGACCGGCGGCTCGGTGTTGGCCATCGCCAGGATCCCGCAGTAGCCGCCGGCGGCAGCGGCCCGGGTCCCCGTCTCGACGTCCTCTTTGTGCTCGTGGCCGGGGGTGCGGAGGTGGACGTGCGGGTCGAAGAAGGCGGGGAAGGCGTGCAGGCCCTCGGCCTCGACCACCTCGGCGCCGTCGGTGTCGGCCTCGCCCGGAGAGGCAAGCGCGGCGATCTTGCCGTCGCGGACAACGACGTCGTGGACGGCGTCGATTCCCGCCACCGGGTCGAGGACGGTCGCCCGCCGCAGGACCAGGTGTGCGGCCTCGCCGGCGCGGACATCGAGGGTCTCGGTCAGGCTCATGCCGGGGTCCCGATCGGAGTCGGTTTGCTGCCTTCGCCCTCGCCGGCGGGGGTCTGCCCCTCGCTACCGGCCAGCAGCTCGTAGAGGATCGCCATCCGCACGACCAGGCCGGCGGCGACCTGCTCGGTGATCAGCGACTGCGGCGAGTCGATCGCCTCGCCGGAGAGCTCGACGCCGCGGTTGACCGGGCCCGGGTGCATCAGCAGCTGGCGGGGGTTGAGGCGGCGGCTGTCGATCTGGAAGTTGGCGGCGTACTCGCGCAGCGAGGGGACGAAGCTCTCGCTCATCCGCTCCTTCTGCATCCGCAGGGCGTAGACGACCTCGGCCTCGCCGACCCGGTCGAGGCTGTAGGAGACCTCGCAGCCGAGCTCCTCGATCCCGCGCGGGATCAGGGTCGGCGGGCCGCAGACGGTCACCTCGGCGCCCATCCGGTTGAAGGCGATCAGGTTGGAGCGGGCGACGCGGCTGTGGAGGACGTCGCCGACGATCCAGATCCGCACTCCCTCGAGGGAGCCGAGGCGGCGCCGCAGCGTGTAGACGTCGAGCAGCGCCTGGCTTGGATGCTCGTGCTTGCCGTCGCCAGCGTTGACGACCGCGGCCGAGGTCCAGCCAGCGACCATCTGCGCCGCGCCGACGTAGGGATGGCGGATCACGATCGCGGCCGGGTCGTAGGCGGAGAGGGTGGCGATCGTGTCCTTAAGCGACTCCCCCTTGTCGACCGAGGAGCCGGCCGCCTTGACCGAGACGAGGTCGGCGGACAGGCGCTTGGCGGCGAGGTCGAAGGAGCTCGAGGTGCGGGTGCTCGACTCGTAGAAGAGCGAGACGACGGTGCGGCCGCGCAGGGTCGGCACCTTTTTGATGTCGCGGCGCCCGACCTCGGCGAAGCTCTCGGCGCGGTCGAGGATCGCCTCGATTTCGGCTCGTGAGAGCTGCTCGATCGAGAGCAGGTGCTTCATGGGCTCACCTCCACGGTGCTGGGCTCGGAGATCGTCACCTCGTCTGTGCCGTCCGTCTCCTCGAGGCGGACGTTGACCCGCTCCTCGCGGGCGGTCGGCAGGTTCTTGCCGACGTAGTCAGGGCGGAAGGGAAGCTCGCGGTGGCCGCGGTCGCAGAGGACCGCCAGCTGCACCCGCTCGGGGCGGCCGTAGTCGAAGAGGGCCTCGATCGCGGCGCGGACGGAGCGGCCCGTGTAGAGGACGTCGTCGACCAGGATCACGGTGCGGTCGCTGAGGTCGAAGTCGATGTGGGAGGCGTGGACGACCGGCTGCGCGGCTGGCGCCTTGGCGCCGACGTCGTCGCGGTAGAAGGAGATGTCGAGGTCGCCGATCGGCAGCTCGGAGCCGGTCAGCTCGCCGAGGAAGACGTGGAGGCGACGGGCGAGAACAGCCCCTCGCGTGTGAATGCCGACGACCGCCAGACGATCAGAATCGGGGTTCTTCTCGGCGATCTCGTGGGCGATCCGCCGCAGCGTTCGCTTCAGATCGTCGTGCTCCAGCACGACCTTCTCGTTCACTTCGGTTGCTTCCTTCCTGGCCTCGCGGGACCGGGTTAAAGGACGGCGTCAATGTAGCACCGGCGCAGGCGGGGACGGGTAGGTCCCCTCCTCGCAAAATGGGGAGGGCTCGTCGGGGACCTACCCGTCCCCGCCTCCATTGGCGGCTCCATTGGGAATCAGATGGGGCTCACCTCGCTCGGGGAAGGGCAGTTCGATCTGGTCGAAGTCTTTGGGGGCTACGACGGGCTCGAAGACGGCTTTTGCCTCTTCGATCACTTTGCCTACGTGGTAGCGGGAGGAGATGTGGACGAGGGCCAGGAGCTTCACGTGGGCCTCGGCGGCGACGGCGGCGGCTTGGCCGAGGGTCGAGTGGCCCGTTTCGGCCCCGCGCTGGGCCTCCTCCTCGGCGAAGGAGGCGTCGTGGATCAGCAGGTCGGCGTCGGCCGCGGCGGAGACGGTGGCGGGGCTGGGAGCGGTGTCACCGGTGATGACGACCGTGCGGCCTTGGCGGCTCGGCCCCATCACCTGGTCGGGGGTGACGGGCCCGGCGTCGCCCTCGACGGTCTCGCCCCGCTGTAGCGCCGCATACGCGGGGCCTTCCGGCACCCCGGCCGCGGCGGCGGCGGCAGGATCGAAGCGCCCGGGGCGCTCGGCCTCGACTATCGCGTAGCCGTTGGCGCGGGAGCCGTGTTTCGCTTCGAACGGACGCACCTCGTATTCGTCGTGCTCGACGGCTTCCCCCGGCGCCAGCTCGATCAGGTCGAGCGTGTACTTGAGACGCCCGAGGAAGGGCGAGAAGACCTGGAAGAGATCGGTCAGACCTGCCGGCCCGTAGACCTTCAGCGGCACCCGCCGGTCGGTGAGGTCATAGGTCTTCAGCAGTCCCGGCAGCCCCAGCAC
>DASTYZ010000152.1:0-5005 GCA_035764545.1 Solirubrobacterales bacterium | reverse complement strand
GACCGAGGCTGCCGACGTGATCGCGGTCCTCGGCGAGCTGAGTCCCCGGGGCGTCGTCGTCACCCTGGGCGAGCCGGCCGAGGGGCTGGCGGGCTGGCGCTTCAGTCATCTGCAGGCGAAGGCGGCACTGGCGGTGGCCGAGCGCCGCGGCGAGACCGTGGCCCGCTACGCGGACGTCGCGATCGAGGCAGCGGCGCTGCGCGACGACCTCCTGGACCGGTCCCTGCGCCAGCTCTACCTCGAGCCGCTGGAGCGGACGCGCGACGGCGGCAAGGTCGCGCGGGAGACGCTCCGCGCCTACTTCAAAGCCGAGCGCAACATCTCCTCGACCGCGGCCGCGCTCGGCGTCGACCGGCGCACCGTGCGCAACCGCATCCGCGCGATCGAGGAGCTGATCGGCCGGCCGCTGAACGTCATCGCGGCCGACCTCGAGATCGCGCTGCGGAGCGACCCCCCGCGTGGAGGGGTCGCTCGGCAGGCGATCGACTAGAGGCCTAGCCGGTAGAGGCGGGGCAGCTCCCAGGCGGCTACCTGCCTGCCGACCTTGGCCGCGATCTCGTCGGAGAAGCGGTAGTGGACGCCCTCCCAGACGCGGCCGTCGATCGTCTCCTGGGTGATCTGCGACCAGCGGGTGTAGGTGTGGACGGAGCTCGGGGCCGTCGCGCTGGTGGCGTCGACCGGCTGCGGTGCCCGCGGCCCGGTCAGCCAGGTCAGCACGCCCTCGGCCGCCCCGGCGTAGCCGGCGTGGCCGCTCGGGTACTCCGGGTGGCGCGGGGTGGCCAGCAGCGGCGTCCAGGTCGGGTCGGGGTCGACGCTGCCGGTCCGGATCGCCGTCACCGGCCGCCAGAACACGTAGACGTACTTGGCCTCGTGGATCGCGATCTGGGTGTCGACCGAGACGACGTGGAAGGCCGCGACGCCGCGCGCGTACCACTCGAGCGAGTGGCGGCTGTCGGCGAGCACCGCTCGCAGCGCCTGCCCGTAGAGGGCGTAGGAGTCCTGGATGATGAATTTGGCGGTGTCGGTCTGGGCGGGGGTGCGGACACTGCTCGTGTCCTGGCCGTAGGCGCGCACCTCAGCCAGCGCGTCCAGGAACTGCGGCGAGTCGAGCGCCGGCGGGGGGCCGGGGCGGAACTGGTCGTTGCTCGCCAGCAGGAACGCGCGCCCCTCCTTCTGCCCGAAGCGAACCGCCGGTCCGAAGGTCGGCGGAGTCGGCTGCCAGACGCCAGGTGCCGGCGACGGAGGCGTGAACGGTTTTTCGACCGAGGCGGTGTCGAGCCCGTCGCCCGCCCGCTCGGCGAGCACCTCGCTCGCCTCGTCCTCACCAGCTGCGATGCCGCGGCTCTTCTGCTTGCCGCTGGGGATGGCGTCGAGCGTCGTCGCCAGGGCCTCGTCCAGCTCGGTCCGGCGAGCGGGGACCTGCGCGGCGAGGGTGTCGTGGAGCGCCGTCGCGAATGCGGCCCGGCGGAAGCTCGGGTTGCCGCCGTCCTGGACCGCGCGGGCCGCGGCGAGCCAGCTGACCGCCCAGGTGCGGGTCTGGGTGACCGGCTGTGGGAAGCCGCCGGCGGCGACGGTGGTGTTCGTTACGTCGAACCACTGCAGCGCCAGCGCCTGGTCGGCGGAGCTCTGTCCCGGACGCTGGTGGGTGAGCCCGTGGCCGCCGTGGCCAGCGGACGCTTTGCCGACGTTGAGCAGGACGAGCGCTGCCGCGAGGGCTAGGACGAGCGCCGCCAGTGCGTGGCGCGTTTGCCGCCGAGCGGCGTTCGAAAGGGGTCTCATCAAGATCGTGCCTCCTTGCTGCTTGGGGGAATGGAGGCCTGATCCCGCTGCCGGCCGGGTCAAGCCGGCGGCCATATTACATAAAGTTGATCAACTTCATCAGGAATAGGGTGGGGCGGCCGCCAGCCACTGCCGCTCCTTCGAGCGCATCACCGGCGTCGCCAGGGCGCTGCCGGCCCGGCGCTGGAGGGAGTGGAGGCGGGAGTCGGCCGGCGGCAGCAGCTTCGCCAGCTGGCGGTACTCCTTCGAGACCTGGCTGGTGCGGAAGACCTCGGCGACGGCGGTGAGGAGCTCGGCGGCGGTGGCCACCGTCGCCCGCGCGATCTCCTCGCCCTCGACCTTGACGACCAGCTCGGCGGGGTAGCCGCGGAGCGGCGGCGGCTCTTGCGGCGAGGCGGTCGCGGTGGCGATCGCGTCGCGGAGGGCGACGTGGGCGTCGGCAGGATCGACCGAGCGGGCGCGACCTCGGCCTTCGCCCTCCTTGGTGGTGAGGAGGCGGGCGCTGCCGAGCTCCCCGTCGCGCATCTCCTCCAGCAGCCAGCGGTCGCCGGCGGCGACGAGGATGGGGATCCCCTCGGCGGCAAGCGCCTGCGCGTAGGTCTGGGTCTCGCTCAGCGAGTCGCCGTCGAGCAGCACCTCCATCCCCCAGACGAAGGTGTGGGAGCAGAAGCCGCGTGGGCTCGGGGTGCGGGCGTGGTGGCCGAGCATCACCACCGCGTCGAGCGGGCCGCCGTGCGCCTTCGCCATCGACGGCTCCGCCTCGGTCAGCGCCAAGTCGGCGATCGGCCGCACCTCGACTCCAGCCGGCATCCGCTCGCGTTCGACGTTGGTCCCGACCATGTGCCAGTCGCCGACCGAGATCCGCTCAGTCCCGGTGGCGCGCAGTGCTTCGATCGCGACCAGGACTTCGTCGGTCATCTGGCGGCGGCCGCGCCGGTAGGCGGCGGGGTGGGAGGGCAGGCAGTCGCGGTAGCTCTCGATCCCCGCGATCCCCTCCATGTCCGCGGCGATGAGGACGTTCACGGCGGCCGCTAAGCGGCGAGGCGACGGTGGTCGCGGCGGCGCAGCTCGATCACTTCGCCGCCCTTGATCTCGACCGGCTCGAAATCGGCGACCGAGAGGACGACGTAGCCGTAGCCGCAGGGGCAGACATCGCGCTCGACGTCCTCGATGCTCTCGACGACGGCCTCGGTCTCCTCGGCGCAGCTGGAACAGACGACGGTTAATTGCAACATGTCCCCGATGGTTGCGAGAGGCCCGGACGGCATCGCGGTTCTGCAACGGTCCTTGCGCGCGTTCCTCCTGGCGCTGACGCAACTTCGGAAGACATCGCGGTTTATGGATGCACAGTCACGGGCGTGGGGCCCGGCGGGATAAAGGAGAAACGATGAGGATTCTGGGCGGGGCGGGACGCGGGCACTTGATGCTGGCGGCAATCGTGGCGTTGCTGGTGGCGGTGGCGGGAGTCGGCAGCGCCATGGCGGAGAAGGGGGAGACGGTCGAAGCGGGCGAACTTCGCTTCACCTTCAACGGCGGCTTCGCGCCGAAGAAGCTGCCGAAGAAGACGCTGGCGCCGATCACGCTGACGGCTTCAGGAAAGATCGTGAAAAAGGACGGCGGCCATCCGCCGGCTCTGAAGGAAGTGGTGATCGAAACCGACAAGAACGGCGCCGTCAACGTCAAGGGGTTGCCGGTTTGCAAGTCGGGCCAGTTGCAGTCGCGCGACACCAAGGCGGCGCGGAAGGCGTGCCCGAAGGCGATCATCGGCGGCGGCCAGACCGAGGTCGAGGTCCAGTTCCCGGAACAGAAACCGGTGCCGGTGGATTCGGCGCTGACCGTCTTCAACGGCGGCTCGCGCGGCGGCACCACGACGTTCTACATCCACGCCTTCTTCTCGGCGCCGGTGACGGGAGCGATCGTGACCACGGTGAAAATCAAGAAAATCCACAACGGTCGCTACGGGCTGAAATCGGTCGCCTCGATTCCGAAAATCGCCAACGGCTCCGGCTCGGTCAAGTCGTTCGACCTGAAGATCGGCAAGACCTACACCTACAAGGGCAAGAAGATGAGCGTGCTCTCGGCCAAATGCACCGACGGCAAGCTGCAGGCCCTGGCGAAATCGGTCTTCGCGGATGGCACCGTGGCATCGGCCACGATCATCCGGACCTGCACTCCCAAGGGCTAGACCCAGGGCAGGGACGCAGCACAGCGGAGACGGCCCGGGCAACGCATATCCCCCCGGGTCGTCTTCGCGAATCAGCAGTTGGGCGCCGACCTCACGTTTGATTCCCCCGGCGCGTTCTATACATATGAGTGCCATCCGCTGGACCGTTTACGACAGCCCGATCGGCCGGTTGACTCTGGTGGCGAGCTCCGCGGGGCTGAGGAACCTCAGCTTTCCGGGACAGCTGCGAATCCCCGCCGCAGCGGCGAAGACGCCGATGCCCGAGGTCACCGAGCAGCTCGATGCCTACTTCGCCGGCGAGCTGCGCCGGTTCGACTTTCCCCTCGACCTCGCCGGAACTGCACTCGAGCAGGCAGCCTGGCGGGCGCTCCTGGAGATCCCATACGGAGAGACCGTGACCTACGGGAAACAGGCGGGGAAGATCGACCCGGCCCTCTTCGACGACGGCATCGAGGCCTGGCAGCGGGCCCGCGTAGTCGGCGCCGCCAACGGCCGCAACCCGATCGCGATCGTCGTCCCCTGCCACCGGGTGATCGGCGCCGACGGCTCCCTGACCGGCTATGGCGGCGGACTCGACCGCAAGCGGGCCCTGCTCGACCTCGAGGGCACCCGCCAGCTGGCGATCCTTTGAGCAGGCAAGGGCGCTTTTGCGAACCATGAGGACGCTAAAGCGCCCCGGCCTGTAGAAGTACCGCGTGCTGATCGACGGCTTACCGCTCGAGGCGCCCGCCGCGCCGCTGAACGACCTGCTGCGGATCGGGCTGGACGCGAAGGCCGATGAGGTGGCGCTGGTCTCGGCCGAGCGGTCGCTGAGCTGGCGCGAGCTCGAGGAGGAGGCCGAGCGGCTGGCGGGCGGCTATCGCGGGCTGGGGCTGGAGCCGGGGGACCGGATCGCCTCGCTGATGCCGAACCGAATCGCCCTCGTCGTCCACTACCTCGCCTGCTTCAAGGCGGGGCTGGTGGCGACGCCGCTCAACTACCGCTACACCCACCGCGAGATCGACCACGCGCTGGAGGTCAGCGGCGCGAAGGCGCTGCTCG
>DASTYZ010000151.1:0-15629 GCA_035764545.1 Solirubrobacterales bacterium | reverse complement strand
GCAGCTCGAGGACCGTGTCGCGCTCCTCGCGGTCGAGCGAGCCGAGGCGCTCGCGCAGGAAGCTGCGCAGATCGACGCACTGCGACCGCACCTCCTCGCCGGCCGCCTCGTCGAGGATCGAGAGCTCCAGCGCCGGCTCCTCGTCGCTCGGGCCGAGGTGCACCGCCACGACATCCGCGGCGAGCAGCGCCGCCAGCGGTTGCGCCTCCGCGCTCGCGAGCTCCTCCAACCGCTCGAGCTCGGTCTCAGGCATAGCTCATCTCCAGCAGCTCGTTGTAGTGACGGGTCAGCGAGCGGACGTGCTCGTCCATCGCGTAGGGCGGCTCGATCCGGCGCTGCAGTTCGTCCCAGAGCTTGCGGTTGGACATCGCGCCGGCGATCGTCTGAGCGAGATCGGCCGGGTCGGCCGCCTTGAAGTGGAGCCCGGAGACCCCGTCGTGAACTTTCTCCGCCATGCCGCCGATGTCGCTGGCGATCACCGGGCGGCGGTGCTGCGCCGCCTCCTGGATCACCAGCGGCGAGTTCTCCCACCAGACCGAGGGGACGACGACCCAGTCGGCGTCGGCCATGATCGTCGGCAGGTCGTCGTGGTTGAACTCGCCTTCGAAGTCGACGGTCTCCTTCGTCGCCTCCAGCAGCTCGGCGAATTCGGCCCGGAACTCGTCCGGCTGCAGCTCGAGGTTGGCGCCGTAGACGGCGCAGTGGACGTCGACGCCGTCTTCCTGCAGCCGTTTCATCGCTTTGAGGAGGACGTTGACGCCCTTGAAGTAGCTGAGTTGGCCGATGAAGACGAGGCGGTTGCGCTTGCGCCGCTCGCGGGTCGGCGCCGCGGTCACGGGCAGGCGGCCGTACTCCTCGGGGACCACCTTGTCGGCCGGCAGGCCCCAGTCGACGAAGCGGTCGCGGAGGAAGTTGCTGGGGGCGATGAAGCGGTCGACCGCCGACATCTGCGACTGGATGAAGCGCTTGCGCATGAAGAACGCCTGCGGGCTGACCTCGGGGAAGCACTCGTGGCAGCGCCGCGGCGACTCTTCGCGGCAGGGCTTCTCGGTCGTCGTGCGGACAAGCTGTCCATTGCGGTGACAGATCGGCAGGAACTCGTGCAGCGTGTAGAGGATCGGCACGCTCTCGCCGAGGGTCTGGCGGATCTCCCGCAGCATGTCGTAGCCGAAGAAGAGGGTGTGCTGGAGGTGGACGATGTCCGGCTGCTGCGCCTGCAGGAAGTCGCGCAGGTACTTGGTCAGCGCCGCCTTGCCGCGAGGGGTGCCGTTGAGCCAGTCGTATTCCAGCGTGTCGGTGTAGAAGAAGTACTGGTTGGGGTCCTCGTTGACCCCGGTCAGCAGCGTCCCCTCGTGGTAGCGGCTGGAGATCGAGACCGGGGGGCCGGTGCGGGCGAGGAAGAGCGGTTCGAACTCGCCGCCGTCGCGGACTGCGCGGTAGAGCTCATAGGCGTAGGCCTCGGCACCGCCC
Source organism: Solirubrobacterales bacterium (assembly GCA_035764545.1). GTDB lineage: Bacteria > Actinomycetota > Thermoleophilia > Solirubrobacterales > 70-9 > VAYN01. The sequence goes on along the minus strand of DASTYZ010000151.1, from coordinate 14,159 downwards.
GGCCGGATCGTCGGGTGGTTGTGGGACACGTAGAGGATCTTCGGTTTGCCGCTCACTCCCGCTCCCTTGCCGGTCGACTCGAAGAAACGCCATCGTCTCCCGGGAGGCCCAGGCGCTCCAGTCGCTTCGAAAGTTTGTCCGCTGCCTCGCCGTCCAGAGACGAAGGTGGCTCGGACGGCACATCTCCAACCCGCGGAGATAGCGTGATTCTAGACCCGCTGTCCAGGCTTTTCACCTGCAAGAGGTCGCAAAGGTGCTCGCGCCGGGCGATCGGCTCGGTGATTGCTTCAAGAGAGCGTTCCAATGCCGGTTCCATCGGCGCCTCGCCCTCGCGCCTTGAGATCAAGACGAAAGCCGGCTGCCCGGGCGCGTCGGCGAGGCGGCGGCGAAGACCGAAGGCGCGGCTGCGCGAGAGGGCTGTGACGGTGCGCCCAGGGGATTCGACGCCCTCGCTCGGGAACCCGATCGTGAACAGCAGCGCCTTCTCGGGCAGCAGCGAATCAAGCAGCGCGCGGACCTGGCTCTCGGCACCGGGATGGGAGGCGGCGCGAGCGGGGGAGCTGAGCAGCTCGAAGATGACGCAGACGCCGGGGCGACTGCCGACCGAGCGGCAGTGGGCGCCAAGCCAGTTGGAGAAGCCCTGGTAGTGCTCGAGCCACCAGGAGGCGGTCTCGGGGACGCAGAGGTATTCGGCGCCGGCGGCACGGGCGGTGTCGAGCAGGGCGATCGCTTCCTCGGAGGTGCGGGGGTGGAAGCCCGAGTAGCGGCCGTCGGCTTCGCTCGGGAAATGCAGGCCGGTGCGGCCGTCAAGCGCGGTCAGTTTCGGGTCGCCTTTGCTGACCACGGCGACCACCGACTGCGGCGGCGTTGCCTCCGCGACCGCAGCTCCCACCGCGCGGCAAAGCTCCTCGTACTCCTCAGGCCCGATGCGGCGGATCATACTTGCGCCCATGGCCGCCCCCACCGCCTCGGACGATCGTTTCCTCATCGTCAACGCCGACGACCTCGGCCTCTCGGCGACGGTAAACGCAGGCGTCTTCGCCGCTCACCGCGACGGCATCGTCACCAGCGCCAGCCTGATGGTGCGCCAGGGTGCCGCCGCGGCGGCAGCAGAGGAAGCCCGTGACCACCCCGAGCTCGGCGTCGGGCTTCACGTCGACCTCGGCCAGTGGGACTACGAGAACGGCGAGTGGATCCAGGCCTACCTTCATTGCGACGCTGACGACCGCGATTCGGTCGAGGCCGAGTGCCGGGCGCAGGTCGAGCGCTTCCGGGCGCTGCTCGGCCGCGACCCGACCCACCTCGACTCCCACCAGCACGTACACGAATCCGAGCCGGCGAAAGGAGCCGTCGAGGCGCTCGCGGCTGAGCTCGGGGTGCCGGTGCGCAACCGCGCCGTCCGCTACGAGGGCGGCTTCTACGGGCAGAGCGGCAAGGGGGAACCGTTCCCCGAGGGCATCACTCCTGAGCGCCTGGTGGAGTTGATCGAAGCGCTGCCGCCGGGCTGGACCGAGATCGGCTGCCACCCGGCCGCGGGCCCCGTCCCGACCTCCTCATACAACGATGAGCGCCAAATCGAGCTGGCAACGCTTCGCGATCAAGGTGTGAAAACCCTGCTTAATGTGAGGAACGTCAACCTGTGTTCTTACGCACAGGCACCGCGGCCCTAGCGAGCTACCTTCGGAGCATGATCCGCTCCGCGCCACCCGCACCATTCAAAACCGCAGTGCTGACCCTGCTGATCGCCGTCGTGATCGCCGTGCTCGTCGCCTCCGGCGCCGGCCCCCAGGGCTAGGTTCCGCTCAGCACCATCGCGCAGTAGCCGTCGGCGATCTCGCCGGGGGAGAGCCGCCCGCCCGGCCGCACCCATTGCGGCGTGTAGTTGACCATCCCCAGCAGGGCGAGGAGGGAGAGGCGGCGGTCGGCGAAGGTCATCGTCCCGTCGGCCTCGCCGCGGGCGAGGACTTCGTCGAGGATCCGCTCGAAGGCCTGGCGTTGGGAGCGGACGCGGCGCCAGCGGCGCTCGCGCTCGATCGCCTGCCGCTCCTGGGTGAAGACGAGCATGTGGTGGCGGTGCTCGACGACGTGGGCGACCCAGGCGCCGACCAGCTCGCGCAACTGCTCGACCGCCGGTGCCTCGGCGGCGACGATCTCCCGCGCTCGCTCCAGCAACGGCTCCAGTAGCTCGTCGCAAATCGCGATCAGCAGGTCCTCCTTGCCCTCGATGTAGTGGTAGAGGCCGCCGGCGGCGAGGCCGGTCGCCTCCGTCAGCTCGCTCATCGAGGTGCCGTCGTAGCCGCGCTCGGCGAAAAGCGCGGCGGCGGTGGCGACGACTTCGCTGCGGCGGGCGTCGTAGCGGGCGCGCAGGGCGGGGCGGGTTGGGGGAGAGGGAACCGGCATCGGGCCGAGGGTAGCGAATACCGAACGCTGATTCGGTATTGTGTCGAACTATGGACTTCGAGCTCGGCGACGAGCACCGCCTAATCCAGCGCACCGTCCGCGACTTCGCCGTACAGGAGGTCCGCCCGGTCGCTGAGGAGCTCGACCGCGAGCACCGTTTCCCCTACGAGATCGTCGCCAAGCTCGCCGATCTCAACCTGATGGGGATCCCCTTCCCGCAGGAGTACGGCGGCGGGGGCGGCGACTCGCTCGCCTACGCGCTGGCGGTCGAGGAGCTGACCCGGATTGACTCCTCCGTCGCGATCACTCTCTGCGCTCACACCTCGCTGGGGACGCAGCCGATCTACCTCTTCGGCTCCGAGGAGCAGAAACAGGAGTGGATGCCTCGGCTCTGCGCGGGCGAGGTCCTCGGCGCCTTCGGCCTGACCGAGCCCGAGGCCGGCTCCGATGCCGGCAACGTCCGCACCAAGGCCCGTCTCGACGGCGGCGAATGGGTGATCGACGGCGCCAAGCAGTTCATCACCAACGCCGGTACCGATATCTCCGGCGTCGTCTGTATCACCGCCCGCACCGGCGAGGAGGAGATCTCCAACCTGATCGTCGCCAACGGCACCCCCGGCTACGAGCAGGGCGAGCCCTACCGGAAGATGGGTTGGAACGCGTCGGACACGCGCCCGCTCACCTTCACCGAATGTCGCGTCCCGGAGGAGAACCTGCTCGGCCCGCGCGGGATGGGCTTCCGCCAGTTCCTCCAGGTGCTGGACATCGGCCGTATCGGCGTCGCCGCGATGGGCGTCGGCCTCGCCCAGGGCGCGCTCGACGAGGCGCTCGCCTACGCCAAGGAGCGTCAGGCCTTCGGCCAGCCGATCTCCCGCTTTCAGTCGATCCAGGCCAAGCTCGCCGACATGGCGACCGAGATCGAGGCGACCCGCCTGCTCGTCTACAAAGCGGCGCGGATGAAGGACCGGGGCGAAAACTTCAGCCTCACCGCCGCCCAGGCGAAGCTGAAGAGCGGCCGCCTCGCCGTCCGCTGCTGCGAGGAGGCGGTGCAGATCCACGGCGGCTACGGCTACATCGAGGAGTACCCGGTCTGCCGCTTCTACCGCGACGCCAAGATCCTGACGATCGGCGAGGGGACCGACGAGGTCCAGCAGATGGTCATCGCCCGCGCCCTCGGGGCGTAGCGAGGTGGCGCTGTGATCCCGAAAGCCGTCCGCATCCGCGAGGTCGGCCCGCGCGACGGCTTCCAGAACGAGCCGGAGACGATCGCCACCGAGGACAAGGTGCGGCTGATCGAGATGCTCGCCCAAACCGGCCTGCGCCGCCTCGAGGTGACGAGCTTCGTCCGCGCGGACGTCGTCCCGCAGCTTGCCGACGGGCGCGAGGTCCTGGAACGCGCCGAGATTCCCGAGGAGGTGTCGGTCTCTGTCCTCGTCCCCAACATGCGCGGCCTGGAAGCGGCGCTGGAGGTGCGGGAGAAGATCGACGAGGTCAACGTCTTCCTCTCCGCCTCGGAGACCCACAACCGCCGCAACGTCAACCGCTCGGTCGAGGAGTCCCTGACCGGCGCAGAACACGTGCTGGCGCGGGCGACCGAGGAGGGGCTGCGCTGCGAGGGCGTCATCAGCACCAGCTTCGGTTGTCCGTATGAGGGCTACGTCCCCTTCGAGCGCGTCTTCGAGATCGCCAAGCGGCTCTCGGTCGCGGGCGCGGCCGAGATCGGCTTCGGCGACACCACCGGGATGGCGAACCCGGTCCAGGTCGGCGAGTTCTTCCGCCGCGCCCACGAGGAGATCGTCGGCGCCGAGCTAACCGCCCACTTCCACGACACTCGCGGCCAGGCGCTGGCCAACGTGCTGGCGGCGCTCGAGGTCGGGGTCGACTCCTTCGAGTCGAGCTTCGGCGAGCTCGGAGGCTGCCCGGTCCCGGCCGGGGCCACCGGCAACGTTGCCAGCGAGGACCTGGTCTCGATGCTGCACGAGATGGGGATCGAGACCGGCGTCGACCTCGGCAGGTTGTTGGATGCCGCCCGCGCCGCCCAGGAAGTCCTCGGCCGCCCGCTTGGCTCCCACACCCTCGTCGCCGGCCCGGTCGAGTGGCACTCCGAGCGCGACCCGTTCAAGGAGAACCCGCCGCGATGAGCGCGACCAAGGGAGCGGTCGAGAGCTCGCGCGAGCAACACCTGGAGCTCATCGCCGAGCTCATCGCCGAGCTCGAGCGCGTCCACGCCGGCGGCGGTGAGAAGGCGGTCGAGCGCCACCGCGGCCGCGGCAAGCTGACCGCCCGCGAACGGGTCGAGCAACTCTGCGACCCAGGCACCGCTTTCCTCGAGCTCTCGCCGCTGGCCGCGCACGGGATGTACGACGACGCCGCGCCCGGGGCCGGGATCGTCACCGGCGTCGGCACCGTCAGCGGCCGCCGCTGCGTCGTCGTCGCCAACGACGCCACCGTCAAAGGCGGCACCTACTACCCGGTGACGGTGAAGAAGCACCTGCGCGCCCAGGAGGTGGCGCTGCAGAACCGCCTTCCCTGCATCTACCTGGTCGATAGCGGTGGCGCCTTCCTGCCCCTGCAGAGCGAAGTCTTCCCCGACCGCGACCACTTCGGCCGCATCTTCTTCAACCAGGCGACGATGTCGGCGCGGGAGATCCCGCAGCTGGCGGCGGTGATGGGCTCCTGCACGGCCGGCGGTGCCTACGTGCCGGCGATGAGCGACGAGACCGTGATCGTCCGCCACCAGGGGACGATCTTCCTCGGCGGCCCGCCGCTGGTGAAGGCGGCGACCGGGGAGGAGGTGACGGCGGAGGAGCTCGGCGGCGGCGACGTCCACGCCCGCAAGTCCGGCGTCGCCGACCACCTCGCCGCCGACGACGCCGAGGCGCTCCAGATCCTGCGCGAAATCGTCGCCACCCTGCCGCCGGCGCCGCCCGCGCCCTGGCAGCGGATCGAGCCGCGGCCGCCGGCCGAGGACCCGGACGGGATCCTCGACGTCGTCCCGATCGGCTCCCGCGCCCCCTGGGACGTCCGCGAGGTCCTGCGCCGCGTCGTCGACGGCTCCGAGCTGCGCGAGTTCAAGGAGAAGTACGGCAAAACCCTCGTCTGCGCCTTTGCCCACATCGACGGCCACCCGGTCGGGATCGTCGCCAACAACGGCATCCTCTTCTCCGAGTCGGCCCTCAAGGGCGCCCACTTCGTCCAGCTCTGCGACCAGCGCCGCATCCCCCTCGTCTTCGTCCAGAACGTCAACGGCTTCATGGTTGGCGCCAAGTACGAGGCCGGTGGGATCGCCAAGGACGGGGCCAAGCTCGTCGCCGCCGTATCCACCGCCCGCGTCCCAAAGCTCACCGTGATCGTCGGCGGCTCATTCGGGGCGGGCAACTACGGCATGTGCGGCCGCGCCTACTCGCCCCGCTTCCTCTTCATGTGGCCCAACGCCCGCATCTCGGTGATGGGCGGCGAGATGGCGGCGGCGGTGATGAAAGAGGTAGGCCAGCCGGAGACGGCCGAACAACTGCACGACCTCTACGAAGAGCAAGGCAAGCCCTTCTACTCCAGCGCCCGCCTCTGGGACGACGGCGTCATCGACCCCCGCGACACCCGCCGCGTCCTTGCCTTTGCCCTCGACGCCTGCGCCGACGCTCCGCTGGCCGAGGCAAGCGCGCCCGTGTACCGGATGTGACGGGACGAGCGCTCGCAATCGGCCTCCTCGCGCTCGTCCTGGTCGCGGGATGCGGAGACTCCACCTCAACCGATTCATCGAGTCCGCCAAAACCGTCGCATAGCGACGCCTCTCGCGGACTCGATGAAAACGACCGGGAGACGGAGACGGTCGAGCCCTCGCACTGCCCACCGGGACATCCCGCCTGCCGGGAGACCGTGGGGCGGATCGTCTACGTCGAGCGGGTCGATCCCGACGGGGACGGGGACGCTCATTTCGTGATCCGCGACCCGCAGGGGATCACGCTGCCGGGGTTGACCGCGATCGACGTTCGCGTCGGGCTAAGGCCGCAGCCGCTGCCGGGTCCGGGCGACCTGATCAGCGCCGCCGGCCCGGTTCAGACCGGCTCCTACGGTCAGAGTCAGATCCACGCCCTGGAGCTGCACGTCGCCAGGTAGCCTCGCCGGCATGCCGATCCCCTTCGCCCAGGTTGACGTCTTCGGCAGCGGTCCCCGCTCGGGCAACCCGGTCGCGGTGGTGCTCGACGCAGAGGGGATGACCGATGAGGAGATGCAGCGCTTCGCGCGCTGGACCAACCTCGCCGAGACGACCTTCGTCTTGCCGCCGACGCAGACCGAGGCCGACTACCGAGTCCGAATCTTCACCCCGGTGCTGGAGCTGCCATTTGCCGGCCATCCGACGCTGGGGACCTGCCACGCCTGGCTCGAGGCCGGGGGAGAGGCGGGGGAGAAGATCGTCCAGGAGTGCGAGGCGGGGCTTGTCCGCGTCCGCCGCGGAGGGAGAGCCGAACGCAGTTCTCCCCGCATACCGGGGACAAATGCGTTCGCCTTCGCGGCGCCGCCGATGGTGCGCTCCGGGCCGGCCTCTCAGGAGGACCGGGCGAAAGTCGCAGAGGCACTGAGGGTCGAGCCCGACGAGCTGCTCGCGGTCGAGTGGGTCGACAACGGCCCGGGCTGGATCACCGCCCTGCTCGAAACCCCGGAGCGGCTGCTGGAGCTGCGGCCAGGGCCGCTCGAGTTCGACCTTGGCGCCGTCGCTCTATATCCGCCAGGCTCCGAGGCGGCGATCGAGCTCCGCGCCTGGGCGCCGGTCAACGGGATGGCATCCGAGGACCCGGTCACCGGCAGCCTCAACGCCTCCGTCGCCCAGTGGCTTCTCGCCGACGGCCGCCTCACCGCTCCCTACCTCGCCCACCAGGGCACCGCGATCGAACGCGAAGGTCGCATCCACGTCAGCGAGGGCGACGGCGAGGTCTGGATCGGCGGCCGCACCGAGACCATCATCACCGGCACGGCCGAGGTCTAGCCGTGGACGCCGGTCCGGTGGACGACGGCGTGGCCGCGGCCGCGGGCGATCAGCCAGCGGTTGACCGGTAGCGCCACCGCACCGGCGATCAGAAGCGCGCCGGCGAGGCTGCCCCAGAAGAGGAGGCTGTCGAGCCCGGCCTCCATCGCCCCCGGGACGGCGAGGATGATCAGGTTGTCGACGATCTCCATCGTCGCGATGCTGAGGGTGTCGGAGGCGAAGGCGATCGGGACCACGGCGCCAAGCGCCATTCCCGAGCGCAGCAGCGGCAGGCTGGTCAGCCCGTAGCCGAAGAAGAAGGCGAGGACGACCGCCAGCACGATCGTGCCGAAGTTGGAGAAGCCGAGGGCGGTGCCGATCGCCAGTCCGGCGACCTCGCCGATCGCGCAGCCGGTGAGGCAGTGGACGGTGGCGGAAAAGGCAAGAGCGTTGAGGTTCTGCGAGCTGTGGTCCATGCAGGAAATATAGCATACCCCCTAGGGGTATATGAAGCCTGACGTCCACGCATCTCTTTCGTTTCAGCAACAAGGAAAACGAGAGGAGGGACGTGATGAGACTTCGCACCGCCCTGGCCGTCTTGCCGGTCATCTGTCTATTCGGCGCTTTCGTCTTCGCCAACGTCGGCTCGGCTGCCCCCGCCGGGACCGCGAACCTGAAGATCACGAAGAGCGATAGCCCCGACCCGGTCAGCGTCGGCTCGCAGCTGACCTACACGATCGGGGTCGAAAATCTCGGCCCGGAGGTGGCGACGAACGTGACCGTCACCGACAACCTGCCGCGCGGCGTCGACCTCGTCTCGGCGACCGGCCCCAGCGGCAACTGCGCCGCGCAGGGCGGGAAGGTCACCTGCGCTTTCGGCGCCCTGAAACCGGTCGGCGTCAACTACGGCGGCACCCAGGCGACGGCGACGATCGTCGTCGTTCCCCGCGAGACCGGGACGATCCGCAATACGGCCACGGTCAAGGCCGACCAGAAAGACCCGGTCAACGGCAACAACAAAGCGACCGCGTCCACCCGCGTCATCGGTGCCCCGACCTGTCGCGGAGTCGCCGCGACGGTGACGGGGACCCCGGGCGACGACGTCCTCCTCGGCACCCCTGGCCCTGACGTCATCGTCGCCCTCGCCGGCAACGACCGCGTCGTCTCGAGAGCGGGTCGGGATCTGATCTGCGCCGGCGGCGGGGCCGACGCCGTCGGCGCGGGCACCGCTGCCGACCGCGTCTTCGCCGGCGGCGGACCCGACCGCCTGCTTGGCCGCGGCGGGCCCGACCTCCTCAAGGGCTCAGCCGGCAACGACGTGATCAAGGGCGGCGGCGGAGCCGACCGCTTGCGCGGTGGCGCCGGCGTCGATCGCTGCCGCGGCGGTGCCGGAGCGGACTCCGTCCGAAGCTGCGAGCGCTAGGCCGAGGCGTCCGCAAAAGAAGAGCGCCCGTCAAAAGACGGGCGCTCTTCGAACTTCCGGATGCGAGCGGAGCTCGCTAGCCGATGTAGGCGATCGCGATCGCCATCGCGTCGTCGATCAGGTGGTGGCCTTCCGGCACGTTGTAGATGCCGTGCAGGCGGATCGTGTCGTTTTTCGCGATCGTCGCGATCGGGTTACCGGTGCAGACGTTCATCGAGGACACGTGTTTACGACCGTCCGGGGTTTCGTACCCCGCGCCGCCGTAGCCCGCAACCGAGTTGCAGAGCAGGCTTTTGGTCGTCTCGTTGGTGATTTCGATGTTGACGCCATGGTCATGGATGTGACCGGCGGCGGCAATCAGTTTGCCCCCGAAGGTCGCTTTCCAGTCGTAATGGGTGTCGCTGAGTCCGACCGGAACCGTGATGTAGGAGTTCAGCGAGCACTGGTTGGCGTCGAGCCAGACCGGTTTCACGGCGGCGCGGCTGGTCGCGTCGGTGCCGGTCGCGTACTTCCAGGTCATCCGGATTTTCACCGTTTTGCTGGTCGTCGCCCAGTTCATCAGGTCGAAGACCATGTTCCAGGTCTCGGTGCTGTTGACCTTGTAGCCGTAGGGCAGGGAGGTCAGGTCGACCGGGGTGCGCTCGTCGCCGGAGGCGAAGAAGCGTTCACCGAGCAGGCCCGGACCTTTGCCGGCGCAGGTGGCGTCGGCCTTGCCGCTGGACTGAGCGGCGAACATCGCGTGGTGGAGCATCGGCCCCTGGCTGATCGTCGCCTTGGTCCCGTCGGTGTAGACGAGGTCCGGGGTGACGCCGATGATCGTGCAGCCGGTGCACGGCTTGGAGATGTTCTGGACGATCTGGTTGCTGATCATCCCCGCGTTTTCGTGGTCATGCGGATCGCCGTTGCCGGCCGGGATCGTGTACGGGCCGTAGTCGATCGTTTTGGTCGTGATCGTCGCGTTCGCGGTCGCCGGAACGGCAAACAGCGCGAGCGCGCAGACGAGCAGCGTCAAGCGTTTGATCGCTTGCATCAAATTTCTCCCCCTTTGAGAGATAGAAGGAGGGCGCCTCCCTGCGAGAGCCCTCTTAAACGTTCAAGAAACCTAAAGCGTAAGACATGGTCGTGTCAATCTCGGTACGCCCCGGTATGTCGCATTTGAGGTAGGGAGGGGAGGTGTCGGGGTGACATCTCTTGACACGTGACTAATTAGTCACCTATAGTCTTGGTCATGGACGAGGTCTTCAAGGCGCTGGCGGATCCCACCCGTCGCGAGCTGCTCGACCAGCTCTTCGAGCAGGACGGGCAGACGCTGAGCGCCTTGGAGGGAAGGCTGCCGATGACCCGCTTCGGCGTCATGAAGCACCTGAAGGTGCTCGAGGAGGCGGGACTGGTGACGACCCAGAAGCGCGGCCGCGAGAAGCTGCACTTCCTCAACCCCGTCCCGATCCGGTTGATCCACGACCGCTGGGTCAGCAAGTACGCGGCGCCCTGGGCCTCGGCCCTGACGGAGCTGAAACACGACATCGAGAACGAGGAGAAGGAACGATGAACGACGAGCAGGCCTACACCGTGGTCGGCGGGCGCGGCAGCATGACCCTGTTCGAGATCTACATCAAGACGACGCCGGAGCGCCTTTGGGAGGCGATCACCAGCGAGGAGATGCGCAAGCGCTACAGCTTCGGCGTCGGCACCGTCTCCGACTGGACCCCCGGCTCGGAGTACAAGGCGTCGGTCCCCGGGGTGGTCGACATCGCCAGCGGCGAGAACCTCGAGGTCGAGCCGCCGCGGCGGCTCGTGCAGAGCTTCAACGCGCTCTGGAGCGAGGACGTCCAGCGGGAAGGGTCCTCGCGGGTGACCTGGGAGATCGAGCCGGTCGGAACCTCGTGCCGGCTGCGGGTGACCCACGACCAGCTCGGCGAGACCGCCAACAACGAACTCTACGGCGGCTGGCCGATGATCCTCTCCGGCCTGAAGACGCTGCTGGAGACCGGCGAGGACCTCGACACTCCGGGCTCGCTGCGCTACTCCGGCGCCGCTGGCTAGGCGGCTATCTGGGGCGCCGGCGGTTGTGGCTGCGGGGTCGGAGGCGTCGGGTCCGGCATCGGCGGGCCCGGCGGCCCGGGTGGCCCCGGCTCGGGCGAGGGGGTGGGCGGTTCCGGGTCCGGCTGGGGCGGACCGGGAACTGGCGTCTCCAACGTCGGCGTATCGATAGAGGTCTTCATGCTCTGTCTCCTACCCGTTTCTCCGGCGCTGCCTACGGGGTAGCCGGAGCGGACCCGACAAGGAGGAGGCCAGTCGATGACGCAACCGACCCTGGAGGACGCCCGCACCCTGAGCGAATGGCGGCCGCCGCTGGGCGTTCTCTCCATCTACCTCGGCTTCGACCCCGCCGATCGCGGCGGCGCCTGGCGGACCGAGTTGCGCAACGCCCTCGACGCGATTCTCGAGCGGCAGAAGGAAGCCGAGCACGATCGCCGCGTCGCCCTGCGAGCGACGGCGAAACGGCTGACCGAGCGCTTCGAAGACGGCGATCTGCGGCCGCCGCCTCGGGGCGAAGCCGGCTTCGTCGAGGTTGCCGAGAAGGAGGGGGCAGAGCACTGGTTCGGGACCGCGGTCGCCCCTGTCGCCAGCGCCTGCGCCGAGTTCAGCCCCGAGCCCGTGGTGGCGCCGCTGCTCGACCTCTGCGGCCACAGCGCCAGCCGGGCGGTGGCGGTGCTCTCCTCCGAGCGGGTGCGCCTGCTTCGCTGCACCGAAGGGGCGCTGGAGGAGCTCGAGGACTGGGAGCTCAGTATCACCAGCCTCGACTGGCGGGAGCAGAAAGACGACCAGTTCGGCGAGCGCCTCGACCACAACCGCCAGCGCTTTCTCACCGAGTGCGGCGGCCTCGTCGCCCACAGGCTCGAGGCGGACGGCCTCGAGGAGGCGATCGTCTTCGGTCATGCCCGCGACGTCGAGAGCTTCAAGGCCGGCTTCAGCTCCTCGCGGGCGAGGCTCACCCCCGGCGGCGACGCCGACCTGATCTCGGTGCCCCGCGGCCAGCTGACCGACCTCGTCACCGAGGTCATCAACCGGCTCGAGGAGGAGCGCGACCGAGCGGTGGTCGCGCGGGCGCTGGAAGAGGCGAAGGGGGGCAGCCGCGGCGCCGCCGGTTTGCAGGAGACGAAGCAGGCACTGGCCGAAGGCCGTGTCGACCATCTCGTCTTCGACTCCTCGCTGGGCGAGGAGGCCGAGTCGTTGATCCGCGCCGCCCTCGCCAGCAGCGCCAAGGTCACCGTCGTTCGCGACGAGCAGGCGGAGGCGCTGGCCGAGGCGGAAGGGGTAGCGGCGATTCTTCGCTACTAGGGAGAGATAAGGGAGGGGTCGGCGGACAACAGCGGGGAGGGTCCGGCGACCCCTCCCTTATCTCTCCTATGTGATCTCCGTCCGGTTCGGCCCCCGCCCGCAGGGGTACGTGATGGAGAAAGCCGAGAACGAGAACGAAGGAGACAAATTTGAGTGTGCAAGAGCGGGTCGCTGGAGGACCCTTAGGGAAGGTTGTAGGAAAGGCAAAGCAGATGGCCGGGGCGGCGTTGGGTCGTGAAGACCTGCACCGCGAGGGGCAGTTGCAGGAGGTTCAGGCCGATGCCCAGGCTGAGGCGGCGGCCAAGGCCGCTGAGGCAGAGCGCAAGGAGCAGGAGGCCAAGGTCGAGGCCGAGCGGGCCGAGGTCGAGGCCGAGCGCCACGAGGTCGAACTCGAGGCGGCGGAGATCGAGGCCGAGGAGCGGGCCGAGCGGCAGCGCGCCGAGGAGGAGCGCGAGGCGGCAAAACGCGCCCAGGCAGATAAAGCAGCGGCCGAGCGCGAGCGCCTCGCCGGCGAAAAACGCGCCCAGGCAAAACGCGAGAAGGCCGCGGCGGAGAAGGGCGCGGCCAAGCAGGACGCCGCCAAACTGAAGCGCGAAGCCGTCCGGGCCGAAGAGGCCGCGGCCGCGATCGATCCGAAGGAGGAGAAGTAGAGATGGCGTTGCCGACGATCTCGAAGACGATCTTCAACTCCTCGCTGAAACTGGCGCGGGCGCCGTTTGACCTCGCGCTCGGCGCGATGGGCGGCTCCGACTCGACCGCGAAGCACCTGCTCGACCGGGCCGAGGCGGGGGCCCGCAGCGCCACCGGCGTCCTCTTCGCCGATCCGGAGCTGAAGGAAGAGGGCCGGACCTCATTGCTGGCGACGAAAGAGCGCGAGCGGGCGACCGCGCTGCGCGAGAAAGCCGAGGTTCAGGAGCGCGAGGCAGAGGAGCGCCAGGCCGAAGTCAGCAAAGCGGCCGAGAAAGCCGCCGCCGAGGCCCGTCGCAAAGCCGAGCAGGAGAAGCGGCAGGCGGAGAAACGCCGTCGCGAGCGCGAGGCCAAGGCGAAGAAAGCCGAGAAAGCCAAAAAGCAGAAAGCCTCGAAAACGGCGGCGAAAGTAAAGCGGGCCAACGTCAAAGCCGAGAAGACGGCGCAGCTCGAGAAGCTCGAGGCCAAAGAAGAGAGCATCGAGGCCAAAGAAGACGCCGCCGCGGTCGAGCGGGAAGCCGAGCTTCTCCAGGAGGCCGCGGAAGAGACGAAGAAAGCCCGCAAGAACGGGAACGGCAGCTAGCTAGGGGGCGGCTAGGAGCCGTTCTCGAGGTAGAAGACCTCGGCGCAGATGTCCTTTTCTGCGTCGAGGCCGCTGATGAAGGCGCGGACCTTGCGCCCGGTTAGGCGCTCGATGATCTCGCGGAACTTCTCCGAGGTCGCCGCCTGGAAGTACATCCGCGTGTCTCGTAGTCGCTGGTGCTCGCCCATTTCGGCGAGGCTGCGCTCGGCGGGGGTGAAGGTGTTCTCGAGCGAGCAGATGACGATGTCCGGCCCCGCGAATTCGGTCCTCGCTTTGGTCGGGCCGCGGCCGAAGAGCTCCTTGTAGAGGCGCACCATCTCGCGCGATATCTCTGCCCGCACCGACTCGTGGTAGCTGGCACCGTCCCGCTCGATCGTCTCGCCGTTCAACTGGTCTGCCATGGCCTTGGGTTACCCGTCAAGGCACCCGATTTAATCCAGCCCCCGCGTGGGTACAGGGACGAGGATGGCCACCCACCAGTCCACCGACCCCTCGGTGGTAACGATCACCCCTTACCCCGACGGTCCCTACCTCGTCCGCGGCTACTTCGTCGTCACCGACCAGGAGGGGAACGAGATGCAGACGGAGCGTCGCACGATCGCCCTCTGCCGCTGCGGCAAGTCGCGGATGCGGCCGCTCTGCGATGGCACCCACAAGCTGATCGGCTTCAAAGCCCCAAGCGCGCCGGAGCCATGGCCGGGCGACTGATCCAGCTGCCGCGAGCGCGGGGCCCGCTGAGCGAGCAGCTCTTCGAGGCGCTG
>DASTYZ010000150.1:0-9518 GCA_035764545.1 Solirubrobacterales bacterium | reverse complement strand
GCCGCTGGTGAAAACGGCGCTCTACGGCCGCGACCCGAACTGGGGCCGGATCGCCCAGGCCGCCGGGATGGCGCTCGCCGGGCGCGCGGGCGTTCCTGAGCTCGGCCCCGACCTGATCGCCGCCGAGGGCCTTGGCGGCGTCGGCGTTCACGTTGTAGGACTGGCCCTGGGCGTCCGCGCCCACCGATGCGATCACCGGGATGTAGTCCTCGGCGATGTGGTTGAGGACATCGACGTCGACCCGCTCGATCGAGCCGACGAAGCCGACCTGCTCGGCGTTGGCCACCGGCGCCACCTCGAAGAGGTTGCCGTCCTCGCCGGAGAGGCCGACCGCAGCCTGGCCGTGCCGGTTCAGGCGCTGGACGATTTCCGAGTTGATTTTGCCGGCGAGGACCATCTGAGCGACCTCGACGGTCTCGGCGTCGGAGACGCGCAAGCCCTCGTGGAAGCGGACCTCGAGGTCGAGTTTCTCCATGTAGCGGGTGATCTCGGGGCCGCCACCGTGGACGATCACGGGGTTGAGGCCGACGTACTTGAGGAGGACGACGTCGGTGGCGAAGGCTTCGCGCAGCTCATCGTCGAGCATCGCCGCGCCGCCGTACTTGATCACCACCGTGCGCCCGTGGAACTCGCGGATGTAGGGAAGCGCCTCGAGCAGGGTGGCGACGCTGCTGGCGTAGCGCGCGTCGGCCTGCGGGGTGTCGACTTCGTTGCTCACGTCGTGTATTCCGCGTTCAGCTTCACGTACTCGTAGCCGAGGTCGGAGAACCAGACGTGGGCACAGTGGTCGCCGCGGCCCAGCCGCAACCCGATCTCGGCCTCCTCGACGTCGGCGCCAAGCTCGGCGGCGTCGATGTTCTCGGCCCCCAGCTCGTTCAGCTCCTCGCCGGCGAGGGCGGCGCCGGCCGCCTGCGCGATCCGGCCCCAGTTGGGGTCGCGGCCGAACAGGGCGGTCTTGACCAGCGGCGAGTTGGCGATCGCGCGGGCGACGCGCTCGGCCTCTGCCTGCGTCGCCGCCTCGGTGACCTCGATCCGTCCGGTGCGGACCGCGCCCTCGCCGTCGCGGACGATCTCGATCGCCAGCTGCATCAGCACCGCCTCCAGCAGGCCCTCAGGCAGCGGCTGCCCGGAGGCGCCGGACGCTTGCAACAGGACGGTGTCGTTGGTGCTCATCTGCCCGTCGACGGTGATTCGGTTGAAGGAGGCGTCGACAGCGGCGCGCAGGCGCGCGTCGGCGTCGTCGACGACGGCGTCGGTCTGGACGAAGCAGAGCATCGTCGCCATGTTCGGCTCGATCATCCCCGCCCCCTTCGCCTGGGCGGAAAGCGTCACGCCGCCAGCGCGCAGGGTGCAGCGCTTGGGCCAGCGGTCGGTGGTGAGGATCGCGTCGGAGAAGGCGTTGCCGCCGTCGGGCGCGAGCGTCTTCGCCGACTCGGCGATACCGACGAGGACGGCGTCGACCGGCAGCGGCACGCCGATCGTGCCCGTCTCGGCGACCGCGACCTGCGGCTGCTCGAGGCCGAGCTGCTTGGCGGCGACGGTGGACATCGCCAGCGCGTCGGCGAAGCCCTGCTCGCCGGTCTCGGCGTTGGCGTTGCCACTGTTGACGACGGCGGCGCGGATGTCGCCGGCGTCGCAGCGCTCGCGGCAAACCCGGATCGGCGCCGCGGCGGAGGCGTTGCGGGTCAGCAGCAGCGCCGAGCTGACCTCCTCGGCGTCGCAGACGACGAGGCCGACGTCAGTGCGGCCGCCGCCCTTGAGCCCGCAGTGGGCGCCGCCGGCGCGGAAGCCGGGTGCGAGCTGGTTGGGGTCGAGCTCCTCGACGCCGTCGGGGGCGTCGACCCAGCGCGATCGAAAGAAGCCGCTCACAGCAGCCCCTCCGTCTCGTCCAGGCCCAGCATCAGGTTGAGGTTCTGCACGCCCTGGCTGGAGGCGCCCTTCCAGATGTTGTCGATCGCCGAGAAGGCCATCACCCTTCCCCGCTCCTCAACCGTGACGTAGACGTGGCACTCGTTCGTGTCGCGGACCGCACGCAGGTTCGGCGGGCCGTCGAGGACGTGGACGAAGGGCTCGTCGGCGTAGCGTTGCTCGTAGAGGTCGCGGACCGCCTCCACCGAGGTCCCCTCGGAGAGGGTTGCGAAGCAGGTCGCGAGCTCGCCCTGGTCGAGCGGCAGCAGGTGCGGGACGAAGGTGACCGGTGCCGGGCTGCCAAGCGCCGCCAGCTCCTGCTCGATCTCGGGCCGGTGCCGGTGCCCCTCGGTCTTGTAGGGAAAGGCGTTCTCGGTCATGTTCGAGAAGTGGACGAGGTCGTCGCTGGCGCGGCCGTAGCCTGAGGTCCCCTGCATCGCGGAAATGAAGACCTCGGAGAGCAGCCCCTGTTCGGCCAGCGGCGCCAGCGCCAGCACGCTCGCGGTCGGGTAGCAGCCGGGGGTGGCGCAGAGCTTCGCCTCCCGCAGCTCCTCGCGGTAGAGCTCGGTCAGCCCGTAGACGCCGGTCCCGAAGAGCTCGGGGGCGCCGTGATCGCCGTACCAGCGCTGGTAGGTGTCCATGTCGCGCAGCCGGAAGTCGGCTGAGAGGTCGACGACGACGATCCCCGCCTCGCGCAGGGCGGCGTCGGTCGGAGCGGCGGCGCCGTGCGGGTAGGCGACGATCGCTGCGTCGACGTCGGGCAGGTTCCCGAGGTCGAGCTCGGTCAGCTCGATCGGTGCCCGGTAGCGCGGGTAGAGCTCGCCCAGCCGCTTGCCGGCGTCGCTGCGCGAGGTCGCGGCGACGAGCTCCAGGCTCGGGTGGTCATGGACAATCTGGGCCGCGAGCGCCCCGGTGAAGCCGGAGGCGCCGGCGACCAGCACGCGCTTATTCACGCAGCGTCCCCCCGATCTCGTCCAGCTTCGCCTTGATCGCCTCGCGCAGACCGGCGACCTCATCGTCGGTGAGGGTGCGGTCGGGGGCGCGGAACTCGAGGTTGAGGGCGAGGCTCTTGCGGCCCTCGCCGAGCTGCTCGCCTTCGAAGAGGTCGAACACCTCGGTCCTCTGCAGGAGCTCGCCGCCGCCCGCGCGGATCGCCTCGCTGACGGCTTCGGCCGGGACGTCTGCAGGCACGACCACGGCGAGGTCCTGGTAGACGGCCGGGAAGGTGGTGACGTCCTCGTAGGTCTCCTCGCCGACCGTTGCCGCAGCGATCAGCGGCGCCGCGTCAATTTCGAAAGCGACAGCAGAGTCGAGGTCCCAGGTCCGGCAGACCAGCGGGTGGACCTCGCCCAGCCAGCCGGCGGCGGCGCCGTCGATCGAGACCGCGGCCGAGCGGCCCGGATGCAGGAACGGCTGCTCGGCCGGCGCGAAGGAGAGCGCGACCCCGAGCTGTCGCGCCAGCGCTTCCAGCGCCCCCTTGAGGGCAAAGAAGTCCGCGGCCGCGCCGCCGCCGCGCCATGAGCGCTCGCTCAAGGCGCCGGTTGCGAGGGCGGCGAACCGGTGCGGCTCGGAGAACGGTGCCGGCTGGTCGCCGGCGAAGTGCCCGGCCAGGGGGTCGACCGCCTTGCCCTGCGAGGGGTCCCGCAGGTAGACGCGAGCCGATTCGAAGAGGGCTAGGTCGCTCGCTCCGCGGGCGACGTTGCGGGCGGCGATGTCGAGCAGCGAACCGAGCAGGGCCGTCCGCATCGCCGACTGCTCCTCGGACAGCGGGTTGGCGAGCAGGACCGGGGTCCCGCGCGGGTCATCCTCGGGGATCCGCAGCCGCCCCGCCTCTCCGGGGTCGGTGAAGCTCCAGCCGACCACCTGATCGAAGCCGAGGTCGCGGAGGCCGTCCTCGGCCCGCCGCCGCAGCCGCTGCTCGCGACTGAGACCGCCGACCTCGGTGCCGGTCACCGGCAGCGTCGTCGGCAGGTGCTCGTCGATGCCGTGGACCCGCGCCACCTCCTCGATCAGATCGACTTCGCGGGTGACGTCGTAGTGGCGGTCCGGCGGGACCGTGACCTCGAGGTCCTCGCCGTCGGCGCTCGCCTCGAAGCCGAGCCGCTCCAGGTAGGTCTTCTGCTCCTCCTGGGAGATCGCCATCCCGAGCAGGCCCTCGACCCGGCTCGCCCGCAGGCGCAGCCGCCGCGGCTCGGGCACCTTGGCCGCCTCGTCGATCGTCCCCGGCACCATCTTCGCCCCGCAGAGCTCGACCAGGAGTCGAGAGGCGATCCGCTGCGCCCGCAGGCAGAGATCCGGGTGCAGCTGCTTCTCAAAGCGCGAGGAGGCCTCGGAGCGGAGGCCGAGCATGCGGGAGGTACGGAGGATGTTGGTGCCGTTCCAGCAGGCGACCTCGAGGAGGACGCGGGTCGTCTGGTCGCTGACCTCAGAGCGCTGGCCGCCCATGATCCCGGCGATCCCCGAGGGGCCCTCGCGGTCACAGACCAGCACGGTCTCAGCATCGAAGCTGCGCTCGACGTCGTCGAGCGTCGTCATCTTCTCGCCGTCGGACGCGGTGCGGACGATCAACTCGCCGCCGGGGACCTTGTCGAGGTCGAAGGCATGCAGCGGCTGCGCGGTCAGCAGCATCACGTAGTTGCTGATGTCGACGACGTTGTTGATCGGCCGCTGCCCGGCCGCCGTCAGCCGCGCCTGCAACCACGCCGGCGAGGGAGCGATGGTGACGTCGGTGAAGACGCGGGCGGTGAAGCGCGGGCAGAGCTCGGGGACGTCGACCTGAACCGAGGCGTAGTCGGAGGCCTCCCCCTCGCCCTCGGCCGGCGCGTCGTCGGACCAAGGGTCAGGCGCCAGCGCGGCGCCGGTGATCGCGTGGACCTCACGGGCGACGCCGTGAACGCCGAAGCAGTCGGTCCGGTTCGGCGTCACCTCGATCTCCAGCACCGACTCGGCCAGCGGCAGCACCTCGGAGAGCGGCGTGCCTGGCGCCGGGCCGTCGTCGAGGACCATGATCCCGTCCGCCTCCTCGGCAATTTCGAGCTCGGCGGCGGAGAGGATCATCCCTTCCGAGGCGACCCCGCGCAGCTTCGCCTTGCGGATCTTCATCCCGCCGGGCATCGTCGCCCCGGGCAGGACGACGGCGACGGTCTGGCCGGCGTCGACGTTGGGGGCGCCGCAGACGATCGTCCGCTCGCCGTCGCCGGTGTCGACGCGGCAGACGCTGAGGCGGTCGGCATCGGGGTGCTGCTCGCGTGCCAGCACCTTGCCCACCACAAATCCGTCACCGGACTCGGGTCCCAGCGTGTCGATCCGCTCAACCTCGGTCCCGGTCATCACCAGGCGGTCGGCAAGCGCGGCCGGGTCCATCCCGGGGTCGCAGTACTCGCGCAGCCATGAGAGCGGCGCCCTCATCCGAACTGCTCCAGCATCCGCACGTCGTTGTCGAAGAAGCGCCGCAGGTCCGGGACGCCGTGGCGCAGCATCGCCACCCGCTCGACCCCGATCCCGAAGGCGAAGCCCTGGACCCGATCGGCGTCATAGCCGTGGCCCTCGACGAAGCCGAGGACGTTGGGGTCGACCATGCCGGCGCCGAGGATCTCGATCCAGCCCTGGCCCTTGCAGAGGTTGCAGCGCTCGCCGCCGGCCAGCTCGCCGCTGCCGCCGCACTGGAAGCAGGAGACGTCGACCTCGACGCTCGGCTCGGTGAAGGGGAAGAAGTGGGGGCGCAGGCGCAGCTCCCGCTCGGCGCCGAAGAGCGCCCGGCACATCGCCAGCAGCGTCCCCTGCAGGTCGGCGAGGGTCAGCCCCTCGCCGATCGCCAGCCCCTCGACCTGGTGGAACATTGGGCTGTGGGTGGCGTCGGAGTCGCGCCGGTAGACCTTGCCGGGGACGACGACGAAGATCGGCGGCGGCTTCGCCTCCATCGAGCGCACCTGCATCGGCGAGGTATGGGTCCGCAGCAGCACGTCCGGGTGCGACTGCACGTAGAAGGTGTCCTGGAGCATCCGCGCCGGGTGGCCGGGCGGGTGGTTCAGCGCCGTGAAGTTGTAGTAGTCGTGCTCGATCTCCGGGCCTTCGGCGACGTGGTAGCCGAGGCCGACCATCGTGTCCTCGATCAGCCGCGTGGTGCGGGCGATCAGGTGCGGGTGGCCGACCGGCCGCGGCGGCGCCCCGGGCAGGGTGACGTCGATGCGGTCAGTGACGAGCTGCGCCTCGAGCTCGGAGGCGCTCAGCCGCTCGGCACTCTGCTCGAGCAGCGCTTCCAGCTCCTTGCGGGCGCGGTTCGCGGCCCCGCCGACCTGGCCCCGTTCCTCCGGCGGCAGCTCGGCAATCCCGCGCAGGACGCCGGTCAGCTCGGCTTTGCGGCCGAGGTACCGGACCCGCAGCTCCTCCAGCTCGGCGCTGGAGCCGGCGGCGCCGATCGCAGCCGTGGCCTCGCCCCTGATCTCCTCGATCCGCTCAAGCATCGGGCCGCGCCTCCTCCATGGCGAGCGAAGATATCCGCTGGGCCGCGATCGCCGCTGCGGCAGCGACGTTGAGGGAGTCGGGACCGCCGTCGCGCAGCGGGATCGTCACCGTGCGCTCGCACGCGGCGACCACCTCCTCGGGCAGCCCCTCCCGCTCGGCGCCGAGGCAGACGGTGGCGGCCCCCGCGAGCGTGTCGAGTTGTTGACCCCCGTGGGCAACTAAAGCGACACGCGGCTGTGGGGTGGCGTCGAATTCCGCCTTGACGGGCGGCCGAGAGAAGATCGACCCCATGCTGGCGCGGACCGCCTTGGGCGAGTAGCCGTCGGCGCAATCACGCCCGAGAACGACCGGCCCCTCGATCAAGGCGTCGGCAGTGCGAACGATCGTCCCCACGTTCCCGGGATCACCCACCCCGTGCAGGTAAAGACAGGGCTGAACGCAGTTGTCCCCGGTATGCGGGGACAACTGCGTCCGGCTCTCGGGGATTGGCCAGACCGCAATTGCGCGCGTGCCGGATCCCAGCGTCGAGACCTCAGCCAGCAGCGCCGGCTCCACCTCCTCGCCTTCGAGGCCCGACCCAGCAGCGACCAGCACGAACTTCGGCTCCGTTCCACTCGCCAACCCGGCCGCGAGCAGATCCTCGCCCTCGGTCGCGAACAGCCCCTCGCGCTCGCGGTGCTTGCGCTCCCGCAGCTTGCGAACCAGTTTCAGCTTCTCGTTTTGGTTGCTTTCGATCATCAGAAACAAAAAAGCGGGCCGAAATTCGGCCCGCCCGGGAGAAAGGAATGTCGGTGCGCCCTCAGGCGGCCGCACCCTCCCGGGCTAGCTCCACAAATCGGCGGAAGGCCTCGCGGTCGTGGACCGCGATGTCGGCCAGCATCTTGCGGTTCACCTCGACCTCGGCTTTGTTGAGGCCGTGCATCAGTTCCGAGTAGCTCATTCCCTCGAGCCGCGCGGCGGCGTTGATGCGGGTGATCCAGAGACGACGGAAGGTGCGCTTTTTGTTGCGCCGGTCGCGGTAGGCGTACATCCCTGACCGCTGCACCTGCTCTTTGGCGAAGCGGTAGGAGGAGTGCTTACGGCCGAAGTAGCCCTTCGCTTCCTTGAGGACCTTGCGGCGCTTCTTGCGCGCGTGGACGCTGCGCTTGACGCGGCTCACTTGCCGCCTCCAAGCAGGGTCCGCACTTTCTTCTGGTCGCTCGGCGCGATGTCGACCGGCTTCGCCATCTTGCGCTTCCGCTTCGGCGACTTTTTCTCCAGGATGTGACTGGAGAAGGCGCGACGGCCACGGAGTTTGCCCTTGGCGGTCTTCTTGAAGCGCTTCTTGGCGCCGGAATGGGTTTTCATCTTCGGCATCGGGTCCGCTATTGAAGCAGACGACGCGATGCGCGCGCAGCGGCGCCTGTCGCGTGGGTACGCTGGCGCCGCGATGCGGATCCTCTACGTGGTCGGGACGCGGCCCAACTTCGTCAAGACGGCACCGGTGATTGGCGCCCTGCGCGAGCGCCACCCCGAGGGCCGCCACGCGATCGTCCACACCGGCCAGCACTACGACCGGCTGATGTCCGAGGTCTTCCTCTCCGAGCTCGGGGTGCCGGCGCCCGACTACATGCTCGAGGTCGGCTCCGGCAGCCACGCCGCCCAGACGGCGCGGACGATGGAGCGGCTGGAGCCGGTCCTCGAAGACGAGAAGCCGGACCTGGTCGTCGTCCCCGGCGACGTCAACTCGACCCTGGCGGCGGCGCTGACCGCGGTGAAGATGGGGATCCCGGTCGCCCACGTCGAGTCCGGCCTGCGCAGCTTCGACATGACGATGCCCGAGGAGGTGAACAGGATCGTCGCCGACCGCTTCTCCGAGTGGCTCTTCCTCCACAGCCCCGAGGCGGTGACCAATCTGCGCGCCGAAGGGATCGCGGAGGAGCGCATGCACATGGTCGGCAACACGATGATCGACACCCTGGTGGCGCTGGAAGCGCGCTTTCGCGCGGCGGGCGCCGCGGCACGCCTCGGGATCGAGCCCGGCTCCTATCTGCTGGTCACCCTCCACCGCCCCGCCCTCGTCGACGGCCCGCTGCTCGCCGAGACGGTCTCGCAACTCGCCGCCCTCGCCCGGGAGACGCCGGTCCTCTTCCCCGTCCATCCCCGCACCCGCAAGATGATGGAGGGCCTCGAGCCCGACGCCCCCGGCCTCCACCTCACCGACCCGCTGGGGTACCTCGACTTCCTCAGCCTGATCGCCGACGCCCGCGCCGTCCTCACCGACTCCGGCGGCATTCAGGAGGAGACGACCTACCTCGGCATCCCCTGCTTCACCCTCCGCGACAACACCGAGCGGCCGGTCACCGTCACCTCCGGCACCAACACCCTGCTCGGCCTCGACCCAGCGGCGATCTCACGCATCCCGGCGATCCTGGCGGAGGGGCGGCAGACGCCTCCCGGGCCACCGCCGCTCTGGGACGGTCAGGCCGCGCAGCGGATCGCCGACGTACTGCTCAGCTAGCGTCGGCCGCGTCGTCGGCCGCGGCCGAATCGTCGGCAGCGGGCGCTGAATCGTCGCCCGACTCGGCGCCGGCGATCTTGTCGACCTCTTTGCTGGGGCCGAGCAGCATGCTCATGTTGCGGCCTTCCTGCAGCGGCGCCGACTCGATCACGGCGAGACCGTCGAGGTCCTCGAAGAGCTTCTGCAGGAGGTCACGACCGCGCTCGGGGTGGGCCTGCTCGCGGCCGCGGAACATGATCGTCACCTTGACCTTGTCCCGGTGCTTGAGGAAGCGTTCGACGTGACCCTTCTTGGTCTCGTAGTCGTGGGTCGCGATCTTCGGCCGCAGCTTGATTTCGCGGATGTTGACCTGCTGCTGGTGCTTGCGCGCCTGCTTCTGCTTCTGCTCCTGCTCGTACTTGTACTTCGAGTAGTCGAGCAGGCGGGTCACCGGCGGCTTCGAGCCGGGGGCGACCTCGACCAAGTCGAGTTCGGCCTCCTGGGCGCGTTTGAGGGCGTCGTTGATGTCGACGATCCCGAGCTGCTCGCCGTCGGCGCCGATCAGGCGCACCTGCGGAACGCGGATCCGCTCATTGATCCGCGTCGTGTCGCGCTCTGGTGGGCGCCGATCGAACCTTCGCGGGACCGGCACTATGAAAGAGGGGAC
>DASTYZ010000149.1:0-8423 GCA_035764545.1 Solirubrobacterales bacterium | reverse complement strand
CGCCGTCAGGGATCGACGAGGACGCCGGGATTGAGCATCCCCGCCGGATCGAGCTCGGCCTTGGCGGCGCGCAGGGCGGCGGCGAAGGGGGCCGGTCGTTGGCGGTCGTACCAGGGGCGGTGGTCGCGGCCGACGGCGTGGTGATGGGTGATCGTGCCGCCGGCGTCGATCAGCGCCGCGGAGACGGCGGCCTTGATCTCGTCCCACTGCTCGACCTCGCCGCCGCGGATCGCCGGGGCGAGGACGGTGAAGTAGGGCGCGGCGCCGTCGGGGTAGACGTGGGTGAGGCGACAGCTGACGCGGGGGGCACCCGGCCCGTCGGCGGGCACGCCGCTCGCCGCGGAGACCGCCCGCCGCGTCGTCTCCATCACCATCGCGTGGAATTCCTCGAAGCGGTCCCAGGTGATCGCCGTCTCGAAGGTCTCGGAGAGGACGCCGCAGGCGACGAAGGTGTCGCGCAGGTAGGGGGCGAGCAGGAACGCTCCCCGCCAGGCCCCGACCGCGTCGTCGCCGTCGCCGGAGGTGCGGACGTCACCGGGGGTGCCGCCGTGGTCGCGAGCGGCATCGAGGGCCAGGTCCATCCAGTGATCGACCGGGTGGTCGGCGGACTCGAAGCCGAGGATGAGGAGGTTGGCGCTACCGTCGCCGGCCCCGGTCAGCTCGGCCTCGGCGGCATCGAGGAGACGGCAGTTGGCGGGGTGCAGGCCCGATTGGGCGATGGCGCTGACCGCCGCCGCGGCCTGGCCGAAGTCGCCGAAGGTGACGCTGGCGGAGGTCTTGAACCGCGGCCGCGGCCGCACCCGGACCCAGGCATCGGCGATGACGCCGAGGATGCCCTCCGAGCCGATCAGCAGCCGGTCGGGCGAAGGGCCCGCCCCCGAGCCCGGCAGCCGCCGGCTCTCCCAGGTCCCCCGGGGGGTGATCGCCCGCACCGACTCGACCAGGTCGTCGATGTGGGTCTCCAGCGTCGCGAAGTGGCCGCCAGCCCGGGTCGCGATCCAGCCGCCCAGGGTCGAGTACTCGAAGGACTGGGGAAAGTGGCGCAGGGTGAGACCGTGCTCGCGCAGCTGGTCCTCCAGCCCTGGCCCAGTCGCCCCCGCCTGGATCCGCGCCGCCAGCGAGGTCGCGTCCACCTCCAGCACCCGATCAAGCCGCCGCAGGTCCAGCGACACGGCGGGCCGCTCCCCCACCCGCGGCTCTACCCCACCGACAACGCTGGTCCCACCGCCGAACGGAATCACCGCCGCACCCTCCGCCTCGGCCCAGCTCAGCACCGCCTCGATCTCGGACTCGTCCCGAGGAAAGGCAACAAGGTCCGGCGGGTTCTCGAACCGCCCATAGAACCCGCGCACCACATCCCGATAGGCCTTCCCCAGCGCATGCGAAACCCGCTCGTACTTCCCATCCGAGAACAGGTCCCCGAACCCACTCGGCCGCTTCAACCGAGGCGCCCGCAGCTCCACTTCCTCCAAAGGCACCGGCTTCTCGACCTCACCCCCGAACCCGAAACGCGCCCGGATCCCTTCCGCCGCCTCGCGCAGCTGCGTCGCCGTAGGAGCCTGGTCCTCGTAACCCCAACCCCAGTGCTTGAGCCTGCGCTCAGCCATGGGGTCAACCTACAGCGACTACCAGTGAACGCCTTTCATCAAATGCGCAAAGGCGACAGCCTCAGTAGAAGGCGCTTTGTCCCGAGCCTCAGATTTCTTCCCTTTAGCTGCCTGCGAATCGGGGAACAGCTTGTAGGCCGTGTTCAAGATAGAGTCGCTCGCCTTCGGCGCCACCGCGTAGAGCAGCTCGCCGAAGTTGCCGAGGCGGGTCGCGACCTTCTTCGGCCGGTTGATCATCGCCTTGGTGATCATCTCCGCTGCCTCCTCGGGGGTGATCGCCGGGAACATGTCGTACATCCGCGTCGGCGCGATCATCGGCGTCCGCACCAGCGGCATGTTGATCGTCGTCAGGTGGACGTTGTCGTCGACCACCTCGGAGGCGATCACGCGGCTGAAGGCATCGAGCGCCGCCTTCGAGGCGACGTAGGCGGAGAAGCGCGGCGGGTTCGTCTGCGTCCCGATCGAGCTGATGTTGATGATGTGGCCGTGCTTGCGGCCGCGCATCGCCGGCAGCAGCGCCAGGATCAGCCGCACCGCGCCGAGGTAGTTGAGCTGGATCGTGCGCTCGAAGTCGTGGTAGCGGTCGTAGGAAAGGGCGATCGAGCGGCGGATCGAGCGACCCGCGTTGTTGACGAGGATGTCGACGTGCCCGTGGTAGGTCAGCACCTCCTCGGCCATCCGCTCGATGTCCTCGATGTCGGAGAGGTCGCACTGGTGGATGTGGGCGGTGCCGCCGCCGGCGACGATCTCCTCTTTCGTCTCCTCGAGCTTGTCGAGCGAGCGAGCGACGAGGAGCACGGTCGCGCCGGCGTCGGCGACCTTGACCGCGGTCGCTTTGCCGATGCCCGAGGAGGCGCCGGTGATGAGGATGACTTTGCCCCGCACCGCACCCGAGAGCGAGCGGTCCTTGAAGAGGTCGGGATCGAGGTTGCGCTCCCAGTAGTCCCAGACGCGCGCCGCGTAGCTCTCCAAGGGCGGCACCTCGAGGCCGGAGCCTTTCAACGCTTTCTGCGTTTTCGTCGAGTCGAAGGTGGTCGGGTAGTCGATGTAGCCGAGGACCTCGGATGGCAGCCCGAGCTGGTCCAGCGCCACCTTCGCCGCCCGCTTCGCCGGCGGGAACAGCTTCAGCGCCGTCCGCACCGCTCCGGTCGCGGGCTCGGTCACGTCACTGTCGAGGCGGACCGCCATCTGCGGCGCGTCGGCGGCGCGGGCGAAGATGTTCATCACCTCGCCCGCGGTATGCGGGTTGGGGTCGGTGAGGTGGAAGGCGCGCCCGTTCAGCCGCGGCTTGTGGGCGAGGAAGTCGATCGCGGCGGCGACATAGTCGACCGGGACGATGTTGATCTCGCCGCCTTCGATGCCGAGGAACGGCAGCCAGCTCGGCGTTACCCGCCGCAGCCGCTGCAGGCTCTTGAACATGAAGTAGGGCCCGTCGATCTTGTCGATCTCCCCCGTCCGCGAGTCGCCGACGACGATCCCCGGCCGGTAGACCCGCCAGGGGCGCTGGCACTCGTCGCGGACCAGGCGCTCGGACTCGTGCTTGGTGCGGAAGTAGGGGTTGTTGTCCAGCCGTTCGGCCTCCTCGAACATGTCCTCGGTCCACTCGCCCCGGTAGAGACCGGCGGCGGCGATCGAGCTGACCTGGTGGAAGCAGCCAGCCTCGAGCGCGCCGGCGAGCTCGATCGCGTGCCGCGTCCCCTCGACGTTGGCCACCTCCTGCGCCGCCGCGTCGGCGGTGAGGTCGTAGATCGCGGCGAGGTGGAAGAAGTGCTTGATCTCCCCGCGCATCGTCAACAGGTCCTCCTCGGAGACACCGAGTCCAGGCTGGGAGAGGTCGCCGGTGATCGGGACGATGCGGGCGCCGTCGGCGCCGAACCCGGTTCGCAGCTCCTCGAGGCGGCCTCGCGACCCCGCCCGCACGAGGGCGTAGATCGTGCCCTCCCGCTGCAGGAGCTTCTGGACCAAATTGCGACCGATGAAGCCGGTCGCGCCGGTGACGAAATAGCTCATCGGGTACCAGGGTATCTCTATGACGGCTCCCGTAAACCCGCTCCCCTAGACTGAGCGCAGAGATGCCCGAGACGGCGACGGTCCAGATCACCATGCCCGAGATGGGCGAGTCCGTGAGCGAGGGCATCGTTCTCGAATGGCATGTGGCCGAGGGGGACTCGGTCAAGGAGGGCGACACGGTCGTCGAGGTTTCGACTGACAAGGTCGATGCTGAGGTGCCGGCGCCTATGGACGGGGTGATCACCAAGATCGTTGCGCAGGTTGACGATGAGGTTCCTGTTGGGGCTCCTCTTGCTGAGATGGAAGCGGGAGAAGGTTCTGCTGAGGGACCAAGCGCTGGGGGCGCGGGTCCTGCCGACGCAGGGGACCCACCGTCTCCTGCAACTACGCAGGAGACGGTCCCCCCTACGACGTCACCCACGCCGAAAGGCGGGGATTCATCCCAGGGCTCAAACGGATCCGGCAACGGCTCAGGGGCTGATGTGAGAGCTACGCCTGTTGCTCGGAGAGTTGCTGAGGCCAATGGCGTGGATCTGGGTTCGGTGAAGGGTTCGGGGCCGGGAGCCAAGGTCACGAAGGACGATGTGTTGCAGGCGAATGGGGGCGGGAATGGGGCTGCTGCCGCTCCGGCCCAAGGTGAGGCGAAGCAGTTGCGTGGGGCCGCGGCGATGCTTGCTAATGCGATGGATGAAAGTCGGGCCGTTCCGACTGCGACCTCGTTCCGGACGATTGCGGTTGACACTTTGGATGCGAAACGGAAGGCGATCAACTCTGTCTTGAAAGAGCGTGGGTTGAAGGTTTCCTTCACGCACCTGATCGCTTGGGCGATCGTGCAGGCGACCAAGGAGTTGCCGGTGATGGTCCGGGTCTTCGCCGAAGAAGACGGCAAGCCCTTCGCGATCGACGGCAGCCCGGTCAACCTCGGGATCGCCGTCGACGTCGAGAAAAAAGACGGCTCCCACACGCTCATGGTCCCGGCGATCAAGGGCGCCGACGAGCTCGACTTCACCGGCTTCCACTCCCGCTACGAAGAGCTGATCGCGAAGACGCGGGAGAACAAACTCTCCGCCGACGACTTCCAGGGCACCAACATCAGCCTCACCAACCCGGGCGGGATCGGGACGATGGCTTCGGTGCCGCGCCTGCTCTCCGGCCAGAGCGCGATCATCGCCACCGGCTCGATCGCCTACCCGCCGGAGTGGAAGCACGCCTCGCCCGAACGGCTGAAGCAGCTCGGCGTCAGCAAAGTGATGACGCTGACCTCGACCTACGACCACCGCGTCATCCAGGGCGCTGAGTCGGGTGCCTTCCTGCGCCGGGTCGAGGAACTGCTGCAGGGCGAGGACGGGTTCTACGAGTCCGTCGCCCAAGACCTCGGCTTCGAGGGCGCCGTCGTCAGCAACGCCCACCCCGCCTCCGCCTCGGCGCCGCCGCTCTCCGCCGCCGCCCCCAGCGCCGAACCGACGACCGCCCCGGGCGAGATCGACGAAGAGCTGCTGCAGGCAGTGCAGGCGGCGACCTCGCTGCTGAAGGCCTACCGCACCCACGGCCACCTCGCCGCCCAGCTCGATCCCCTCGGCTCCGAGCCGAAAGGCGACCCGGCGCTGCAGCCCGAGAACGTCAACCTGACCCCGGAGCTGATGGCGCGGATCCCCGCCTCGATCCTCCGCATCGGCGTCCCCGGCGAAACCCTGCTCGAGGCGCTGCCGCGGATGCGCGACGCCTACTGCGGCACGATCGGCTACCAGGTCGAGCACCTCTCCTCCCACCAGCAGCGGATCTGGCTGCGGGAGATGATCGAGACCGGTGCCCACCGCCAGCCCCTCACCGACGAGGAGAAAAAGCGCCTGCTGAACCGGCTGATCGACGTCTTCCAGTTCGAGCGCTTCCTCGAGAAAGCGTATTTGGGGCAGAAGATGTTCTCGATCGAGGGCCTCGACGTGATCGTGCCGATGCTCGACGAAGTCGTCACCCTCGCCCAGCGCTCCACCGCCGAGGAGGTCGTCTTCGGGATGGCCCACCGCGGTCGCCTCAGCGTCCTCGCCCACAACCTCGGCCGCTCAGTCGAATCGATCCTCGCCGAGTTCGAGGGCTCCAAGCAGATCGACGCGGTCAAGGCGGTCGCGGCGATCCCCCACGGCGGCACCGGCGACGTCAAGTACCACTACGGCCATCGCGGGGTCTACGAGACCCACGACGGCAAGAAAATCTCGGTCCGCCTCTACCCGAACCCGAGCCACCTCGAGTTCGTCGACCCGGTCGTCACCGGCGGCACCCGCTTCCTCCAGCAGGACTTCGAGGGCCCCAACCTCGGCCACGAGTTCAAGCGGGCGGTGCCGGTGCTGCTGCACGGCGACGCCGCCTTCCCCGCCCAGGGTGTCGTCGCCGAGACGCTCAACCTGCAGGCGCTGCCCGGCTACACGACCGGCGGCACCGTCCACCTGATCCAGAACAACCAGGTCGGCTTCACCACCGACCCCTCCGACGCCCGCTCCACCCCGTACGCCGCCGACATGGCGAAGGGGTTCAACGTCCCGATCATCCACGTCAACGCCGACGACGTCGAGGCCTGCATCGCCGCGATCCGCCTGGCGATGGCCTACCGCGAGCGCTGGTGCCGCGACGTCGTCATCGACGTCATCGGCTACCGCCGCTTCGGCCACAACGAGACCGACGAGCCCGCCTACACGCAGCCGACGATGGCGGCGAAGATCAAGGCGCACCCGCCGGTCTCCGAGCTCTACGCCGAGAAGCTGATCGAGGAGAAGACGGTCTCCGCCGAGGAGGTCGGCAAAGCCTCCGACGAGCGCCACGCCGAGATGTCCGGGGCGCTGAAGGGCCTGCGCGAGAAGATGGAGGCCGGCGAGTACGAGGACCCGACCGTCACCGGCACCACCCAGACCGGCGAACTGCTCGACCGCACCGCCAGCCCCCCCGTCCACACCGCGGTCGACGGCGCCAAGCTGCGCTCGCTGAGCGAGGAGCTGCTGAAGACGCCGGAGGGCTTCAACGTCCACCGCAAGCTGCGCCGCCCGCTCTCCAAGCGGACCGAGGCGCTGGAGCACGGCGGGATCGACTTCGGCTTCGCCGAGGCGCTCGCCTTCGGCTCGCTGCTGACCGACGGCGTCCACATCCGCCTCACCGGCCAGGACACCGAGCGCGGCACCTTCTCCCACCGCCACCTCGTCCTCCACGACGAGAACACCGGCCTCGAGTACACGCCGATGAAGCACCTCGAGGACGCCTCCGCCCCGTTCGAGCTCTACAACAGCCCCCTCTCGGAGACCGCCTGCCTCGGCTTCGAGTACGGCTACTCGGCCGCCAGCCCGAGCGCGCTCGTGCTCTGGGAGGCGCAGTTCGGCGACTTCGCCAACGCCGGTCAGGTGATCATCGACAGCTTCATCGTCTCCGGCGAGTCGAAGTGGGGCCAGTCGACGCGGCTGACGCTGCTGCTGCCGCACGGCTACGAGGGCTCGGGCCCGGAGCACTCGAGCGCCCGGATCGAGCGCTTCCTCGCCCTCGGTGCCGAGGGCAACATCCGCATCGCCAACCCGACCACCGCCGCCCAGTACTTCCACCTGCTGCGCCGCCAGGCGCTGATCAAGAAGCCGCGGCCGCTGATCGTCTTCACCCCGAAGGGGCTGCTGCGCCTCGACAAAGCGGCGGCGAAGCTGGAGGAGCTGACCGACGGCGAACTGCAGTTCATCCTCGACGACCCCACCGCCGGCGAGCGTCGCGAGAAGGTCGAGCGGCTCGTCCTCTGCACCGGCAAGGTCTACTACGACATGGACGGCAACGAGCGCCGCGCCGCCGCCGAGAACGTCGCCATCGCCCGGGTCGAGGTCCTCTACCCGTTCGCCAAGGAACAGCTGGAACGGCTGATCGCCTCCTACCCGAACCTGAAGGAGATCGCCTGGGTCCAGGAGGAGCCGCGCAACATGGGCGCCTGGAAGGTGATGTCCCGGCGGATGCCCGACGTCCTGCCCGAGGGCGTCACCCTCACCTACATCGGGCGCCAGGGCCGCGCCAGCCCCGGCGAGGGCTACTCCGGCACCCACGCGCGGGAGCAGGAGCGCATCGTCCTCACCGCGCTCACCCCGAACAACTAGGCGACGTGGCTCGCAAGCCATTTGAAAAGCCCGTCCCGGGCGAGCTCTTCGTCTGGGTCAAGCGCCTCTCCTGGATCGAGCTGGCGATCTTCGCCGGCCTGCTCTTCTTCTGGCTCGTCCCCGGGTTCGAGACCGAGACGATGCTGTTCGGGTGGGCGCACGGCCTCGGTTTCATCGCCCTCTGCGTGGTGATCTGGATCGCCTGCATCCGCAAGGAGGCGCCCTACACCCTCCTCGCCGCGACCCTCACCCCGGTCGGGCCGGTGGGCAGCGTGATCGGAATCGAAGTGATCGAGCGCAAGGGCTGGGGAATCGCCGAACAACCGGGTTCATAAACGCCGCGTCCCCAAATGCCCCCAAGAACGTGCCTAAAGCGCTCGATTCCGCTTGACCGTGAGGGTTTTAGCCGCTATAGCTAAACCCTGACTGTTCCTCAGGGCAGTCCCGCCAGGGGGAACGGCTCGCGTCGGCATCCCTCCCTGGCTACCGACGCGCAGGTGCAGTGAGGGTCGCGCGGACCCCCCTGCCTCCCGCGGCCCCCGCTGCGCCTACCCTTTTAGCTTGCGCAGGACGGTCTGCAAGATACCGCCGTTTATGAAGTAAGTGACCTCGTTCGGCGTGTCCAGCCGGACCGTCGCCTCGAAGCTCTTCTCGGTTCCGTCGTCGGCGCGAGCGGTCACCGCAACCGTTTTCGCCC
>DASTYZ010000148.1:0-5242 GCA_035764545.1 Solirubrobacterales bacterium | reverse complement strand
GCACGAATTTCGCGCACCACCTTCTATAAGCACTTCCCCGACAAGCGGTCCTGTTTCGATGCCGCGGTCGAGTACTGCGTTACCGAACTGCAGCGGGCAGCCGCGGCGGCGCACTCGAGCGACGATGAACCCGCCGAGGCGACCCGCAAGGCGGCAACTGCGGTGCTGGAGGCCTTGGCCGAGCGGCCTGGCCTAGCCCAACTCCTCAGTGGCGACGCGATCGCCGTCGATCCGGCCGTGATCGAGCGCTACCGGCGAGCGACCATTCCCGCCCTCGAAGCGCTCTGGGAAGGCAGCGGCAACGGCTCTGCTCCCCACCTTGACCCGCGGCTGGCGTTCGGCCAGGCCCAGGTCCTCCTCCTCAATCAGATCGCGACGGGGAAGTCTGACCGCCTCCCCGAGCTGCTGCCGCAGATCGTCTACCTCGCGGTCAGCCCCTACGGCGGCCACGAGGAGGCACTCGAGCAGTCGAAGCTGGCAACCGGCGCGACCAGCGACCCGCCGAGGCAGTGATCGACCAGCCTGAGGACCTGCGCCGTTGGCGACTCCCCCGCGGGCGCCACGGGCTACCGCGGGAGATCGTCGAGCGCTCGCAGCGGGAGCGCCTGCTGGCCGCGGTCGTCCGCGTCACCGTCGCTAAGGGTTATGAGGCGACCACGGTTGCCGACATTCTCGGCGAGGCCGGGGTAGGGCGGGAGAGCTTCTACGAAATCTTCGACGACAAGCTCGACTGCATGCTCGCCGCTCACAAGGTCCTCCTTGACGACCTCGAGCTGCGAGTCCGCGCCGCATATGCGGTCCCCGGGCCATGGCCGGCCCGGATGCGGGAAGCGTTGGCGGCAACGATGGCGTGGTTCGCGGCCGACCCCGAAGCGGCCCACTTCACCCTCGTCGAGCTGAGCACGGTCGGGCCGGCATTTCGCGCCACCTTCAAGGCCGAGTACGCCCGCTTCACCAAACTCCTCGATGACGGCTTCTCGGAGGAGGACCCCTCCCCCGCCCTGACCGAGGCGACCCAGCTCGCAGTCGGGGCGATCCTGGCGAGCATCTACGAGGAGGTGGTGCTCGGCCGCGCCGCCGAGCTACCGCGGCTACTTCCCGACCTCACCTACAACCTGCTCGTCCCCTTCGTCGGCGAAGAAGCCGCCCGCGCGGAGCAGGAGCAGGCGATCAGGTCCGCATCAGGGTGAGGTGCATGGCGCGGACCAGGCCTTCGGCAAACTGCCTGCCGCCGCCGAAATGCAGTTCCTCGATCGCGCCCTCTTTGATCGCGGCCAGCCACTTGGTCGCGGTGCCGGTGGCATAGCTGGAGCTCTCACCGCTGAGGCCGGACACGCAGGCCACGACTTTTCCGTGCTCGACCTCGACCCGCACCCCCGACTCCTTGTCGAAGCCGCGCTCGGGCTCGACGTGGAACTCGCAGGTACCGCTGCTGTCTTCCGCCAGGTCGACCAGCGGCGTCGCCAGCAGGAAAGCGCCCTCGACGTCCGCCTCGGTCACCGGCGCCGCCCGTGGTCCCATGTGGAGGCGCTCGCAGCGAGCCGCGGCGGCCAGCGGCCGCACCCCGTGCCGGGCCCACTCGGTCAAGCCGTAGGGCGTTCCCGCGCCTTTGCCGGGCTGCGCCTCGATCAACCCGGCCATCCGCATGCTCGAGAGCCGGCGCTCCAGGGCGGGGTAGCTGAAGGCAGGAATTTCGCGATCGAGTTCGGTCAACGACATCGGCCGGATCGCCAGGGTGCTGACGACGGCCGAGCCCCAACCGTCGACGAAGGCCTTGACGATCCCTCTCGCCGCTCCGGACTCCAGCGGGATCGGTCCGTCGGGAGCCCGCTGAAGCCATGTGTCCAGCGATTCGGCCACCAACAGCAGCTCTTTTCCCATCGGGGTCAGCTCGTTCTCGACCGCGTAGGGCATCCGCTGCGTCGGCCGTTTCGCCAAGGCGCCGATTTCTTCGAGGCCGCCGAGATGACCGCGCAGGGTGGTCTGCGCAGGCAAGCCAGTTCGCTGTCGCAATTCGGCCAGGCGCATCGGCCGGTCTGAGAGGGCGCGGAGGACCGACAGGTTCAGAGGCGTGGACAGCATCGCAAGCGTCCGCTCGCCTGAGCGGTGCTCAGTGTCCGACTCAATCTCGGGTGAGGTTATGTTTGGACCGCTCACGTCTTCTCCCCTCTGTCCCCATACTACTACGAGTCTTGATTAGGTACAGATAGTTCTACTAGAGAACACGCGAGTCTTCAACTGCTTCTCGCAGGGATCGGCTTAGGGGCGTGCGCGAAATTGCGGGAAAGAGCGCCATGCCGGAGGAATCTTGGACGACGGTCTCGGTCGCCAACCCCTCGATCAGCGGCTTGGCGACGCCGGCGTCGACCGGCGTAACAAGCCCGATCCAGAGAGAAGAAAGCGACGGCGTCAGCAACGGCACGGTGATTCGCAGGGGCGGCCGCCGCCCCTGAACTTCTGCCAGCTCGTCGATCATGCCGCCGTACGTGGTCACGTCAGGTCCGCCGATTTCGATCTCCCGGTCGACTTCGAGGTCGAGGTCCGCCGCCGCGGCAAGGTAGGAGACGGCGTCGTCGACCGCGATCGGCTGGGTCCGGGTCGTCACCCAGCGCGGAGTGATCATCACCGGCAGGCGCCGGACCAGGTAGAACGCGGTGCGGAAGGACTCACTGCCGGAGCCGAGCACCGCCGCGGCGCGGAAGTAGCTGACGGGAACGTCGCCGGCCCGCAGCGTCTGCGCCGTCTCGTGCCTGCTGTCGAGGTGCTTGGAACCCTCGCCGAGGCCGCCGAGATAGACGATCCGTTTGACTCCGGCGGCCGACGCGGCCGCGGCAAAGCTCTCGGCGCCGCGATGGTCGCGCTCGACGAAGTCGCCGTCCGATCCGCGACCCATCGAGTGGACGAGGTAGTAGGCGACGGCGACTCCGTCGAGGGCGGGGCCGAGGGTCTCGGGCTCGAGAACGTCGGCGCGGCGGACCTCGCAGCCGGCATCCGTGAGGCCCTGCGCCCGCTCGGGGTGCCGCGCCAGCGCCCGGACCTCCTGCCCCTCCTCGCAGAGGCGCCGGCAGAGGAGTCCGCCGATGTAGCCGGTTGCGCCGGCGACCGCGATCACGCCTCCACGCTACCCGCGGAGGCGGTGATTAGCCGTACCGCTCGCCGGTTACTTGCCGCAGCTTGCTGCGGTCGTGGCGAGCGTGGACGCGCCGGACGGTGCCCGAGCGGGAGCGCATCACCAGCGACTCGGTGGTGGCGCCGGGGCCGCGGTAGCGGACGCCCTGGAGGACATCGCCGTCGGTGACGCCGGTGGCGGAGAAGAAGACGTCCTCGCCGCCGCAGAGGTCGTTGGCGGTGAGGACGCGGTCGAGGTCGTAGCCGGCGTCGACCGCGGCCGAGCGCTCCTCGTCGTTGCGCGGCCAGAGACGGCCGATCAGCTGACCGCCCATCGACTTCAGCGCCGCGGCGGAGATCACGCCCTCGGGCGTGCCACCGATCCCCCAGAGAAGATCGACGGGGGAGCGTTCGCTCACCGCCAGCAGGGCGGCGGAGACGTCGCCGTCGGTGATCAGCCGGATCCGGGCGCCGGCCTCGCGGACTTCCTTCATCGCCTCCTCGTGGCGGGGGCGGTCGAGCATGACGACGATCACGTCGCCGATCGACTCGCCCTTGCGGTCGGCGATCAGCTTCAAGGTCTCCGGCAGTGGCCGGTCGAGGTCGAGCAGGTCGGCGATCTCTTCGCCGCCGGCCATCTTTTCCATGTAGACGCAGGGGCCGGGGTCGAACATCGAGCCTTTCTCGGCGAGGGCGATGACGGCGATCGCGCTCGGCATCCCCAGCGCGCAGAGGCGAGTCCCCTCGAGCGGGTCGACGGCGATGTCGACGACCGGCGGCGTGCCGTCGCCGATCCGCTCGCCGTTGTAGAGCATCGGCGCCTCGTCCTTCTCCCCCTCGCCGATGACGACGGTCCCGTCCATCGCGACCGAGTCGAGGACATGGCGCATCGCGTCGACGGCGGCCTGGTCGGCGGCGATCTTGTCGCCGCGACCGACCCAGCGGGCCGAGGCGAGAGCGGCCGCCTCGGTGACGCGGACGAGCTCGAGCGCGAGGTTGCGGTCCGGCTTGGTGGCTGGGGTGGCCTCCATCTGCCCCGGAACCCTATTCAAACGATTAGGGTCAGCGCATATGGATCGCTGGGGCCTGACGCTGCCGCTGCCGGGATTGACGCTCCCCGACCACGAGGAGCACGTCCGGCGGGCCGAGGCGGCGGGGTACACCGACCTCTGGACGGGCGAGACGGCCGGGCCGGACGGCTTCACGCCGCTGGCGCTGAGCGCCGCCTGGACCGAGCAGATGCGGCTGGGGACGGGGATCGTCGGCGTCTTCCAGCGCGGCCCGGCACTGCTGGCGCAGCAGGCGGCGGCGCTCGCCGACGCTTCCGAGGGGCGCTTCGTGCTCGGGATCGGCTCGTCGTCGGACCGCATCGTCGAAGGCTGGAACCAGATTCCCTTCGAGCGACCGCTGAGCAAGGTGCGGGAGACGCTCGAGTTCCTGCGGCCGGCGCTGGCGGGCGAGCGGACCGAGACCGGGTTCAAGCTGGAAACGAGCCCCCGCTACGAGGTGCCGATCGTGCTAGCGGCGCTGCGGGGCAAGATGCTGGCGCTGGCGGTCGAGCAGGCGGCCGGCGCCTTCACCAACTTCCTGCCGCTGGCGGGGCTGCCGAAAGTGACCGCGCAGCTCGAGGGGGCGCCGACTGGGTTCGAGCTGCTCTGCCGCTTCTTCTGCATCCCCGGCGAGCGCGAGCAGGTCGAGCCGCTCGCCCGCTTCATGTTCTCCTCCTACATCACCGTTCCGGTCTACGCCAACTTCTACCGCTGGCTCGGCTATGGCGAGCAGATCGCGCCGATGGTCGATGCCTGGGAGGCCGGCGACCGCCAGGCCGCCGCGGCGGCAGCGCCGTGGGAGCTGATCGAGGAGATGTTCATCTTCGGCACGCCCGAGCAAATGAAGGAGCGCCTCGGCGCCTTCGTCGCCGGGGGCATCACCCTGCCGATCCTCACCCCGATTGTTACGCCGGACAAGCTGGCGGAGACGATCGAGGCGCTGGCGCCTGCCTAGACGGAGCGCTTTCGGTAGCGAGGGAGTCGGTGGGGGTCCCGGGGCGCACCTCCGCCGAGTCGGAGCGGGGACAGCTGGCGCCACGAGCCGCAACGCTCGGTCTACGTGCTCAGTGCCCCGGGACCCCCAC
>DASTYZ010000147.1:0-2094 GCA_035764545.1 Solirubrobacterales bacterium | reverse complement strand
CCGTCGGCCAGAACCCGTAGACCGACCAGAAACGGCAGGTCCTCGACCAAGCCATCGCCCGCGAAGCTCGGGTCCAGCGATCCGTCGGCGCGCAACGCGAGCAGGAACCCGTTGCCGGAGACGATGGCGCCGCCGCTCGCGACAGGGGCAATCGAAATCCGCCCCGCCCCTCGACCGCCGTGTTCTTTGATCGACAGATACGAGACGTTCTCGCCGGTTACCGGAGCCAAGGTGCCGTCGGCGTTGACCAGCCCGACGCTGATCAGAGTCGAAGTCTGTTTGGAGACGACCGGGGTGCCGATCAACAGGATCTGGCCGGAGGCCAGTTCGGCGCCGGTGCGCGCGGATTCTCGCGTCTGGACCGCCCCGCCACCGAAGCTCCTGTCGAGGCTGCCATCGCTGTTGACGCGCGCCAGCTTGTCGCCTTCGATGATCAGGGTCTTGCCGCCGGCGAGGGGGACGACCTCGCGGTCGGTCGAGACGCGCTGCGGGGGGACGGCCGGGTCCGGCTTCCCGTCGGCGAGGAAGTACTTGACCTGGTTGTCCTGCTGGGCGACGAGGCCGCCGTCTGCTCGCACCCCCAGGTTCGAGAACCCCGTTTCTTCGTAATGAAGACCCAGGCCCTGGCTCGCGATCCCGTCCTTGCCGAAGCTGGTCGCCTCGGTCTCATCCTCGGCGACCGCGATGGCGATGATCGCCGCCAGCGCGCAGGCCGTCGCCATCAGCGCCAGGGCGAGTCGGGCAACAACGCGCCGCCGGCGCTTCGCTTGGATCACGGCACTTTTGACCCCGACAGCGTCGGAAAGTTGCGGTTTGAGCACTCTCCCTGCAATTTGCGGGTTTCGGCAGGGTCTAAAAAGGCAATAAAAACTTTGTAGGGGCGCAACTACACCCCTGTTACCGTGTCTTTAGTCCCTGGAACCGTCCTTCCACCCGGGAGCGCTCTTGGAGGCATCAGCCCTTACTCACGCCAGTCGCCGCGGCCTTCTCGCCCGCCGCTCGCCCCTGCTCAAGCTGCAGGGCGACGAGAAGCTGATCGCGATGGCGCGCAGCGGCAACCCCGGCGCCTTCGAGGCGATCGTCGACCGCTACCAGGGCCGCCTGCTCGGCTTCTGCCGCCAGATGCTGGGCTCGACCGAGGACGCCGAAGACGTCCTGCAGGAGGTCTTCGTCAACGCCTACCGGGCGATGCTCGCCGACGAGCGTGAGATCAACCTCCGCCCCTGGCTCTACCGGATCGCCCGCAACCGCTGCCTCAACTACCTGCGCAAACCGAAGGCCGACGCGCAGGAATCGATGGACATGGTCCCCGAGGTCGACGCCGCCTCGACCGCCGAGCGGGTCCACAACCGCGAGGAGTTCCGCCAGATCCTCAGCGACGTCAACAAACTTCCCGAGACCCAGCGCGCGGCCCTGCTGCTGCGCGAGATGGACGCCCTCTCCTACGAGGAAATCGCCGCCGCGATGGACACCACCGTGCCCTCGGTCAAGTCGCTGCTGGTGCGGGCGCGCATCTCCCTGGCCGAGGCGAGCCAGGCGCGCCTGCTGACCTGCGGCGAGGTCCGGATAGAGCTCTCCGAAGCGGCCGAGGGCCTGCGCAAGGCCTCCGCCCCGGTCCGCCGCCACGTCCGTGAGTGCGAGGAATGCGCCGACTTCCGCAGCCAGATCCGCTCGACCGACAAGGCGCTGGCGGCGCTCTCGCCGATCGGGCCGCTGTTCGCCCTCAAGGGCTTCATCCTCTCCAAGCTCGGGCTCGGCGGTGCCGGTGGAGCCGGCGCCGGAGCGACCGGGGCAGGTGCCGCCGGAGCAGGCGCCGGAGCGGTCGGAAGCGTCGGCGCCGCAGCCGCGATCGGTGGCGGCTCGGCCGCCAGCGGGCTCGGTGCCCTCGGCGGCGCGATCGGGACCAAGGCCGTCGCCGGAGTCGTCACCGCCGCCGTCCTCACCGCCGGCGCGGTCGAGGTCAAGCAGACGACCAACCCGGCCCCGGTCAACTCGGGCTCGGCAGTCGTCCGCGAAGCTCCTGCGAACGAATCCCTCGGCGGCGCCGAAACCGCGCCGGTCGTCGCCACCCACGGCAAACAGCCCGCCGTTGAA
>DASTYZ010000146.1:0-5006 GCA_035764545.1 Solirubrobacterales bacterium | reverse complement strand
CCCCCCCCCCCCCCCCCCCCCCCCGACTCCCTCTGACATCGAGCTCAGCAAGACGACCGGGGTGCGGCAGCTGTTCCGTGGTTCCTTTCGGACGCTATGGGTGCAAAAGGAACCACGGAACTTCATTTCGGCTCGCAGGGACGGCGGGTGGGGGTCGCTGGGTACTTGGCATGGAGCCGCGCCAGCACGCTTGCGGGCGACAGCTATCCCCCGATTCACGCGGCGGAGGTGCTCCCAGCGACCCCCACCCGCCGTCCCTCCCTATTCCGTTTGCAACTCCGTCGCTTCTTCCGCCAACCGCGCGTAGGCATCCGGGCGCCTGGTGGCTAAGAAGGGGAAGAGCCCTAGCCAGTCTTGGCGCTGGTCGAGGTCCAGGTCGGCGACTAGGACTGCGGGTTCGTCTCTCGGTGCTTGGGCGAGGATTCGGCCGTAGGGGTCGGAGATGAAGGAGGAGCCGTAGAAGGTGAGGGGTGGCTCGGTGCCGATGCGGTTGACGGCGACCATGAAGACGCCGTTGGCGATGCCGTTGCCGACGATCACGTGCTGCCAGAGGGGCTGGGTGTCGAAGTCGGGGTGGTCGGGCTCGGAGCCGATCGCGGTCGGGTAGACGAGGACATCGGCGCCCTCGAGGCTGTAGGCGCGGGCGACCTCGGGGAACCACTGGTCCCAGCAGGTCGGCAGGCCGAGGTTGACCTCGCCGAGGCCGACGAGGGGGAAGGCATCGGCGTCGCCGGGCCCCGGCCGGAAGTAGCGGTCCTCGTGGTAGCCGGCGGTGACCGGGATGTGGAGCTTGCGGGTGCGGGCGACAAGGTCTCCCGCGGGTGAGACGACGATCGCGGTGTTGAAGCCGAGGCCGTCATCGGCGTCGGCGCGCTCGTAGAGCGAGGCGTGGATGTGAACCCCGGTCGCCGCGGCCATGCGGGCGGCGAACTCGAAGGTGCGGCCGCCCGGCAGCTCCTCGGGCTCGGCTCCGGCCGCCTCGGGCCCGGCGGGGTCGACCGCGAAGTAGCGACTCAGGGTCAGCTCCTGCAGGCAGACCAGCTGCGCTCCCTCGCCGGCGGCGATGCGGATCGCCTCCTCCAGCGCCACCTCGTGCTCTTCGGGGTCCGGATGCCAGCGGTGCTGGACGGCGGCGATCCGAAACGGCTGTCGGCTCGGGGGACGGGTCCGGGCCAGCGACTCGGGTGGCTGCTCGGCGCGGATCAGGCGAATCTCGTCCACTGGTTCAAGATAGAGGGCAGTGAGCCTGACGCTCAAATCGACGCCTGCCGAAGACGGCTTTCGGATGCCCGCCGAGTTCGCGCCGCACGCGGGCTGCTGGATGGCCTGGCCCGAACGCCCGGACAACTGGCGCCTTGGCGCCAAGCCGGCGCAGGAGGCCTACGCGGCGGTGGCAACGGCGATCGCGGCATCGGAGCCGGTGACGATGGCGGTCTCCGACGCCCAGTTCGAGAACTGTCGGGCGATGCTGCCGCCCGACGTGCGGGTGGTCGAGGTCTCGAGCGACGACGCCTGGATCCGCGACCACGGCCCGACCTTCGTCGTCGACGACGCGGGCGGGCGACGCGGCGTCGACTGGCGCTTCAACGCCTGGGGCGGGACCGACGGCGGCCTCTACTTCCCCTGGGATCGCGACGAACGGGTGGCGGCGAAGGTGCTGGAGATCGAAGGCGACGACCGCTACCGCGCCCCGATCGTCCTCGAGGGCGGGGCGATCCACGTCGACGGCGAGGGAACGGTGCTGACGACCGAAGAGTGCCTGCTCAACCCCAATCGGAATCCGGAGCTCTCGAAGGAGCAGATCGAGCGCGTCCTCCTCGACTACCTCGGCGCCGAGAAGGTCGTCTGGCTCGGCGCCGGGGTGTTTGAAGACGAGACCGACGGCCACGTCGACAACATCGCCTGCTTCGCCGCGCCGGGGAAGGTGCTGCTGACTTGGAGCGACGACCAGGACGACCCCCAGCACGCGATCTCCCGCGACGCGCGCGAGCGGCTCGAAGCCGCGACCGACGCCCAGGGGCGCTCCTTCGAGGTCGTGCTGCTCCCCTCCCCCGGGCCGCTGCAGGTCTCAGCCGAGGAGGCCGAGGGGATCGACGCCGCAGAGGGCACGCAGCCGCGCCGCGCCGGCGACCGGATGGCGGCCTCCTACGTCAACTTCTACCTCGGCAATTCCCGGATCGTCATGCCCCTGCTCGACCCGCGGCACGACGACGAGGCGGCGGCGATCCTGCGGCGCGTCTTCCCCGAGCGCGAGGTGGTCGGAGTGCCGGCGCGGGAGATCCTCCTCGGCGGCGGCAACATCCACTGCATCACCCAGCAGGTGCCGCGAGGCTGAGCGCATAGTCGCCAGCGGAGTCGGTGAACCAGCCGCGCAGCTCCAGCCCGGCGCCGTCGTAGGCGGCGGCGATCCGCTCGCGGGTGAACTTGGTCGAGATCTCGGTCCGCATCTCCTCCTCCGCGGCGAAGTGGATCTCGAGATCGAGGCCGTCGAGCCGCACCTCCTGGTCGACGAGCGAGCGGAGGCGGATGTCCATCCGCTCCGCCTCGGTGTCGTAGCGGGCGACGTGGGCGAAGGCGTCGAGGTCGAAGTGGGCGCCGAGCTGGCTGTTGAGGACCGCGAGCACGTTCTTGTTGAACTCAGCGGTGACGCCGGCGCTGTCGTTGTAGGCGGCCTCGAGCCGGGCCTTCTCCTTGATCAGGTCGGTCCCGAGCAGGAGGTGGTCGCCGGGACCGAGCAGGGCCCTGATCCGCTCGAGGAAAGCGTGGCGCTCGCGCGGGTAGAGGTTGCCGATCGTGCCGCCGAGGAAGGCGATCATCCGGGTGCCGGAGCCGTGCGGGACGCGCTCCAGATGCTGCTCGAAGTCGCAGACCATCCCGTGCACGTTCAGCCCCGGGTACTCCTCGACCAGTTCGGCCGCGGTGCGGGCGGTGATCTCCTCGGAGATGTCCACCGGCACGTAGGTGTCGAGGTTGCCGCAATCGCGCATCGCGCTCAGCAGGTGCCGGGTCTTCGCCGCCGAGCCCGAGCCGAGCTCGATCAGCGTCTGGGGGCAGCCGGCGGCGACGTGGAT
Organism: Solirubrobacterales bacterium; assembly: GCA_035764545.1. Classification (GTDB taxonomy): domain Bacteria; phylum Actinomycetota; class Thermoleophilia; order Solirubrobacterales; family 70-9; genus VAYN01. The sequence continues at coordinate 1,935 of DASTYZ010000146.1, read as the reverse complement.
CTCGGCGGAGCGCGTCGTCAGGATCTCCCGCTCGGCCCGCGTCGGGTAGTACTCCGGCAGCTCGGTTATCTGCTCGAACAGCAGCGAGCCGCGCTCGTCGTAGAAGTATTTCGGCGCCACCTCCTTCGGATAGGCGCAGAGACCCTCGCGGACGTCGCGCGCCATCTTCGCGGCGGCGTCGGCGTCGAGGTGGACGTCGATCGCGATCGTCATGCGTCCCTCGCGCAGCGAATGCCGGAGAAGATCTGGTTGCGCTGCGGCAGGTCCCAGTTGCGGAAGGTCGGGCGGGCGACGCGGGGGTGGGTTGCCCAGGAGCTTCCTCGCAGCACCTTGTACTCGTCGCCAAAGAAGGGTTCGGAGTACTCCCGGTAGGGGAAGGCCTCGAACCCCGGGTAGGCGCGGAAGTCTGAGGCGGTCCATTCCCAGCCGTGGCCGAGCCCGTCGAGCTGGGGGCACGCGACCTCCCACTCGAACTCAGTCGGCAGGCGCTTGCCGGCCCAGCGGGCCAAGGCGTCGGCCTGGTCCCAGGAGACGTGGACGACCGGGGCGGCAGGGTCGATCGGGGCGCGGTGGCCGTGGGCGGTGTCGACCCACGCCTCGCCTTCGCGGTCCCAGTAGAGCGGCGGCTCCGCGCCGGTCTCCTCCATGAAGGAGGTGTACGCGCCGTTGGTGACGGGGGTTCGATCGATCTCGAATGCGGCGAGCTTGACCATGTGGCGCGGCCGCTCGTTGTCGTAGGCGAAGCCGCGCTCTGGCGCGCCGACCTCGTACAACCCCGCCGGCATCGCGACCATCTCCCCCTCCCCGGACGCACTTGTCCCCGGTATGCGGGGAGAACTGCGTTCGGCCTCAATCTCCGGCGGCAGCTCGTACCCGTCGACCAGCTGCAGCAGCTGCAGCATCGTCTCGTTGTGCTGGAGCTCGTGGGCGAGCAGTATCTCGTAGACGAACCCGTCCCGCAGCAGCGGGTCCTCGACATCGGCTCCGATCTCCACGCCCTCCAGTACGTCGAGGGTGCGCTCGCGGACATCCGCCATGTAGGCCCGCAGCTCGGCATCGCGGAGGATCGGCAGCTCGCCCCGCGTCCTGCGCGGGTTCTCGATCGCGTCGTAGAAGCGGCCGAGATCGCCGTGCAGCGGCTCCCGCCCACCAATCGTCTGCACCAGCCAGAGCTCCTCGAAGTTGGCGATGTGGCCGAGGTCCCAGGCGAGCGGGCTGAGGATCGGCGAGTAGACCGTGTTCAACTGCGCGTCGTCGAGCGGCTCAACCAGCGCAAGCGTGCGCTCCCGCGCCTCGGAGAGCGCTGCGGCGATCGCTGCCTTCGACTGGGAGGTCACGTCGGCCGGGATTGTTCGAGCCTACACAGCGGCGCCTTACGGGCGTGTGAACAATCAGGCAGTTCCTCTCGCCTCAGGATCTAGCCACACCTTCTTCAGCCACGGGGGCGAGACCGCAAAGTCGGCGCCGCTGTCGGTGGTGATCGACTCGAACGGGACGAGGTGGACGCGGCGGCCTGGGGTGTAGCGGTTGATGTGCGCCATCCCGGCGGCGTTGCCGGCGTGGCTGCCGCCGGAGACGATCAGCAGGTGGGTCTCCGGGCCCCAGCCATCGTGCGAGGCGATGCCGCTGTCGGAGAGCCAGTTGGTGTCGGAGAGGAAGTAGTTGTAGCCGTGGTGGGAGGAGGCGCGTTGGTCGACGCTGCCGTCGGGGCCGATGCGGAACTGGACGGACTCCCAGTCGTCGGCGTGGTAGCCCTTCTCCCCCACCACCGGCATTCCGCGCAGCGTTGCCGAGTCGGCGTAGTAGGTCCAATACTGGAGGTAGAGGTTGCCGGCCCGCTCGCCGGAGCAGTCGGCGCCCGCGGCTTCGGTCGCCTCCGCTTCCTCCTCGCGGCAGTCGATGACGTGGACGAAGGCGGTGACTGGTAGTCGATTG
>DASTYZ010000145.1:0-9564 GCA_035764545.1 Solirubrobacterales bacterium | reverse complement strand
CGTCGGCGCCATCGTCACCCTCAGCGGATTCGCGCCGTGGCGAGTGTCGACTTGGTCTCGCATCGGGAGACAAAGTCGACACGCCCAAGCTCCAGCGAGGGCGGCCCGTGTCTGAGCTGGCGATCCGAAGAGGGGCTGCGCCGGCTCTCGCCGTTGCCGGCCTGAGCTACTCGTATCCGCACGCAACGGCGTCGGCCCTCGCCGACGTCTCGCTCGAGGTCGCGCCTGGCGAGTTCGTCCTCCTCGCCGGCCGCTCCGCCTCGGGCAAGTCGACGCTGCTGAAGGCCGCTTGCGGCCTCGTCCCGCACTTCCACGGCGGCGAGGTCGAGGGTGAGGTCCGCGTCGCCGACCTCGACGCGATCGCCTCCGGCCCGGGGGAGCTGGCGGCCGCGGTCGGCTACCTCTCCCAGGACCCCGAGACCCAGGTCGTCTCGACCACCGTCGCCGCCGAGATCGAGCTGCCGCTGGAGATGCGGGGCGACGAGCCCGCCGATCGCGCCCGCGCCGTCGAGGAGGTTGCCCTCGCCCTGGCGATCCCGCACCTGCTCGACCGCACCGTCGACACCCTCTCCGGCGGCGAGCTGCAGCGCGTCGCCCTCGCAGCCGCCCTCGTCACCCGCCCCCGCCTGATCCTCCTCGACGAGCCGACCTCCCAGCTCGACCCGGTCGCCGGCGACGAGCTGATCTGGCTGCTGCGCCGCCTCAATGAGGAGTGGGGGGTGGCTGTGCTCCTCGCCGAACACCGCCTGGAGCGCTGCCTTGCCGCAGCGGACCGCGTGGTCGCTATGGACGCGGGGCGCGTCTCCTTCGACGGCGTCCCCTCCGAGTTCCTCGCCTGGGCACGCAACTCCGATCCGGCCCTGGAGACCCCCGCTGCCCGTCTTTTCTCTCTCGCCGGTATCGACCCGCTTCCCACTGGGGTCCGCGAGGCACGGCAAACGCTGCGAGGGATGGGGATCACTCACCCTCCTAATCGAGCAAGTAGGAGGGTGAGTGATCCCTATCCATCTGACCCCGTTTCGAAGTCCGTCTTCAAGGCGAAGGGTCTCTGGGTCGCGTTGGACCGGGGCGAAGACCTACGAGACGTCCTCAAAGGCATCGATCTAACGATCCGCCCTGGCGAACGCGTAGCCCTGATGGGCCGCAATGGCGCCGGCAAGAGCACGCTGCTGCGGGCGGCGGCGGGGCTGCACGAGCCGGTGGCGGGGAAGATCGATGTTGCCTCAATCGCACTTCTCACCCAGAACCCCGGCGACTACCTCGTCCGCGAGCGCGTTGGCGACGAGCTGCCGGGGGAGGAGGGCGCGGCGGCGCTGCGAGTCGTCGGCTCGGAGGACAAGGTGGACGCTGACCCTCGCGATCTCTCCGGCGGCGAGCGGCAGCGGTTGGCTCTCGCGATAGCGCTCGCCGGCCGCATGGAAGGCGAGCTGCTGCCAGCGGTTGTCGCCCTCGACGAGCCGACTCGGGGGATGGATCGCGCCCGCAAGGGCGAGTTGGTCGCGCTGATCCACCAACTCGCCGGGCGAGGCGAGTTAGTCGCCCATAGGTCCACTAACTCGCCTTGCGGCGCCGCCGTTGTCGTCGCCACCCATGACGTCGAGTTCGCGGCCGAGTTCGCCGAGCGGGTTGTGCTGCTCGGCGACGGCATCGTCATCGCCGACGGCCCAGCCGAGGAGATCCTCTCCGGTGGCTGGTACTTCGCGACCGAGGTTGCCCGCGTCCTCGACCTGCCGGGGGTCGTCACCCCCGAGCAGGGAGCGGCGGCGCTGGCGGAGGGGGGAGGGGCATGACCTGGGAGGTCGCCAGCTTCCTCATCGTCGGCGTCGTCATCCTCGCCGGCTTCGCCTGGTATGAGCGCTCGCGGCCGCCGGCGCAGGTGGTCGCCCTTGTGGCGACGCTGGCAGCTCTGGCGATCGTCGGCCGGATCGCCTTTGCCGCCTTCCCCAACGTGAAGCCGACGACGGACATCGTCGTCTTCGCCGGTTACGCCCTCGGCGGTGCACCCGGATTCGCGGTCGGCGCCCTCACGGCCCTTGTCTCCAACTTCTGGTTCGGGCAGGGCCCGTGGACGCCGTGGCAGATGGCGGGATGGGGTCTCTGCGGGGTCCTCGGGGCCGCTCTGGCGCTCGGAGTCCGCAACGCGGGACGTTTCACTCTCGCTGCAACCTGCGCTTTTGCTGGCATTTTCTACGGCGCTCTGTTGAACTTCTCCTTGATGGCGACGTATGGGGGGGACCTATCGCTGCGGCACTTCCTGGCGCTGGAGGTGCGCGCGATCCCGTTTGAAGTCGCCCATGTGCTCGGCAACGTCGTCCTCGCGCTGGTCGCCGGCCCGGCGATGGTGCGGATGCTAGCCCGGTTCCGCGAGCGCTTCGAATGGCGCCGCGGCACGGTCCCCGAGCGGCCGACCGCCTCCGGCCCGCTCGGCGGTGGCCTGCGCAGCGGCGGAGTCGCGGCGCTGCTGCTCCTCGGGCTCGCCGCCCTCGCGCCGTCCCCCGCCCAAGCCTCCTCGGCGACCCGCGCCGCCGACTGGCTCGAGTCCCAGCAGCGGCCGAGCGGCCGCTTTGGCGCCTCGGCTGAGTCCGAAGCGGGCGCCGAAATGACCTCCTGGGCGATGCTGGCGCTCGCCGCCTCCGGGCGCAATCCCCTTGACGACACCTCCGGCGGCAAATCGCCGGTCGACTTCCTCCGCAGCCACAGCGACGAGATCAGGGACGCCGGCGACATCGCCCGTACGATCCTCGCCCTCTCGGCGGCCGGGGTGGACCCGCATGACTTCGCCGGCGAGAACTTCGTCGACCGCCTGCTCGCGGAGCGACGCGACAATGGCTCCTACCAGGGCTGGCCGGGCAGCAGCGCCTACGCCGTCCTCGCCCTGAGGGCGGCGGGGGCCCACGACGCGGCAACGCCCACGGTCGAGTGGCTGCGCAAGATCCAGAGCCAGGAAGGAGGCTGGGGGAACCGCCCCGACAGCGAGAGCACCCCGGAGATCACCGGGGCCGTGCTCCAGGTTCTGACGCCCGGGTCGCAGGCCTCAGAGCAAGCCCTCGCCTACCTGCGGAAGTCGAAGCGCCCCAACGGTGGCTTCGCCCCCGGCAACAACCTCTCCGCCAACGCCCAGGCCACCGCTTGGGCCTCGCAGGGACTCCTCGCCGCCGGCAAAGACCCGGCGAGCTTCGCCACCGGCAAGAGCTCCCTCAGCTACCTACGCGGCCTGCAAACCGACTCGGGCTACTTCCTCCAGTCCCCCAACCTAGAAAGCTCCCCCGTCTGGGTCACCGCCGACGTCCTAGTCCCCCTCTCCGGCAAGCACCTCCCAATCGCCGCCCCTCCACGTGAGCCCCAACCGAAGCCCCTCACGTCCCAGGGCAACTTCCCGACCTCCAGCGCCCCGTCCCCGTCCTTCAGCGTCCCGCCGTCTCCAGGCGGAACCGGCCCCGCCTCATCCGCCTTGCAAGAAGCCTTCGAAAGCGGTGGCGCAGGTCCCCCTCCGGGACACTCAGCGCCATCCGGCCAGTCCGGTTCCGGGGCTCAGCCCAAACCCAACTCCACCGGTGGTCGCGTCCCGGAGGGGGACCTCGGCACCGCCCTACCGCAAACCTCTGCCTCGCAAGCTTCGGGGGAACCAGCCTCCGAAACGAGCGACGACTCGAGCAGCAGCAGCACCGCCGGCGCCATCCTCCTAGGACTGCTAGCCGGCTGCCTCCTCTTCGGCGCCGGACTCGCCGGCCGCCGCGGCTGGATGCACTGGCGCTACGGGCTTTAAGTCGCAAAACCGCGAACAAGTTGGTGCCAAATCGGCACCTTCAGGTCTTGTTCTGTATCAGACAAAACCTTACGCTAGGCTTATGGCCGTGATGATGCCCAGGCAGACCTGGACCGACGAACGACTTGACCATTTCGAGAAGCGTGTCGACGAACGCTTCGATCGGATCGACGAGCGCTTCAAGGAAGTCGACAAGCGCTTCGAACAGGTCGACAAGCGCTTCGAACAGGTCGACAAGCGCTTGGACGAGATGAGCGCCGACATCCGGGAACTAAGGCAGGCGATGGACCGGATGAAGGAGTCCATGAACCGAAATTTTGTCTCCCTGGCGTTTCTCGTCGTGGCGGCGGTCGTCTTCTTCTAAGGCACCTCGCTATACCCTCGACGTATGGACGTCGAGACCGCGATACGCACTCGCCGCACCCACAAGGCGTTTGCGCCGGAGCCGTTGCCGCGCGAGCAGATCGACGAGCTGCTCGAGCTCGCGAGCTGGGCGCCGAACCACAACCTCACCGTCCCCTGGCGCTTCCGGGTGATCGGGCCGCAGACGCTGGAGCGCCTGAAGGAGATCGCCGGGGCGGAGGGAGCGGCGAAGCTCGATCGCGCCCCGACCCTGGTCGTCGTCTCCTGCGTCCTCAACGGTGACCCGGTCGAAGAGGAAGAGGACCTGCACGCGACCGCCGTCGCCTCCTACATCGTCCTCCTCGCCGCCCACGCCCGCGGCCTCGCCGGCTACTGGCGCACCCCTGGCCTGCTGCGTGGCGAAGAGGGCCGCGCCGCCGTCGGCCTGCCCGAGGAGGAGCGCTTCGTCGGCCTCATCCACCTCGGCCACCCGCGCCAGGAGAAGCCCGCCCCCGAGCGCCCCGGCGCCGACCGCACCACGACCTACCTCGACTGATGCTGAGCCGCGCCCACGCCATCGAGGAGATCGCCGGCAAGCACTTCGAGGTCGTCGTCATCGGCGGCGGCATCACCGGCGCCGGGGTTGCCCTCGACGCCGCCTCGCGCGGCTACTCGGTGGCGCTGCTGGAGCGCGGCGACTACGCGCTCGGCACCTCCAGCCGCTCCTCGAAGATGGTCCACGGCGGCCTCCGCTACCTGCAGAACTTCGACCTCGGCCTCGTCCGCGAGGCGCTGCTCGAGCGGCAGCTGATGGTCCGCCTGGCGCCGCACCTCGTCTACCCGACTCCGTTCCTCGTCGCCTCCCTCGGCGAGGAGCGCCGCGACCGCAAACTCGGCCTCGGCCTGAACATGTACGACGTGATGGCGACGACGCGCGGCGGCCGCAGCCGTCGCGAGCGCCGCGCCCGCGAGGAAGCCGAAGACTCCTACTGGTCCCCCGACCGCCACCGCACGATCGACCGCGACGAGGTCCTCGACCTGGTGCCGGCGCTGGCCCCCCGCGAACCAAACGACGCCTACCTCTTCTACGACTGCCAGACCGACGACGTCCGCCTCGTCCTCACCGTCCTCGGCGAGGCCGAGCGCTTCGGCACGGTGACGCTGAACGGCGCCGAGGTGACCGAGGTGCTCTCCGCGAACGGGAAAGCGACCGGCGTCGCTTTCGTCGAGGAGGAGTCCGGCGAGCGGATCGAGGTGAGCGCCGATCACGTGGTCAACGCCACCGGCGTCTTCGCCGACCAGATCCGCCCCGAGGAGCTGCTCGGGGAGGAGGACGTGCCGCGAATCGCCCCCAGCAGGGGAACCCATCTCCTGATCGACCAGAAGGACCTGCAGATGGGTAAGGCCGCCTGCATCGTCCCCGCGGGCGAAGGGCGGATGATCTTCTCGCTGCCCTGGTACGGCCGCACCCTCGTCGGCACCACCGACAACGACTTCGACGGCGACATCACCCACCCGCGCCCCGCTGCCGATGACGTCGAGTACCTGCTGAACGCGGTCAACGGCTTCTTCGGCACCGCCCTGGGCGAGTCTGACCTGGTCGGCGCCTACGCCGGGGTGCGGCCGCTGATCTCGACCGGGGACCCGCGCAAGTCGGTCGACATCTCGCGCAAAGCCGAGCTGTACGAGACCTCCTCAGGGATGCTGACGATCACCGGCGGCAAGCTGACGACCTGGCGGCGGATGGCAAAGCAGACGGTCGACCGCCTGGTCGAGCGGGGTGGACGGGAGGCGCCGTGCCACACCGACGAGATCCCGCTCGGGATGCCGGCGCGGCCGGAGGACCTGGAGGCGCCGCCTGGCGTGGCGCCCGAGGCCGTCGAGCAGCTGGCCTTCCGTTACGGCCACGCCGCCCGCAAAGTGCTGGAGATCGCCCGCGAGGACACGAAGCTGGCGCGGCCGATCGTCCCCGGTCGTCCCGACCTGCTGGCCGAGGTCGCCCTCTCGGCCCGCAAGGAGCAAGCCCGCAGCGTCGCCGACGTGCTGCTGCGCCGCACCCGACTCGGGATCCTGGCGGCGCCAGAAGTGCGAACGGCGAAGGCGGTGCGGCCGGTCGCCGACGTGCTCGGAGCCGAGCTCGGGTGGTCGCGCCGGCGCCGTTCCCGCGAGGCAGAGGCGTGGCTTGCGGTCGCCGCCGAGGAGGGAACCGACCCCGCCGCGACCTTGGGGCGGTCCACCGCCTCGGTTGAATAGGCTGCCTCCTCGATGAATAAGGCTGAGCTGGAGAAAAAACCCCTGTCCGAGCTGCACCTGCTGGCCGCCGAGGCCGGCGTTCCCAAGTTCCGGATGCTGACCAAGAGCGAGCTGGTCGAGCAGCTGGCGAGTGGGAACGGCGCGCCAGCCGCCCCCGCGACGCCCAAGCGTGGCGCGGAGAGCGAGCGGAGCGGGGAGCGGCCGCGGCGCCGCCGCGAGCGCCGCGACCGTCCCGAGAAAGCTCCCGAGCGCGAGCCGGCGGCAAAGCCGGCCGAGCCCGCCGCCCCCGAGCCGGTTGCGGCCGCGGCCGCGGAGGCGCCGAAACCACGTCGCCGCCGGCGCCGCCGCTTCGGCCGCCGCGGCAAGCAGGGCGTCACCCTCCAGGGTCTCCTGCTGCCACCGGAGGCCGGCCGTCAGGCCGTCCTCTGCGCCGAGACCCGTGAGGCTTGCACCGCGCTGCTGCGCAGCGTCGCCGCCGATCTTGCCGCCGACTCCAAGGGCCCTGACCCGGTCGCCCTGCTGATCGACCCCAGTCCGGAGGAACTCGCCGACTGGAAGCGCGACGCCCCGAAGGCGGAGATCGTCTCCGCCGGCCAGCCCCGCCACGCCAGCGACGCGCTCGCCCAGGCCGCGGCCCGCGCCGGTCGCGGCGAAGACGTGATCCTGCTCGTCGACTCCCTCACCCGCCTCGGCGAGGCCTATGAGGATGCCGAGGCGGCGAAGGAGTTCTTCGACGCCGGCCGCGCCCAGGCAGGCGCCGGCGGCGGCTCGCTGACGGTGGTTGCGGCGCTAGAGCGCCAAAACGGCGACTGATCTAACGGGGGCGCGTTAGCGCCGGTAAGCGATGCGGCGCCACGACGGCTCTTTGGAGAGCTCGATCAGCTCGGCGCTGCGGTCCGGCTGGACGTAGCCGAAGGTCTGGGTGCGCTCGTCGAAGACGACGTCGAGCTCGCCCTCCTTGACCCGCTGGTCGAGCCAGGCGCCGCGGAAGACAAGGCGGCGGATCCAGTGGACGAGGCTGCGGTTGGAGGGACCGACCAGGTCCTCCCAGTTCTCGTTGATGTGCTCGCCGAGGCGGGAGCTGGGCTCGGCGATCTCGCCGCTGACGGCGAGGTCGAGAAGGTCGTCTAGCTCCTCACCGCTGAGTCCCTGGTCGACGAAACGGAGTTTCACCGCCGCCTGCTCGACGCGCTGCGCGAAGTCCTCCTCGTTGAAGGCGAAGCGAAGCTCGCCGTACTCCAGCACGTAGTCGGAGCCGGACTCGTAATTCCCTCTGCGGGTCGTCTTCTTATCCATGAGTTGAAGCCAGTCCACTCACGCAAGCCCGGCGTGAGCAGGTCCATGATCTTGCCGATCATCGTAGAGACGTGCCTGTTCGGGCCCATGCCTGAACGCCTGGTTGCACCTTGGCCGGGAGGTTGCATGTCTTCAGCGCCGAACTGGGTAGTCAAATCGACGGGAGTCGCCTTGATCGACCTGCACTGTCACATCCTCGATGCGATCGACGACGGCGCGCGCGACGCCGACGACAGCGTCGCGATGGCGCGGCAGGCCGAGGCCGACGGGATCGAAGCCGTCTGCGCGACCCCACACATCCGCCACGACCACGACGTTCGCATCGAAGAGCTGGCCAGCCGGGTCGCGGGGCTGAACGCGAAGCTGGAGCAGGAAATGGTGGCGGTGCGGATCCTCCAGGGGGGCGAGGTCGCCGAGACCGCGGTCGAGGGCCTGAGCGAGGAGGAGCTGGCGCTGCTCTCGCTCGGCGGCGGCGGCTGGATCCTGTTGGAGCCGGCGCCGGGTCCGCTCGACGACACCCTCCTGCGCCGGGTCGGCGATCTCGCCGACCGCGGCCACCGCACGATCATCGCCCACCCCGAGCGCCACCTCTCGGCCGACATGTTCGAGCGGATGGCGGCGCTGGTCGCGGAGGGAGCATTGATCCAGGCCACCGCCGACTTCTTCCTGCGAGAGAACATGGCAGCGGGGATGCTGGCGATGGCCGAGAAGGGCCTCGTCCACGTCCTCAGCAGCGACGCCCACACGGTCCTCGGCGGCCGCCCGGTGCGGATCTCGCCGGCGCTGAAGCGCCTGCGCGAGGTCGAGCTGCTGGCGCCGCACCTGGAGTGGATCGCCGAGACGGCGCCGCGTGCGATCGTCAGCGGCGAGCCGCTCGAGGTCCCGTTCGAGCCCCAGCTCTAGCTAGTCGAGCTTGCGTAGCTGCACCCGCGGCGCCAGCTCCTCGACGACGGCGCGGGAGCCGGTGCCGAGGCCCGAGCGGAGGAAGTTGGTCGCGCCGGCGGCGGCGCTCGTGCGCAGCACCTCGTCCCACTCGCGGCCGGCTGCGATCGTCGCCGCCAGCGCCCCCATCATCGAGTCGCCGCAGCCCTCGCGGGAGCCGCGCTCGAACTTGGGCGGCGTCAGCTCGGTGAACTCCCCGTCGCGCAGAGCCAGCGCCGGCTCGCCGGCGCGGGTGACGATCACGCTCTCGGCGCCTTTGTCCCGAACCTGTTCCATCGCCGCCCGCATCCGCTCCTCGGTGTCGACGGCGCCGGAGATGAAGCCGGCGATCTGCCAGTCGTTGATCTTCACCAGGTCGGGCTTGCCCTCCAGGGCTTTGTCGAGGCGGGGGGAGGAGAGGTCGACGATCACGGGCTTGCCGTTTTCCTTGACGTCGGCGACGAGGCCGCTGTAGATCTCGAGCGGGACGGTGTTGTCGGGGTAGGGGCCGCAGACGGCGAGCAGGTCACAGTCGAGCGCCGCCGCGACCGTGACCGAGAAGAGCTCGTCGACCTCGTGGCGCGAAGCGGGCAGCGCCGCGCTCTGGGAGATCGGCTGGCGCTCGCCACTGCGACGGTCGTGGATGTAGGCGCCGCTCGGCTCGGCCGTCTCGACCAGTCGCAGCTCAATCGGCATCTCCTCCAGCAGCGGCCGCAGCACGGTCCCAACCTCGCCGCCGATGAATCCGCAGAGGACCGGTTCGGCGCCGAGCTCGGCCGCCATCCGCGCCACCCAGACCCCCTGGCCGGCGGCGTGGATGTGGATGTCGTCGCCGCCTTCGGAGCTGAAGGACTCGATCGCGATCGAGACCATCGGGTTGGGGCTGAAGATCGCGACCTTTGGTCTTTTTTTGGCGGCCTCGGACATGAGAGGGGGGAGAGTCTCACGGCGCCCACGCTTGAGGGTCCGTGGAAAGCCCCATTCCC
>DASTYZ010000144.1:0-9217 GCA_035764545.1 Solirubrobacterales bacterium | reverse complement strand
CAGCGAGAAGGACGAGCCCTTCGCGCCGCTCGTCGAGCCGCGGGCCGAGCGCGCCCGCGCCTGCTACCTGATCGGCGCTACTAGCGAGCGGATGGCGCGGGAGCTGGCGCCGGCCGTCGAGGCCGGGGTGGAGCTGCACCGCTGCGCCGACCTCGAGGACGCCGTCCGCCGCGCCGCCGCGGCAGCCGCGCCCGGCGACGTCGTCCTGCTCTCGCCCGCCTGCGCCAGCTTCGACGCCTTCGAGAACTTCGAAGCGCGCGGCGACCGCTTCCGCGAGATCGTCGGAGAGCTGGAGCGATGAGCGCGAAAGTCGCCAAACGGCGCAAGGGCCCGAAGAAGCGCGCCCGGCCGCTGCCGCCCGAGTACAACATGCTGCTGACCGCGACCCTCTGCTTACTGGCGCTGGGCGCGGTGATGGTCTTCTCGGCCAGCTCGACCACCCGCATCCTCCAGGATGGGGGCCTCTCCGACAGCGCCTTCTACCTGAAGCGCACGCTGCTCTTCGGCGCCGTCGGCCTGATGATCATGGTCTTCGCCTCGCGCCACGGCCTGCGGTTCATCCGCCAGTTGACGCCGATCTTCCTCGCCGGCTCGATCTTCCTCCTTCTCGCCGTGCTCGCGGTCGGGACCGAAGTCAACGGGGCGACCCGCTGGCTCGGCGGCGGCTTCCTCCAGGTGCAGCCTTCGGAGTTGGCGAAGGTGGCGCTGATCCTCTACGGCGCCGACCTGCTGGCGCGAAAGCCGAAGCGGGTGCGCTCGCTGGAAGGGATTATGCCCTTCCTCCTCGTCGTCGGCGCCTCCAGCCTGCTGATCATGCTGCAGCCGGACATGGGGACGACGATGGTGATCGCCTTCTCGGTCGGCGCCCTCCTCGTCTCCGCCGGCGTGCGGCCCGCCGACCTCGGCAAGATCGGCCTCGTGATCGGGGTCTTAGCCCTGCTGATGGCGGTCGTCGAGCCCTACCGGATGGCCCGCCTCACCTCCTTCCTCAACCCGACCGCCGACGCCAGCGGCGCCGGCTTCCAGGCGGCGCAGGCGAAAATCGCCCTCGGCAGCGGCGGCCTCTTCGGCGAGGGCCTCGGCAACGGCGTCCAGAAGGCCTTCTACCTGCCCGAGGCGCATACGGACATGATCTCGGCCGTGATCGGCGAGGAGCTGGGCCTGGTCGGGATCGCCGGCGTCGTCGGGCTCTTCGCGATGTTCGGCTACGCCGGCCTGAAAACGGCCCAGAAGGCGAAGGACGTCTACGGCAAGCTGCTGGTCACCGGCCTCACCTCGCTGGTGCTGGTGCAGGCGGTGATCAACCTCTTCGCGGTGATGGGGATGGCCCCGCTGACGGGCGTGCCGTTGCCCTTCGTCTCCTACGGCAACAGCAGCCTGATGGCGAGCCTGCTCGCCGTCGGGTTGATCCTCAACGTCGCCCGCGGCGGAACCTCAGCCGCGGCGCGCAGGTCAACGCCCACCCGCGCTGGCAAACTGCGCGTCGTCGATGGCGGGCGCTCGCCCGCGCGCGAAAGGAATCGAGCGAACGGTGCCAGGAAAGCCAAGAGTGGTGGTAGCGGCGGGGGGAACCGCGGGGCACGTCGTGCCCGCCATGGCGGTCGCCGACGAGCTTCGGGCTAGCGGCGCCGAGGTCAGCTTCCTCGGTGCGCGCGGCCGGATGGAGGCCGAGCTGGTGCCGGCGGCCGGCTACGAGATCGACCTCGTCAAGGTGCGTGGGATCGATCGCCGCAACCCGCTGAAGGCGGCGAGGGCCGGGGTTGGGGCGCTGGCCGCGGTCGGGGCCGCGCGCAAGGTTCTGCGGCGGCGGCAGGCCGACGTGGTCGTCGGCGGCGGCGGCTTCGTCGCCGGTCCTGCTGGCCTGGCGGCGACGCTAACCGGGACGCCGTTGGTCCTCACCGAGGCCGACAGCCACCTCGGCCTCGCCAATCGGCTGCTCGCGGGACGCGCGCGCCGCGTCTGTCTCGCCTTCCCGATCGAGGGCAGGGAGGGAGAGCGCTACCTGGTGACGGGGCGGCCGGTGCCGAAAGCGGTGCTCGAAGGTGACCGGGCGGCGGCCCGCGAGCGGTTCGGGATCGCCCCGGACGCCCGCTGCCTGCTCGTCGTCGGCGGCAGCCAGGGCGCCCGCTCGATCAACTTCGCCGCTGTCGAGGCCTTCGCCGAGACGGGTGACTTCGACGTCCTCCACATCAGCGGCAAGCGGGACTTCGAGGAGGTCAAGGCGCGGCTTGCGGCTGCGCCGCACCATGACCGCTACACGCTGCTGGAGTACGAGCCGAACCTCGGGGACGCCCTCGCCGCGGCGGACCTCGTCCTCGGCCGCTCGGGCGGCTCGATCTTCGAGGTCATCGCCGTCGGCCGGCCGGCGATCCTCGTTCCCTTCCCCTTCGCGACCGCCGATCACCAGAGCGCCAACGCGGGGTGGATGCAGAAGGGTGGGGCAGCGACCGTGATCGCCGATGCCGATCTGGATGCGCAGCGGCTGCGGGACGAGATCTCGGCCGTCCTCGCCGACGACGCTCGGCTCGAGGCGATGGCGGCTGCCGCGCGGAAGCTGGCGAAGCCGGACGCCGCAAGGCGGATCGCCGACGAGGTCTTGGAGGCAGCCGCATGAGCGAGTGGAGCGGGCGCCGGTTGCACTTCATCGGCATCGGCGGTGCCGGGATGAGCGGTCTTGCCCTTGTCTGCGCCCGGCTCGGTGCGACGGTCACCGGAAGCGACCGCGCCGACTCCTCTTATATGGAGCGCCTGCGCGAGGCCGGGTTGGACCCGGTGGTCGGCCACGACGCCGCCAACCTCCCTGAAGACGCCGAGGTGGTCGTTTCGACCGCGATCTCCGAGGACAACCCGGAGCTCGCGCTTGCTCGCCAGCGCGGCGCCGAGCCGATCCACCGCGGCCAGCTCCTCGCCGAGCTCTGCGCCGAGAAGCGGCTGATCGCGATCGCCGGCACCCACGGCAAGACGACGACGACGGCGATGACCGTCTGGGCGCTGCGGCAGATCGGCGCCGACCCCGCCTTCTTCGTCGGCGGCGAGGTCCCGGGTCTCGGTCCCGACGACGCCGCCGCCAACGCCGGCTGGGGCGAGGGTGAATGGGTTGTCGCCGAGGCCGATGAGAGCGACGCCAGCTTCCTGCGGCTGCGGCCGGAGGTCGCCGTCGTCACCAACGTCGAGATGGACCACCACTCCCGCTGGGGTTCGCTGGCCGAGCTGCACGAGGCCTTTGCTGCCTTCGCCGGACCGGCTCGCGGGCTGGTGGCCCCGGCGGACGAGGGAATGGGCTGGCTGGAGCGGGCCGGGGAGGAGGTGGCGCGCTTCGACGGCCGCTCGCCGGGCCCGGCGGACCTCGACCTGGCGGTGCCGGGGGAGCACAACCGCCGCAACGCCCGCGCCGCGCTCGCCGCGATCGAGCTGGCGGGACTCGAGGTCGACGCCGCGGCCGCGGCACTGTCGAGCTTCCGCGGCGTCAACCGCCGCCTCGAGCTGAAGGGCTCACGGGGGCCGGTCCATATATATGACGACTACGCCCACCACCCGACCGAGGTGCGGGCGGCGCTCTCGGCCCTGCGCGAACTGGAGCCTTCGCGCCTCGTCGCCGTCTTCCAGCCCCATCTCTACTCGCGGACCAAGGCGCTTTCAAGCGCCTTCGGCGCCGCCCTCACCCTCGCCGACGAGGTAGTCGTCCTCGACGTCTATCCCGCCCGGGAGGAACCGGTCGGCGAGCTGGCCGGCGTCAGCGGATTGCAGGTTGCCCAGGCAGCCGCGGAGCGGATGGGGGGCGGACCGGTCTGGTGGTTGCCCACCCGCGAGCTGGCAGAGCGCGCCCTCGCCACCCGGCTCGACCGTGAGCAGCATCTCTACGGCGAAGGCACCGTGCTGGTGACGATCGGCGCCGGGGACGTCTTCAGGCTGGGGGAGGCTCTGGTCGCCGAGGCGGGCACGTGAGCGCGCCGCCCGCGGGCATTGAGCGGGACTTCCCGCTGGCGCGGCTTACCACCGTTCGTACCGGCGGTCCCGCTGACTGGTTCGGCCGGCCGGGTGACGAGGAGGCCTTGGTCGCGGCCCTGCGCTGGGCCGACGAGGAAGGCCTGCCGATCGGCGTGGTCGGCTCGGGCTCCAACCTCTTAGTCGCCGACGACGGCTTCCACGGTCTGGCGCTGAAGCTCGACGGTGAACTGGCGCAGATCGAGCGCGAGGGCGAGCGGGTCGTCTGCGGCGGCGGCTACCGCTTCCCTTCGGCGGCGGCGAAAACGGCAGCCTGGGGACTTTCGGGACTCGAGTTCGGCGTCAACATCCCCGGCACCGCGGGCGGCGCGGTGCGGATGAACGCCAACGCCTACGGCGGTCAGCTAGCGCGGGTGCTCGAGTGGGTAGACGTCTGCACCGCCGCCGGCAGCGAGCGCCGCGCCCCCGACCAGCTCGGCTTCACCTACCGCCACTCGAACCTGCGCGAGGGCGAAGTCGTCGCCCGCGCCTCCTTCGCGCTCGAGCCCGCCGACCCGGACGAGATCAAGGCGACGCTGGCGGGCATGCGCGAGCGCCGCCGCGAGGCGCAGCCCTCGGGGATCAAGACCTTCGGCTCGACCTTCAAGAACCCCGAGGACGAGCGCGCGGAGGGACGCTCGGCGGGTCAGCTGCTCGAGGCGGCCGGCTGCCGCGGCCTCCGCCACGGCGGTGCCCGCTTCTCCGAGAAGCACGCGAACTTCGTCGAGAACGACCGCGGCGCCACCACCGCCGACATCCTCGAGCTGATGGCCGAGGGTCGCCGCCGGGTGCACGAGCGCTTCGGGGTCGAGCTCGAGCCGGAGGTACAGGTGCTGGGCGACGTCAGCTGGCCGGACGGTTGGCAACTGTGAGCAGCAACCGGGTCTTGGCGGCGGTCGCACTCGCGCTGGTCGCGGTCCTCGGCGTCTATTGGTTCCTCATCCGCCAGGACACCGCCGACCCCCACGTCGTCGTCCCGAAGCTGACGGCGACGATCGGCGAAGGCAGCGAAGCCGTCGGCGTCGCCGCCGGCGGCTCGGTCGTGCGCTGGCTGCCGTTGCCGGAGGAGCCACCGCTGCCGCGGCTCTCGCTCGACGAGGTCCCCAAAGGAGGGCACGTTCGCGGCCCGGCGCTGGAACAAGTTCGGGTCCTTGCGGCTACGCCGAAGGAGCTGCAGCCCTACGTAGCCAGTAGCTACTTCGGCGAGAGCGGGGTGGAAATCGAGCTGACGACGGGGATCGAGATCCGCTTCGGCGAGGCCGTGCAGGCGCGTCGAAAGTGGCGGGCGGCGGCGGCCGTCCTCGCCGATCCATCGATTACCGCGCTCGATTATGTAAACGTGGAGTCGCCCGATCGACCCACCCACGAGGGCAGCGAACACGAACTTCCGCCGCCACCCTGAACCTTCTTTCAGGTCCGAGAAAGGGCTTTGCAGAGCGGCGTCGAAAAGTCTCGACCTGAGGGTGAGAGTAGCCAAACCCTCAAGTAATGGTCGAGATACGGAGGCTGCACGATGGTTGCCGGGCGTTTGACAGAGGGGACGGAATCCCCTACGTTGAGCGCAATTTCCGTGCTTAGGGCATCAGCTCGAACCCTAGAGTGTTGCTAAAGGCTCGGACGGAACAAGGGCTCAACTCAAAATGGAATCCACTTACCTCGCGGTAATCAAGGTCGTCGGCGCGGGCGGCGGCGGCACCAACGCCGTCAGCCGGATGATCGACGCTGGAATTCGCGGCGTCGAGTTCGTCGCTGTCAACACGGACGCGCAGGCGCTGCAGGCTTGCGACGCCGACATCAAGCTTTCAATCGGCCAGGAGCTGACCCGCGGCCTCGGCGCCGGAGGCAACCCCGAGGTCGGTGCAGGCGCAGCGGCTGAGAGCCGCGACGAGATCAAGGAGGCGCTGAAGGGCGCCGACATGGTCTTCGTCACCGCCGGCGAGGGTGGCGGCACCGGCACCGGTTCCGCTCCAGTGATCGCCGAGATCGCCAAGGAGGAGATCGGCGCCCTCACCGTCGGCGCGGTCACCAAACCGTTCGAGTTCGAGGGCAAACGACGGATGCAGCAGGCGCTCGAGGGCATCGAGAAACTGCGCAACAAAGTCGACACCCTGATCATCGTCCCGAACGAGAAGCTGCTGCAGGCCGTCGAGCGCCGCACCAGCGTGCTCGAGGCCTTCCGCCAGGCCGACGACATCCTCCGCCAGGGCGTCCAGGGCATCACCGACCTGATCACGATCCCCGGCCTGATCAACCTCGACTTCGCCGACGTGCGGACGATCATGCGCGACGCCGGTTCGGCCCTGATGGGCGTCGGCTCGGCCTCCGGCGAGGCCCGCGCCCTCGACGCCGCCAAGGCGGCGATCACCTCGCCGCTGATCGAGGAGTCGATCAAAGGCGCGACCGGGATGCTGCTGAACATCACCGGCCCCGAGGACCTCGGTCTCTTCGAGGTCAACGAGGCCGCGCAGCTGGTCCAGGCCGAGGCCGACGACAACGCCAACATCATCTTCGGCTCCGTCGTCGACCAGTCGATGAAAGACGAGGTCCGGGTCACGGTCATCGCCACCGGCTTCGAGGGCTTCGAGCTGCTGGCGCGCTCGCCGCAGCGCGTGCGGCGCAGGTACGAGAGCCGCCCGCGGGTCTCGGCCGAGGACACGGACATCAGGAAACTCCGGGTCAGCGACGACGACATCGACGTACCCGGCTTCCTCAAAGAGTAGGCGCGTCCTCTTCAATAGATTGGCCGTGTGAGCGACGCGGCCACGACCACCCGGCGGACTCCTCT
This sequence comes from Solirubrobacterales bacterium, assembly GCA_035764545.1. Classification (GTDB taxonomy): domain Bacteria; phylum Actinomycetota; class Thermoleophilia; order Solirubrobacterales; family 70-9; genus VAYN01. Next base: position 2,448 of record DASTYZ010000144.1, on the reverse strand, counting down.
CTATGAGAGGCACGTCGAGCTGGGCGCGAAGCTCGTTCCCTTTGCCGGCTGGGAGATGCCGGTCACCTACGAGGGGATCCGCGAGGAGCACTCCGCGGTGCGGCGGCACGTCGGCATGTTCGACGTCTCGCACATGGGCGAGGTCGAGGTTGAGGGGCATGACGCGCTTGCGTTCCTGCAGCGGGTGCTCTCCAACGACGTCGCCAAGATCGAGATCGGCGGCGCCCAGTACTCGTGTCTCTGTCAGGAGGACGGCGGCGTCCTCGACGACCTCTTCGTCTACCGGCTCGGCGCCGACCGCTTCCTGATCGTCACCAACGCCGCCAACCACGAGACCGACCTCGCCTGGCTCGGCCGCCAGAGCCGCGGCTTCGACGTCATCGTCCGCGACGTCGCCGACCGCTACGCGATGCTCGCGGTCCAGGGACCGCACGCCCGCGCCGTCCTCGGCGGCGCCCTCGGGATCGAGCTGCCGCCGCGCTTCCACGTCGCCCACGCCCGCGTCGGCCGCCGCCCGGCGCTCGTCTGCGGCACCGGCTACACCGGCGAGGACGGGGTCGAGCTGCTGATCGACCCCGAGGTCGCCGCGCCGATCTGGGCCGAGCTGCTCGATGCCGGCGTCGTCCCCTGCGGACTCGGCGCTCGCGACACCCTGCGGCTGGAGGTCTGCTTCCCGCTGCACGGCAACGAGCTGACGCCGGAGCGCAACCCAATCGAAGCCGGTCTCGGCTGGTGCTGCAAGGAGGCGACCGGGTTCGTCGGCTCCGAGGCGATCGCCCGCGCCCGCGCCGACGGCACCGCCGAGACGCTCGTCGCCTTCAAGATCGAGGACAAAGGGATCCCGCGCGAAGGCAACCCGGTGCTCCAAGACGGCGAGCAGGTCGGCGTCGTCACCAGCGGCACCTTCTCGCCCTCGCTCGAGCTCGGCGCCGGGATGGCCTACGTCGAGTCCGCGCATTCAGAGGTCGGAACCGAGGTCGAGATCGACGTGCGCGGCAAGCGACGCCCCGCCCGGATAGCTTCCAAGCCCCTCTACGCGAAAAGGAGCTGAGCCTTGGCTGACGCGAGCTACCCCGAGGACCTGCGGTACCACGAGGAACACGACTGGGCCCGGATCGAGGGAGACCAGGCGACGATGGGAATCACCTGGTACGCGCAGGACTCACTCGGCGAGGTCGTCTTCTTCGATCCGCCCGAGGTCGGGGCGACGGTCCAAAAAGACTCCTCCTACGCGGAGGTCGAGTCGGTGAAGGCGGTCTCCGACGTGATCGCGCCGCTGTCGGGCGAGATCGTCGAGGTCAACGACGCGCTGCAGGACAACCCGGAGAAGGTCAACGAGGATCCCTATGGCGATGGCTGGCTCGTCAAAGTGCGGTTGAGCGCGCCTGAGGAGGCGGAGACGCTCCTCGGCGTCCAGGAATACCGCAAGATGCTGGACCGCTAGGCGGAAAGCCCGCCCTCTCCGTTCCCTAGCCTTAGCCGGGTGACTCGCTACACCTCCGCCACCGCCGAGGACCGGCGGCAGATGCTGGACGCGATCGGCGTCTCCTCGGTCGACGAGCTCTTCGAGCAGATCCCCGAGCCGCTGCGCCTCGGGCGGCCGCTGGCGCTGCCGGACGGGATGGGCGAGGCCGAGGTCTACGAGCGGCTGGCGGCGCTGGCCGAGCGCAACGCCGACGCCGAAGAGCAGGTCTGCTTCCTCGGGGCCGGGATGTACGACCACTACGTGCCGGCAATCGTCGACGCGATCACCTCGCGCAGCGAGTTCCTCACCCCGTACACGCCCTACCAGCCGGAGATCTCCCAGGGCGGGCTGCAGGTGATGTTCGAGTTCCAGACGGCGATGTCGGAGCTGACGGCCCTGCCGGTCTCCAGCGCCGGCCTCTACGAGGGGCCGTCTTCGGTTGCCTCGGCCGGTTACCTGGCGATGGGCGCGACGAAACGGCGCAAGTTCGTCGTCTCCCGCGGCGTCCACCCCCACAGCCGCGAGACCCTGCGGACCTACTCGGTCGGCTACGACGCCGAGGTGGTCGAAGTCGGGCTCGAGGGCGGACAGACCGACCCCGCGGCGCTGGCCGAGGCGGTCGATGGTGAGACCGCCGCCGTCTTCCTCCAGAACCCGAACTTCCTCGGCGCCGTCGAGGACGTCGAGGCGCTCGGCGCCGCGGCGAAGGAGCACGGGGCGCTGCTGATCGTCGCCTGCGACCCGATAACGCTTGGGATCCTGAAGCCGCCGGGCGAGTGCGGCGCCGACATCGCTCTCGGCGAGGGGCAGCCGTTGGGTAACCGACTGGATTTTGGCGGACCCTCGTTTGGCTTCTTCTGCGCGACCGAGTCCCAGATCCGTCGCATGCCGGGGCGGATCGCCGGCGAAACCGAGGACGTCGACGGCCGCCGCGGCTTCGTCCTGGCGCTGCAGACGCGCGAGCAGCACATCCGCCGCGAGAA
>DASTYZ010000143.1:0-25050 GCA_035764545.1 Solirubrobacterales bacterium | reverse complement strand
GCTGGCTCGCCCAGGGGATAGGTGTGATCTGGGAGGCAGGCGGCGGCTCCTCTGTACTCGCCGAAGGTGACCTGTGGAACAGCGGAGAGTCTCTGTATCCGTTCGGCTTTGCGATGAGAGGAGTGTCGAGCGCCTTGAAGTCGCTCGGCCCCGCCATCGGTTCCGTGGCAAGGGCCGGGGAGACCCTTCTCGGAACGGCGGGGTTGGTGACCGTAACGGTGGAAATGCTGGCCAAGGCGCACAAGAGCCGGCGACGGGCGCGCAAATGGCCGCTGCCCGACGTGGAGCAGGACATTCTCCACGAGTTGGAGCGACTGAGTCAAAAGAAGCCGCTGCTGTTCATCGCCGACAACCTTCACTGGTGGGACAAGGATTCGTTTCGTTTCCTGCACCGACTGCGCGATGAGCGGATGTGGGAAGCGTTCCCGTTCTTGAGCGAGATGCGCGTGCTCGTCGTGCAGACGCCCGAGCCCTACCAGCCCGTGGTCAGTCCCGAGCACCACCGGGCCCTTCTGCAGCCGAGCACCACCCGCTGCTTCGACCTGCCGCGCGTCCCCAAAGACGGTTTCGCAGAGGTGCTCGTTGCTCTTGGAGCGGGCCCCGATGTATCCGTCGAGACTGCGGAAGCCGTGTGGGCTTGCACCGGCGGCCACCTGGCCCTGGCGAAACGCTGTGCAGACCGAATCGCGGAAGGCGAATCCGAGGCGCTCCGTGCCGCTGCCGCCTCAGACGACTTCCTCCGCCGGGTCCTCGAGGAGAGGCTCGGCTCTCTGGGAGTGAAAGGACACCAGGCGCTGTCCCTCCTCCAGACCGCCGCAGTGCTCGGATTGACCTTCCGCCGCGATGAACTGATGTGCGCGTTCGGCGGAGAGGACACCGAGACGGCGGGGCTGCTCCGCTACTGCCGCGAGGAGGCGGTGCTCGAGCTCGACGATCGCGTCGGCCGGTTCGTGCACGACCTCTACCGCCAGCACTTCCTGGATGCAAAGGATTTCGACCGAGCAAGCGTCCATAAGACGCTCTCCGATTGCCTGCGCCAGTTACGGCCAGGGGACTACGAGCTGCGTTGTCAAAATGCGGTCAAAGGAGAACAGCTCGACGAGGCCGCCGCGTGGGCGGTCCAGGCCGCGCTGATCCGGCAGCGAGAGGGACAGCCGTGGCGGGAGCTCCAAGACGGAGTCCTGGATGCGATGGACCGGAAGTCGTTCATACAAGTGGCGGAGCAGTTCCACCTGGCGCTAGACCACCTCAATCAGTATCGCTTCGACGAGTGCCTGCGAACCCTCGACGGCCTTCCCCATGACCTGCCGCACTGTTTGGAGGGTGAGGCCACGTTCCTGCGTGCGTCCTGCCTGATCACCACCCGCAGCGAGGACGCGCGCGCCGAGGCCCGGACGATGCTCGAGTCCTGGGCTGGATACGAGGAGGAGGAGCCGGAGCTGGGGATCAGGCTGATGGCACTCCTCCTCCATGCCTATTCCTTGCAGGTGAACAAGAAACCTGGCATCGAGCTCGAAAGCAAGATCAGGCAGTTCCTCTCCCGACGCGCCAGCTTCGATCCCTCTGCCGACGATGCCGCCTACACCTTGGACCGCTCCGCCGGCGCCCTGCACGTGCCGGATCGGGCCTTATGGAAAAACCGCTACGCAGTTGAACATTTTGCGCCCGGTGAGGGCCAAACCGTCGTTCGCCGACCGGTGGAGTACTACCGCTGCCTTGTCAACGTCGGCGCCAACGCGCTGATCAACGGCGAGTACGAGGAGGCCGTCGAGGCGCATCGGAAACTCGACGCGCTGATCTCGAGCTACGCGCCTGGCGTTTTCCCTCGCCTGGACTACCCATTGATGAACGCCCTGCTGGTGGAACATCGCATGGGCTCGGTAGAGAACGACGAGGCCGCGCGGAGGCAGCGGGCCATCGCGCAGGAGCACCGGGTCGACGGAGATCCGTTCTACGTCGACAACGCCCTGGCCGTGTACCTGGCCCTGGCAGATTCCTGCGACGACGCACTCGAGGTGTTCGACCTTCTCCTCGGCGATCTCGATCGCAGGCAACACCCCGAGGAGAGCACCCTCTACCTGATTCGTGCCAACCGCTGTGCCACCCGGTTTACGCAGGGGCATCTGGAGGAGGCTCGTGACGAGTGGGCAGCGCTGGCAGCGCTGGTGGAGCGGATTCCGTATCCGGTCTGCCCCTACATGATCCGCAGGCACGAGCTGCTTCAAGAGGTGATCGAGACCGGGGAGAAGCTCTCGCCTACAGAGTTCGACTCTTGCCTTCTGATCGAGAAGCGGCCTGAATTCGGTCCCTTCTGGGACCAGTTGGGCCGCGGGTTCTGGTTGCCGGAGATCGAGTGGTGGCGTTAGGTCGGCAGTAAGCCCCGCGCGCCCAAGGTGGTCGCCAACACACCACGGATGAATCTGCTGTGATCGAAGCCGTACTCGGCAAGAGCGCCGGCAGCCGATCCATAGGATTCCAAGCCGGGTGAGATCGATACATCCGTCAGCCACGGTCGACCGGAGGCATCAACCCGGAAGTCCATCCGGGCGAGTCCTTCGAATTGCAGAAGCTCGAATATCCGCGCCGCCGTGCCGCGAAGTTGGTCGATTTCTGACCTTTCCCCGTCGAACGGCCGATAGCTGACGCCGCCGTCGGCGAGGTTGTCGTCGATCGTCATGATGGCCGCAGGGTTCTCGGGCGCCTTTGCCAGGACCGTTTCCATCGGCGGCGGTACGACCAGCTCGGGACAGGAGAGGACGGTCACGCAGATCTCAGGTCCGGTGACGAATTCCTGCACGGTGACCGGCTGACCGATACCAGCGGCGATCTGCGAGGCACGCTCCTCGCAGGAGTCATCCACGATGAACACGGACTCCTCCGTGACCCCCACCGACCACGCCTCATACGTGGACTTGACTATGACCTTGGTCCCCTCTGGTGGTTGCCCGTCCACCCAACCGCCCTCCAAGCGGTAGTGCCAAACCGGGGGCACATCGATTCCGATCGCCGGCAGCAACCTGAAGCAATGGAACTTGTGCATCCCGAGCGCGCACGCATACCCGTCGGAGTTCGCGCAGAGCAGGCCATAGGAATCCGCCACCAGCGGGATCAGCGCCTTGCGTCCCGGCCGGAATCCGCCGCCGACGCCCCATCCCATTCCGTTGTAGGCGACCTGCAGTTTTCGCCCCAGGCTCTGCAGCCTGCCCTCCGCAAGGGCTTTGATGAATGGGGCCTCGTTCTCGAAAAGCTCTACATATGCCTTGATAGAACGGAATGCCTCCATCATCTGGTCGAGTTGAGTTTCGGTCTCGCATCGCTCGGCGAAGAAGGTACGGGCCAAGGACGGGCGCTCGGCGACGATTGAAGGGCGGTCGAACACCAGGAAGACAGCGAGGTCCCCGCCTCGATCTGCCAGTGCCTTCTCCAGCGCGTCAAGTCGACGACGTCCCGCCTCGTCGTCGAGAATGATCGGCTTCACCGATAATTCCTAGTTATCCCAAATGGCGAACACGGCAGCGGAATACTAGAGAACTCTTCAACGGCGGCAGAGGCAGGGGAGGCGCCTACTTGATGACGGAGGATGCAGTGGGCATCAGGGTTCTGTTTGCGATCGATCTGGATGAGGTGACGGAGGGTTTTATCCAGGACGAGCGGATCGTCTACCGTCCTGATCTCGATGGCGGGACGCCGTCGATGATCAAGCGGGCTCTGGCCGAGATTCGTCCGGACATCCTCATCGCCGGCTGCCTCCCTGAACCCGAGGTTGCGGCTGGCTGGCGCGACGCCGTCTCGCAGGGCCCCCTCTTGGCGATCGGGATGGGAAGGCCGGGAGAAGCAGACACCGACCTCGTGCGGATCGGGATTGCGAGCAAGCGCGTCGGCGTAGACACCGATGGACTGGGGCTGCTGGCCCTGGCAGAGCGAACTTGGTGTCGTCTCTGCACCGCAGCCGATCTTCCACGAAAACTGGCCGGCGTTCGAAAGCATGGGGGTCGATCCGTCCTCATGGCCGGGGCCGGCGTTGTCAACTTGATCACTGCGCTCGACCTGGGCCAGGCCGGATACGAGATAGACGTTTACGACAGTGGGCCGGATCCTCGAGGCGATTCTTCCTGGACGGAGTTCGGCTGCACGCGAGGCGGCGAGAACGCCCGTATGTTCACCCTCACCGAGGGGGACGACTACCACGACAAGCAGTACTCCCACTCAGGCTCGCTCAACTCACTCTTTGACCATCGGATCACCGAGGGGGGCTGGCGAATCTGCGATTCGCTCTCGACGGCTGAGATGGAGTGGGTTGACGATTTCCGCTCCGTTCACCCTTGGCTCGCACACGCCTACACCGATGACATTTTCATGTTCAACCGAGAAGGTGGTGAGCTGTGGGGTGAGCTAAGGGAGCACGAGGCAGGCCTCTTCGAAGACGTGGCGCTACGGGACGGCATTCTGCGTCTCTACACCGACGAGGAACGATTCCGCAAGGACGTCGCAAGACAGGACCGGGTGGGTGCGACCCGGCGAGTTCTATCCGTCGGTGAGATAGGAGAGCGTTACCCAGGTCTCGCGGCTGCCTGCGGGCAAGGTGAGATAGTCGGCGGCATCGAGGTGGTCGGCTTCACCCTCGCTGTCCATGACCTCGTCAAGCGGATCCTGGCATGGCTCGAGCGACACCGGGTCACCTTTCACTGGAGCACCCGAGTCGACGCCGTAGGTCGGGAACCGGCCGGCCGGCCCGAGGGGCTGATGGTGAATGGCGAGTCGGTCCGAGCGGACCACTACGTCGTCTCGCCCGGGACCTACGGGACCGACCTCCTCAGAGGCACCAGCTCGGCCGATCTCATCCATGGCGTCCTCGGAGTCTGGTTGACGCTTCCCAACACCCCGCCGATGTTGGAGCAGTCGTTGAAGATTGCCCGCAGCGGTCACCTTGCGGAAGATTCGAACGTGACGATCGGGCGAGACATACACGGCGATCAGGCCCTGATCATCGGCTCCGGTTACGGGTGGACCGGCGCCGATCCCGCGAATATCGACGCCGCTCAGCTCAAAGCTCTCCAGGCGGCAGTGGACGACACGGCGCGCCGGTTCTTCCCCGAGGCCTACGCGGCTGGAGAGGAATCAGGGGCCGGAGGGGAAGAGCTGCGCTTTTGCGTGCGTCCGTGGACGGCGTCGAACCTGCCCGTCTTCGAGATCGAGGAGACCAGCGCCGGGGGAGCATTGGTGGTCACGGGGGGCCATAACACGGGAGGCTTTGCTCAAGCTCCCGCGGTGGCAGCGGCGACGCGGGCCGCGCTAGAAGGCCGCCACCACGCCATGCATGTCCTTTACGACCCCCGCCGGCCACGCAACTTCAGGAATCGCGGCGTTGCCCCAGCCGCCACCTGACTTCTCTCGGTACAGACTGGAGAACAGAAGTGGCGAGGGCGGGATTCGAACCCGCGACACCACGATTTTCAGTCATGTGCTCTACCAACTGAGCTACCTCGCCTCGGCGCCTGAACTGCTTGCGCAGCGGCAAGGCTAGCGGGCCGGCGGGGGGCGCGGTTGATTGCATTGGGGGATGAGCAGAGGTCGGATGGCGCTGGGGCTGGTGGCGGTTGTCGCCGCCGGGGCGTTGCTGCTCTCGGGGCGGTCGAGCTCGGACCCGCAGACGCCCGCGGCGCTGCCGGGGCTGCCGCCGCCGTTCCTCGGGGTGGCGGTGCTGGGTGACGGAGGGCTGACGGCGGCGGTCGATGCCTACGGGAACGTGGTCGACCTGCGGGCGCCGGGACCGGCGGGAAGGGCGTTGATCGACAACCCCGCGGGGCGGCAGACGGCGGGGACGGTGCCGGCCGACACCGGGATCCAGGTCTGGGCGCGGGTCGACGGCGAGATGGTGCCGATGTGGCGGGCCGACGAGGTGCGGCAGCGGTATCTGCCGGGGACGAACGTGCTGCGGACCGTGGGGCGCTTCGGATCGGAGCGGGTCCGTGTTGACGAGGCGATCGAGGGGGACGAGCTAGCGGTGATCGTCGGCGGCCCCGGGGAGCTACGAGCCTACGAAGCCGGTGAGGCCCTGACCGGATCCGCGCGGGTCCTCGAGGAGGCCGCGGCCTCCGATCGCCGCTGGCTCGCCCGTGCGCTTCCTTTGGGCGACTCGGCTCCTCCCTGGGCCATCGACATGTACGAGCGCTCGCTGCTGGTGCTGCGGGCGCTAACCGCGCGGGAGAATGGCGCCGTCGCCGCCGGCGCCCGCGACGGTTGGGCATACGTCTGGCCGCGGGACGCTTCGGCGGTCGCGATCGCACTGGCCGAGTCCGGCTACCAACCCGAGGCCGAACTGATCACCCAGTTCCTCCTCGGCGCCGGCCTCGAGTTCGCGGCCCGCTTCCACGGCGACGGCAGCCCCGTCCCCGGCCGGGACGGGCAGGGCGATGCGATCGGCTGGGTCGCTGCCGCCGCGGAGGCGGCCGGACTCGGCAACGCTCGCCAGGCGGCCCACATCCTCGCCGGCGGCGAGCCGATCGCTTGGCGCGACCGCGCCGACTACTGGGAGGGAGGGCCCGGCGACTACCTCGGCAACGCCCTCGCCTCCGGCGAACCGGCAATAAGGCACCTATACGGGGCAAAAGTGCCGGCTCGACTGGTGCGCACGCCGGGGGACCCTGAATCCGGCCTGGACTCCACCGCAGGCTGGGCCGTGCGCCCGTTCTCTCAACCTCGGCTGTACCCGGCAGCGCGGCGCACGATGAAGCGGTTGGTGGCGACGCGAACCCCCTTCGGCATCACCCCCGGCGAAGGCTGGGAGGGCGGTGAGGACCCTTGGTCCGCCCCCACCGCCTGGACCGCTTGGTCCCTTGCGGCGCTCGGCGAGCGACAGCAGGCGCTGCAGATGATGCGGGCCCTGCGCCGCAGCGCCACGCCCGCCGGACCCCTCCCCGAGCGTGTCGACGCGCAGACCGGCGTCCCCCGCTCGACCACCCCGCTCGCCTGGTCCCACGCCTTCGCGATCCTGGCGCTGCGGGAGCTCTGGCCTAGCTGAGCTAGAGCTCGCCCCGCATCAGCCCCATCAGCTCCAGGGCGCCCGCCTTGTGCAGCGGTTCGTTCAGGTTCCCGCACTTCGGGCTCTGCACGCAGGAGGGGCAGCCGGACTCGCAGGGGCACTCGGCGATCAGCCGCTCGGCGTCGCAGAGCAGGCGCTCGAACTCCTCGTAGCCGCGCTTGGTGATCCCGACCCCGCCGGGGTGGCCGTCGTAGATGAAGATCGTCGAGCGGCCGGTCTGGAAGTGGACGTTGGTCGAGAGGCCGCCGATGTCCCAGCGGTCGCACATCGCGATCAGCGGCAGGACGGCGATCTGGCTGTGCTCGGTCGCGTGCAGGGAGCCAAGCAGCGCCTCGGTCGGCAGCTTGCGGGCGAGCGGGTCGGGCAGCACGTACCAGAGCGCCTGGGTGACGAAGTTCTGCTCGGGCAGCTCGAGGGCGACGATGTCGATCGGTTCCTGGTCGGAGACGGAGACGCGCTGGAAGGCGATCACCTGCTCGGTGACGGAGACCTCGCCAAAGTTGAGCTGGACGCCGGCGACCTCGCGCTGCTCGTGGACGCGCTCGATGTAAATCTCGGTCTCTTTTTTCGGCCGCGTGTACCAGTCGCCGTCGAAGGCGGAGACGACCGCGCGGCGCTCCTCGATGTCGAGGCGGTCGACCTCGTAGGAGCGGCCGAGGTGGAGGTAGACAGCGCCGGGGTGGATCGTCGTGAAGGCGCGCTCGGCCTCGACCAGGCCAAGCATCTCGCCGGAGGCGGCCTCGATCACCGCGACCGAGTCGGCCGAGGCCGAGCGCAGGGCGATCCGGTTGGCGACGAACTCGCTGCGCCGCGGCAGCAGCTTGCCGCCGACCCCACGCAGCTCCCCCGATTCGACCAGGCGCTCGGCCCGCTCCCGCCAGCCCTCGCCGAAGATCTCCTCGTCCTCGGGCGTGAGCGGCAGCTCGTAGGCGGCGGCGATCAGGTGCCGGGAGGCGATCTGCTCGTTGCCGTGGTCGAGGATCGCCGCCTCGACCGGCCGCCCGAGGAACTCCTCCGGGTGGCGGCAGAAGAACTGATCGAGGGCGTCCTGGCCGGCGACGTAGACGGCGAGGCCGAGCCGACGGCGCCCCGCCCGTCCCCACATCTGCCGCAGGCTGGCGACGGTGCCGGGGAAGGTGACGCAGATCGCCGCGTCGAGCTCGCCGACGTCGATCCCGAGCTCGAGCGCGTCGGTGGCGACGACCGCGAGCAGCTCGCCGGAGGAGAGGCGCGCCTCGATTTCGCGCCGCTGCTGCGGCGTGTAGCCGCCACGGTAGGGGGCGATCCGCTTCGCCAGCTCCGGCTTGTCGCGGCGCTCGAGGTTTTCGCGGGCGAAGCGCTGGATCAGCTCGATCCCGCGGCGGCTTTTGAGGAAGCAGATCGTCCGCACCCCGTGGGTGACCAGCTCGGCCAACAGGTCGGCAGCCTCCGAGAGGGCCGAGCGGCGGGCGCCGCTGCGCTCGTCGAGCAGCGGCGGGTTCCACATCGCGATCTCGCGGCCGGCCCGCGGGGCGCCGTCGTCGTCGATCATCTCGAAGGTGGTCCCGACCAGGCGCTCGGCCAGTTCGACCGGGTTGGCAATCGTCGCCGAGGCGAGCAGGAAGCGCGGCTCCGAGCCGTAGGCGCGGGCGAGCCGCCGCAGCCGCCGCAGGACGTTGGCGACGTGGGAGCCGAAGACGCCGCGGTAGGTGTGGGCCTCGTCGACGACCACCCACTCGAGGTTGGCGAGAAAGTCCCCCCAGCTCTTGTGGTTGGGCAGGACGCCCATGTGGAGCATGTCGGGGTTGGTGAGGATGAGGTTGGAGCGACGGCGGATCGCCGGGCGCTCCTCGCGCGGGGTGTCGCCGTCGTAGATCGCCTCGCGCAGGCCGGGCGGGCGCAACTGGGCGAGCTTGCGCGCCTGGTCCTGGGCCAGCGCCTTGGTCGGGTAGAGGTAGAGCGCCCGGTCTTTTGGCCGGGCGGCGATCCCGTTAAGGACCGGCAGATTGAAGGCGAGGCTCTTGCCGGAGGCGGTCCCGCTGGTGATCACGAGGTCGGAGGCCGCGGCGGCCTCGAAGGCTTCGAGCTGGTGGGTGTAGAGCGAGTCGATCCCGAAGCGCCCGAGCGCCTCGGCCAGCGCCGGGTGCAGCTCCGCGGGCAGCGGCGCCGGCCGCGAGCGGCGCTCCTCTTCGGAGCTCTCGGCGACGATCCGTCCGTCCCGCCGGGCTGGGTCGATCGCAACCGCCCACTCCGACGAGAGCAGCGATCCCCCGCGCGCCATCAGGCGCTCCCGATCGGGCGGCAGATCTCGGCGGCGACGCGCATCGCCTGCAGGGACGAGCGGTCGTGGATGCGGAGGACGTCAGCGCCCTCGCGGACGGCGAGGGTCACAGCCGCCACCGTCCCCCACTCGCGCTCGCCGGCGGGCAGGCGCTCCTCCCACGATCCGGCGAGCACAGCGCCGATGAAGTCCTTGCGGGAGAGGGAGACGTAGAGCGGCAGCCCGAGCGCGCGCAGCTCGCCGAGCCGCCGCAGGATCTCGAGGTCCTGCTCGGGACTGAGGTCGAAGTCGAGTCCGGGGTCGATGGCGATCTGCTCCTCCGAAACCCCAAGCTCCCGGGCCGCCTCGACTCTCCCCTCGAACCAGGCGCGCAGGTGGTCGACGACGTCGTCGTACTCGCGCCAGGGCCGGTCCCTCCGCGGCGGCCCCTCGATGTGCATGAGGACGTAGCCGCACCCCGTCTCGGCGACGAGCTCGAACATCTCCTCGCAGCCGCCGGAGATGTCGTTGACGACCGCGGCGCCAGCCGCCAGCGCCAGCCGCGCCACTTCAGGCGAAAACGTGTCGGCGGAGATCGGCACCGCCTCCCCACTCCGTGGTTCCTTTCGGTCGCCCTCCGTCCGAAAAGAACCGCGCAACTCGGTGGCGAGCCCTTCGACGGCCGGGACCAGCGCCGCGGCCTCGTCCTCCGGCGACACCGGTGGCCCCGCCTTTGCCGCCACGGCACCCACGTCCAACATCTCGAAGCCCGCCTCGGCCAGCGCCAGGCCGTCGGCGATGGCCTGCTCCGGGGTGCCGCTGCGGGCGCCCTCGAACATCGAGTCGACGGTGACGTTGACGATCCCGGCGGCGATCGGCCGGGCCAGGTCCAGCGTCTCCCCGGCCAGTCTCCAGCTGCTCACCGGGCGAGCTTACGCCCTGCCAGAGGCCAGCCGGCTCAGCGGGCGCGCTCGGCGGCGACCGGCAGCGTCGCCACCCGCCCACGCTTGCCGAAAGAACGGTCGGGAGTGCCGTCGGCCAGGTAGCGACGGAGGAAGAGGCGGCTGGAGCCAGGGGTCGCGAAGACGCCGCCGACGAGGATCCGGCCCTGCCCGCGGACGCCGACCGCGTAGGCGGTTTCGCTCGCCGAGCTGCTGCGGCCCCGGTCCACCGCCGGGCTGACGATGCCGCCGCGGCCGAACTTCTTCACCGGCTGCCCGTTTTTGCCGTATCGAGCGAGGAGGAGGCTGTCGCACCCGCTTGCGCAGCCGTGGCTGCTGCTCCCCGCGGCGACGATGCCGCCGTGCAGGTCCACCGCAAGTGCGTTGGCGCGGTCGTCCGTGGCCGGCCCGAAGCCGACGGTGTTGAACCCGCGGCGGCCGAAGCTCATGTCGAGCAGACCGTCGGCGCTGTAGCGGGAAACGAGCAGGTCGCTGTTCGCTTCGCCGGCGATCAGCAGTTTCTCCCCCTGCCAGGCGAGAGCATTGGCGGTTTCGGGCTCAGTGCTGGCCGGATAGACGTTCGACCGCACGAGGCCGACACCGCCGCCGAAGCTGGGGTCGGCTTCGGCCGTTCCCGGGACCAGCCGGGCAAGAACGGCGTTGTTGGTCTCCGCAGCCGAGCCCCGCTCGCCGATCGTGCCGGCGCTCAGCACCCCCTGCTCGCCGAAGACGAAGTCGTTGATGACCGTCCGCGGCTGGCCGTTCTCGCCGTTCGTCATCCCGGCGATGCGATCGCCGCTGCGCCCGTTCGCGCTGACGCGGTAGAGCCAGCCGTACCAGTGCTGGTTGACGTCGTTGAGGTAGCCGGTCATGCCGCCGACGAAGATCCGGCCCTTGCGGTCGACCTTGACGCTGGTCGGGTAGTAAGCGGTGCTGGCGCCGCCGTAGAGGAACCCCTTTTCGCCGAAGCGGAGATCGAGGTTGCCGCTCGGCAGCAGGCGGACCAGTCCGCCCTGGCCACCGACCGGGGAGGCGACGACGATGCGGCCGTCACGCTGGATCGCGATCGCGGTGAACGGCTGCGCGGGCGGCAACAGCGTCACCCCGTCGCCGCCGCCGAAGGAGCGATCGAGGCGTCCACTGGGCAGATAACGCATCACGGCGCCGAATTCGCGGCTGCCGATCGGTACCTCATGGCCGGCGCCGCCGGCGACGACGATCTTGCCGTCGGGCTGGATCGACATCGCGAAGGGACCGACCGAGGCGCCCGCGAGCGCCGGCGCGCAGAGCAGGGCCAGGGCGATCAGCGCCGCCGGCCAGAGACGTCGTATCGATGCACCCCCGCGCATGGTCGCTACCGTAACCGTCCTCGTGGGGCTGAGTTGCGTCTACACCGATCTCGACGGGACCCTGCTCGGCAAGGGCAGCTCCCTCTTCCGCGACCCCGAGGGCGGCTTCAGCCTGGCGCAGGCGCGGGCGCTCGAGGCCTGTCACCGAGCGGGCGCCGAGGTCGTGATCATGTCCGGCCGCCGGGAGCCACAGGTGCACGAGGCGGCGCGGCTGATGGGCCAGAGCTCCTACATCTACGAGGCCGGCTGCGCCTTCGCGATCGAAGGCGAGACGACGCTGATGACCGGCGAGATGGCGCCGAATGAGGAGGGGACGATCTACGAGCAGATCGAGCAGCGCGGCATCCCGAAGCTGCTCTTCGAGCACTTCGAAGGCCGGCTCGAGTACCACTCCCCCTGGCATCACGGCCGCGTCCTCTCCCACCTCTTCCGCGGAAAAGTCGAAGTCGACGAGGCCAACGCGCTCCTGCACGAGCGCGGCGACACCGACCTGCGCCTGCTCGACAACGGCGCGATCGGCCGGCCGATGCCGACCGTCGAGGGCCGCACCCACGCCTACCACCTGGTCCCCAAGCAGGTCAGCAAGGCGGCGGCGGTCGCCGGCCACGCCCGCGCCCGCGGCTATGACCCGCGCGAGTGCATCGCCGTCGGCGACTCGGTCGAGGACCTCGAGGTCGCGGCCGCCGTCGACCGCTTCTTCATCGTCGCCAACGGGCCCGAGCACGACGCCGGCCTGAGGGCCGCGCTGCCGAATTGGGACAATGTCACCGTTACCGAAGGCAGCATGGGCGACGGCTTCTACGAGGCGGTCGTTTCCTCGCTGATGGAACGCCGGCCCTAAAGGAGAGCTTGTGTCGTCTGAGAACGCGACCGTCGCGGAGCAGGAGTACCTGGAGATCATGTTCTGGCTGGAGGAGGCCGGGCTGCCGATGACGGGGGCCAACATCGCCCGCGCGATGCAGCTCTCGCCGCCGACCGTGCACGAGATGATCGGTCGGCTGATCGACGACGGCTACGTCGAGCGCAACGAGGACAAGACGCTTACATTCACCGAGTCCGGCCGCGAGCACGCCAGCTACATCGTCCGCCGCCACCGGATGATCGAGCGCTTCCTCACCGACGTCCTCGGCATCCCCTGGGACGAGGTCCACGAGGAGGCCGAGCGGATCGAGCACGCGATGAGCCCGGTCCTGGAGGAGCGGATGCGCGCCGCGATCGGCGACGCCACCACCTGCCCGCACGGCCACCCGATCGTCGAGGGCATCCGCGAGCAGGGCTCGCTGCTGGCCGACGTCGAGGTCGGCGCCGACGTCGTCGTCCTCCGCTTCGAGAACGAGGCCGAGGAGCTGCTGCACTACCTGAAGGCGGCGGGCTTCGACCCCGGCCTCGAGGGCAAGGTCGAGACCTCCGACGACGAGCGCGTCGTCATTGTCGCCGCCGACGGCAACCACGAGGTCAGCCGCAGCGTTGCCGAGACGGTCTCGGTCCGCGCCGACCCGGCGCCGCCGCCGCGGGCCGCGATCCCCGAGCAGCTGGTCCTCTCCTCGGATCGCTACGGTCGGTGAGTTAACCCGGCTATAGGCGGGCTAACTCACCTACTGCGGGACCGCCATCGACATGATCGGCTCGCCGGTCGGGGCTTCGCTGCCGCCCGGCGGCTCTTCGGTGACCATCACGACCTCGACCCCGGTCATGTCGGCGATCGTCGCTTCGGCGTGCCCGTGGCGGTCGGGGACGAACAGCGCCGGGACCGCTTCGACCTCGCCTTCGCGTTCCACCCAGGCCTCAAGGACCTTGTCGGAGGGCAGCGGCTCCAGCCCTTCGATCTGCAGGGTGCCGGCGCTGCCTTCCTGAACCATTTTCACGGTCAGTCCGTCGACCTGGCGGACGACGGTGCTGGCGCCGTCGCCGGCGCCGGAGTCGTCCTTGCCGACCTCGTAGCCAACGACGCCGGCGACCAGCAGGGCGACGACGGCAAAGCCAACAGCCGGTTTCAGGATCCAATTTCGCCACGACCGGCTCGGGGCCGACCGGCTCTCCGCCTCGCGGACGTCCTCTCGCACCTCGGCCATCAAGTTCGCGCGCAGGGACGGCGGCGCCTCCTGCCGCTCGACCGCCTCCGGCAGGGTCTGCAACGCCGGCTCGAACCAGCGCAGCTCCTCCTGGCAGCGCTTGCAGCCTTCGAGGTGGCGCTCGAACCCGGTCACCTCGTCGGCGTCCAGGGCGCCCAGCATGTAGGCGGCGAGGTCCTCGCTCCAGCGGTTGTGATCAGAAGTGTTCATGCCAGGCCCTCCGCGAGCTCGCCGCGAATCTTCTCCAACCCGAGCCGCATCCGTCCCTTCACGGTCCCCATCGGCAGGTTGAGGATCTGGGCGATCTCCGAGTGGCTGAAGCCGCCGAAGTAGGCGAGCTCGATCACTTTCGACTGCTCGCCGGGCAGTTTGCCGATCGCCCCGCGCAGCTCGACCGCGGTCTCGCGCCGCAGCGCCTCCTCCTCGGTCCGCTCCTTCGCCGGCCGCTGCTCCAGCACCGAGTCGTCGTCGAAGCTCAGTTTCGGCGCCTTGCCGGCGCGGCTGCGGAGGAAGTCGATCGCGCGGTTGCGCACGACGCTGAGCAGCCAGGAGCGAACGCTGCCGCGGGCGGCGTCGAAGCGGGCGCCGCTGCGCCAAACCGAGATGAAGGCCTCCTGGGTCACTTCCTCGGCAGCGGCGCGGTCGCCGACGATCCGGTAGGCGAGTGAGTAGGCGGCGCCGCCGTGGCGGTCGAAAAGGACCTCGAACGCCTCCGGGTCCTTGCGACCGACGAGGGGCATCAGCTCCTCGTCGGCCAGTCGCTCCGCCTTCTCTCTCCGCACCGGCATCAGCTACCTACGTTGTCACTTCCCTAAACGATGAACGGTTCGACGGCTTTCAGAACCTGCTTTTCGCTGAGCGGTTCGTCGAAGGCGGCCGGCGCGGGTTCTTCCTTGTTCTGCAACCGGATCGCCGCCGCGTGGCGCGCCTCGACCTGGACGATGCCGCCGGCGGCCGCCAGTACTTCTTTGGACTTGATCATCGGGCCGGCGCCGTTGTAGGCGCTGACGCCGGTGTCCTCGAAGGTCTGGGCCAGTTTGAGGAAGCCGGCGGTGTCGTTGTATTCGAAGTTGAACTTCGGTTCCGCCACCGGCTTGCCGCCCAGTTTCTTCACCGTCGCCGCCAGCGCTTCGACGTGCTGCTGCTCGTCGGATGCGATCAGGTCGACAAGCTTCTTCAGTTCGCCACTCAGCTTGGCGCGGCTCTTTGCTTCTTCGTAGAACTTCGCCTCCAGGTACTCGAGGGTGAGGGCGAAGTTGAGGATGCCGACGTCGCCGGATTCCGACATCGCCAGCGCCTTACGGACGAAGGGGCTGACCATCGCCGAGCCGTAGATGGCTCCGGCCGCGAGAGCGCCCTTGAGGATCACGTCGCTGCGGGAGAGGTCGGCGCCTTCGACGTCTACCTCGACCGCGGCGAGCTCGGGAGTCTTCAGCTGTTCTTTCATCGCTCTATCTCCTTTGTCCCGCGGCCTCAGCCGACCAGGAAGGGTTCGACGGACTTGAGGACGGTCTGCACGTCAGCCGGCTTGGCGAAAGCGCCGTCCGGGGTGATCGATTCGCCGAGCAGGGTGTTGAGGACGGCGGCGTGCCGGCCCTCGACGCTGTGGATGGCAAGCGCCGAGGCCAGCACTTCCGGGCTCTTGATGTTGGCCGCCTGCCCGAGGTAGGCCGCGGCGCCCAGGTTCTCCACCGTCCCCGCCAGTTCCAGCACCGACTTGGCGCTTTCGAGCGGGAATTTCGCTTTCGGTTCCGGCGCCGGCTTGCCACCGAGCTGCTTCACAGCGGCGGTCAGCGCCTGCACGTGTTCGGCCTCCTCGGCGCCGAACTTGCGGATCGTCTCCAGCTCGGCCCCCTTGAAGAGGCCGCTCTTGACGACGTCGGCGTAGAAGGCGGTCTCGAGGTACTCGAGGGTGAGCGCGTAGTTGAGGATGCCGATGTCGCCCTTGCCGAATTCGGCGGTTTCAGAGGCGCCGCCGGAGCCCATCGAGTCCATCGTCGTGGTCGTCGTGCCGCTGTCGTCGCCGCAGGCGGCGAGGAAGGCCGCCGCGGCAGTTGAGCCACCGCCGACCGCGAGGAACTTCCGTCTGGTCACATCCATCTGCACCGCCTCCTGTCCGTTTGCTTCCTGGCCCTCCTTACGGGTAGGGGCGTCGCGGTGGATCAGAATCCGTCGATGGCAGGCAAAACCCGAGGCGCGGCGCTGCTGGTGCTGGTCTCGATCGTCTCGGTGCAGTGCGGCTCCGCCCTGGCGACGAGCCTCTTCGACTCGGTCGGCGCCGTCGGCGCCGTCTTCCTGCGGGCGGCGTTCGGGGCGTTGGTGCTGCTGGCGCTGACCCGGGGGGCGCCGCTGCGCGCACAGGAGTGGCGCCATCGCGACGTTCTCCTCCTCGGCGTCGCCGTCGCCGCCGTCAACTTCTTCTTCTACGCCGCGCTCGAGCGCCTGCCCCTCGGGATCACGGTCACGCTCGAGTTCGTCGGCCCGCTCGGGGTGGCAGTGGTTGGCTCGCGCAGGCGGCGGGACCTGATCTGGGCGCTCCTCGCCGCCGTCGGGATCGTCCTCCTCTCTGACCTAGGCGGCGGTGGCGTCGATCCGCTGGGAGTGGTGCTGGCGCTGACGGCCGGCTTCTTCTGGGCCGCCTACATCGTCCAGAGCAGCCGCGTCGGTTCGCTCGGCCCGGGCCTCGGCGGCGCGACGATGGCGGCGGTCATCTCCGCCGTCCTGATCGCGCCATTCGGGATCGTCCAGGGCGCCGGCGAGATCCTCGAGCCGGAGGTGCTGGCCGTCGGCGCGGCGGTCGGCATCCTCAGCACCGCGATCCCCTACGCCTTCGAGATCGAGGCGCTGCGCCGGCTGCCGCAGTCGGTCTTCGGCGTCCTCATGAGCCTCGAGCCGGCGGTGGCGGCGGCGATCGGGTTCCTTGCCCTCTCCCAGAACCTGGACCCGGTCGAAGTTCTGGCGATCGGGCTCGTGGTGCTGGCCTCCGCGGGGGCTCTGCGCTCGGCCGCGGCGCTGCCGCAAGATCGTTAGAGGCAAACGCGCCTCCTCTATTAAACGAAAGGGCTTGCTCATAAAGCCCGCCGCGATTAAAGTCGCCCCGTGCCAGTCAAGGGAGCAGGGGGGCTGCTCGGACGCCGCGTGCTCGCAGCGGCATTGCTGGTGCTCGTCTGCGCAATTGCCTCGCCCGCCGCAGCCGGGGCGGAAACGTTCTTCGTAACCACCACCGCCGACGAAGCCGATGCCACGCCCGGCGATGAATTCTGCGTCACCGCCGGTGGCAAATGCAGCCTCAGGGCAGCGATCGAAGAGGCAAACGCGACCGTCGAAGGGTTCGATGAAATCCGCTTCGAAGAAGAAGTGTTCGAAGGCGACGCCGACAGCGTCATCGAGCTGGGCTCGGCGCTGCCGGTGATCGTCACGCCGCTGGCGATAGCCGGCCGGGAATGCGAAACCGAAGCCGGCCCGATCGGTCCCTGCGCGGAGATCGCCGGCGACCTGGCCGACCCGGCGCTCGCCGTCGCCGGTGCCGCGGAAGTCCAGGTCGAACTGGTGGCGGTCACCGGCGCCGGGACCGGCCTTGCCGCAGAAGATGCCGAACGGCTCCTCGTCCGCGGCAACTGGTTCGGGACCTCCCTCGACGGCAGCGCCGCCGGCAACGGGATCGGGATCAGCGTC
This sequence comes from Solirubrobacterales bacterium, assembly GCA_035764545.1. Classification (GTDB taxonomy): domain Bacteria; phylum Actinomycetota; class Thermoleophilia; order Solirubrobacterales; family 70-9; genus VAYN01. Next base: position 7,732 of record DASTYZ010000143.1, on the reverse strand, counting down.
GGCCCCGGCTCCGACAAAAGCCGGATCGGCGGCGAAGGTCCGGGCGCCGGAAACCTGGTCACGAACAATTCCGCGGTCGGACTAGAGATCCTCGGCGCCAGCAACGTCAGGGTCCTCGGCAACGAGTTCGGCATCACCCCGACCGGCACCGCGGCGACGGCGAGCGGGGTCAACCTCGCGATCGCCTCGAGCGCCGGCTCGCTCGCGATCGACAACACCGTCGGCACCCGAGTCAGCCCCGACGCTGCCGCAAGCGCCGCCTGCGACGGCGGCTGCAACCTCATCTCCGGCTCGGCAGGGAGTGGGATCGACCTCACCGGCAGCGGTTCCGGGCCGCCGGTCGGCACCACGATCGCCGGCAACCAGATCGGGCTGGACAGAACCGGTGCCGCACTCCCCAACGCGGGCGCCGGCATCCTCGTCGGCGCCGCCTCGCGGACCGTGGTCGGCGGCTCTCGCGCCGGTGACGAGAACAAGATCACCGGTGGCACCGCCGCGGTGGAAGCCGGCCCGGGCGCGCCCTCGCTCCTGGTCAGGGGAAACCTGATCGGCACGAGCGCCGCTGCCGGCTCGCCTCCCCCTTCCGCCGGCGGCATCCTCGTCGACTCCACCTCGCTCCTCTTCCCAGCCGAGGAAGCGTCGATCCTCGAGAACGAGATCGGCCTCGACGGCGGCACCGGGATCGCCCAGCAGGGCTTCGCGGCGACGATTGCCGGCAACCTCGTCGCCGGCGCCGAGACGGGGATCCGCGTCTACAACGAAGCCCACGGCAGCCTGGTCGAGGGCAACACTGTCAGTGGCACCCAAGGAGCGGCGCTGCTGCTGGAAAGCAACGGCAACGGAGTCTTCGCCAACCACCTCAGCGACGCCGGCGCCGCCGGCATCCGCATCGCCGGCGCGCCGCCCTTCGGCGTCGGCGGCAACCTCGTCGGCGGCGCCACGGCGGCCTCAGAGAACACGATTGACGGCAGCGCCGGCGCCGCGATCGAGATCGAGGACGTCGAGGAAAGCTGGAATGAAGTAGGCCGCAACCGGGGCTCCGGCAACGGTGGACCCTTCATCGACCTGCTCCCCGCCGAGAGCGGAGCGGGCGACCCCAACGACGGCATCCAGCCACCGCCGATCGCGGCGATCTCGGAGAGCGGCGCGGGCGGATTCGCCGAACCCGGCGCCACCGTGAGGGTGTTCCGCAAGGCCTCGCCGGCGCCGGGCGAGCTCGAGTCTTTCCTCGGCGAGGCAACCGCGGACGCGGAGGGGAACTGGAGCCTTGCCTTCCCGACCTCGCTGCCGGCGGGCACCAACATCGCCGCGACCCAGACCCTCGGCGGCGGCACCTCCGAGCTCTCGATAACCGCCGTGCCCCTCGCTGGAGGAACCTCGTCGCCGCCCCCCGGCACGGGGGCGCAGGGAGACCGCAAGCCGCCGCGGACGAGGATGCTGCGACAGCCGCGCCGGGTGCGCGTGGGCGCGGTTGCGCGCTTCTCCTTCACCGCCAACGAGGCCGGCTCCAGCTTCCAGTGCAGCCTCGACCGGGCGCGGTTCCGTCCTTGCAAGTCGCCGAAGACGTACCGACTCGCGCGGCCAGGCAAGCACCTCTTCCGGGTCCGGGCAATCGATCCGGCGGGCAATGTCGATGCGACGCCGGTGCGAAGGAGGTTCGAGGTCGTTGACTAGATGGGTGCTGTCGATCGCGGTGGCGCTGGCCTTGCTGGCGCCGGCGAGCGCGGGCGCGGTGCAGGTCGCCAACGGCGGCTTCGAGACTGGCGATTTCTCCGGCTGGGAGGTGCGGCAGTCGACTGGCTCCGGGCAGTGGTTCGCCTACAAAGGAACCGCGCCGCCGATCCCGCACGAACGTGGCGCCACCTCGGTCCAGCCGCCGCCGCAGGGCGCCTTCGCGGCAATCACCGACCAGGCCAATCCGGAGACGCTGCTCCTCTACCAAGACCTCCAGCTCGAGCCGGGGACCAGCTACAAGCTCGGCCTCCTCGCCTACTACGACTCCTACTCGGCACTGACCGTGCCCTCGCCGAACACGCTCTCGGTCGACGAAGAAACGCTGGGGACGAAGACCAACCAGCAGTTCCGGATCGACGTGATGAAGGCGGGCTCGGCTCCAGACTCAGTCAGCTCCGATGACGTCCTCCTCAACCTCTTCCAGACCAGAAGCGGCGGCGCCCGCAAGATGGGCCCAACCAACTTCGTCGCCGACCTCGCACCCTTTGCCGGCCAGACGGTGCGGCTGCGGATCGCCGTCGCCGCCACCGAGGAAGTCCTCAGCGCCGGCGTTGACGCCGTCGCCCTCTCGGCTCCCGACGGCAGCTTCCCGCAATCGCGGTTGCGCCGGATCCACCCGCGCAAGCCAAAGGCGAACCTGAAGAAGGGCACGGTGGTGCTGCCGGTGCAGGTCCCCGAGGCGGGTCGCCTGCTCGCTCGCAGCGCCAGCGGTAAGGCCAAGCCGGCCTCGCTAAGAACCGCAAAGGCCGGCGTCGTCAAGCTCCGGCTGCGGCCAAGCGCCAAGGCCCGGGCGACGCTCGAGCGTCGCGGCAAGCTGCGGGTCGGCATCACCCTCACCTGGAAACCGCTGACCGGAGGGCAGCAGAGGCTCCGGGTGCCAGTGGTCTTCAGACTCAGAAGTTCTTGATTATAGTCGCTCTCTTCCAGTCAATGCCGCTCAGGCGGCAACAGAAAGGGAGAGAGATGAACCACCGAAGGAGACTGGCGCTCGCCATCGTCGTGGTCGCCAGCTTCGCGCTTGCGATCCCGGCCATCGGCCAGGCCGCGGTCTGGAAACACAACGGCGTCAACCTCGCCAAATTCGTCGAACTGGGCCTGCCGGGCGGCGAAAACTTCGAAACCGAAGTCAGCGGCGAATGGAGCGGGATGAACTGCGAAGTCAGAGCAGTGATGACTACCGAAGGCGGCAGCACGGCGAAAATCACCAAATACGAAATCAAAAGCTGCGCCAAAGGCTTCGGGAAAATGTCCGGCTGCTCGGTAGTCGCGAAGGAAGCGAAAGGGCTGCCCTGGACGGTCGACGTGAAAACCACCGACCTGGTGGTAACAAACATGCGGGTGCGACGCACGTTCAACGCCGGCTGTCCGGTGACCGAACTGGACAAAACCTTTGCCGAAATGCATCTGACGCTGAACACCCCGTCGAAAATCACCGAAATGGAATTCAGCGGCACGCTCGCGGGCTACAAAGCCTTCGGCTCCTGGAAAGTCGAAGGGCTTAACTCAGGTACATACGGGATCGGCTGAGCCGATCAGGACCGCAGGCGGTCGAGGGCGCTCGCGATCCGCGAGACGCCCTCGGCGGCGCGGTCCGCGGGGACCGGCGCGAAGGAGAGGCGGAGGCTGTTCTCGCCGCCCGCGATCATGAAGTCGGGGCCGGCGACGAAGGAGACGCCCTCCTCTTTGGCCGCGGCCAGCAGGGCGGCGCTGTCGGTGCCCTCGGCGAGGTCGAGCCAGAGGAAGTAGCCGCCGTCGGGGACGACGAACTCGGCCTCGGGGATCTGCTCGCGCAGCGCCTCGACGAGCGCCTCGCAGCGAGCCTTCAGCTCGCCCTTGACGAACTCGATGTTGCGGTCGAGCTCGCCGCTGCGGCAGAGCTCGAGGACGATCGACTCGGCCAGCATGTTCGGCGAGATGTAGGTCTCGTTGGCTTTTTTCGCCAGCTTCTTGATCTCTTCGGTGGGGCCGGCGAGGTAACCGACGCGGACGCCGGGGCTGACGGTCTTCGAGAAGGAGGAGGCGTGGACGACCTTGCCGCCCGCGTCCATCGAGAGCATCGTCTCCAGCGGCTCGCCCTCGAAGGGCAGCTCGCGGTAGGGGTCGTCCTCGAAGATCCAGAAGTCGTGCTCGGCCGCGAGGTCGACCAGGCGCCGGCGCTTCTCGACCGAGAGCGTGCAGCCGGCCGGGTTATGAGCGTTGGCGATGACGTGGGCGAGCTTGATCGGGCCCTCGGCGAGCGCCGCTTCCAGCTGCGCGACGTCGAGACCGTCGGCCTCGAGCCGCACCGGCACCAGCTCGACACCGAGCTGCTGCAGCAGGAGCAGGGTGCGGTCGTAGGTCGGCTGCTCGACGACGACGCGATCGCCGGGGCCGAGCAGATGCTGAAACAGCATCGCGCCCGCCTCGAGCGAGCCGTTGGTGATCATCACCTGGGCGGGATCGAGGTCCCCGTGCCGCTCTGCGACCCACTGACAGAGGCCGGGATGGCCGATGCCGACGCCGTAGGAGAGGGCAGTTTCCCAATCGGAGGCAAGCGCCCGCGCCGCCGCCTCCCGCACCTGCTCGTGGGGGAGGATGTCGGCGCTGGGAGCGCCGCGCGCGAATGAGATCGTGTCGCCAGCCATCGGCCCCCGACCCTAGCAACGGCGGGTTAGCGGGCGGTGCCTGCCGGGCATAGGTTCAACCGATGCCGCAGGCGCTTCACAGAAGAGGGCCGCTGGCCCTGGCGTTCGTGCTGGCGACCATCGCGATGGTGGTTGCCGTCCTCGTCGTCCACGAGGGAGACGCGACGGCCGAGAACGCAAACCCGAAGTGGAAACAGGCGGCGGTGCAACGGCTGCTGCGCCTGCACGATCTCCAGCCGGGCTACTCCTTCTTCATCGCTCCGAACGAGGGCGGCGACGAGCTGCCGCCGAAGATCTTCTGCGGCCGGGTCGAGCCGGCGGATCAGCAGCGCAAGCTGAAGGCGTTCCTCGACGAGCACCCGATCGGCGGCTGCTTCACCGCCTACGTCCGCTTCTTCCCCGTCGGCGAGAGCCGCGCCGGCCAGTTCATCGGCAGCGGCGCTGTCGCGACCCCGAGCCCGACCGTGGCGATGGCGGGGATGGCGGTGGCGCCGCAGCTGCTCAGCCACATGTTCAACGACGAACTCCCCGAAGAAGTGCCGGCACCGACGACGATCGGTGACGAAACCCGCCTCTTCCACATCCCCGACTTTCCGATCTTCCTCGAGGACGAGGCCCCCTCCAGCCTCGTCGCCTGGCGCTCCGGCAGGGTTCTTGCCGCCGTCTTCGTCCAGGGCGGGGACGACGAGGCGAACGACCGCGAAGCGATCGCACTGGCGCAGAGCCAGCAGCGGCACATCGAAGCGCCGACCCCCTACCTGCGCTCGGAACGCTACGACCGCGAAGCCGGGTTCGCGAACCCGGCGATCAAGGTCCCGGTGTACTGGCTGGGGAGAACGCTGCGCCCGCAAGGCTCGTTGCCGCCGCTGCACCTCGCCGGCGCCCTCTCCGCCGGCGGCTTCTTCGAGGGCCTCCCGGGCCAGAGGCTGGGGGTCTACTACTCGCATGACGTCGCGCTGGCGACCTGGCCGGAGCCCGGGTGGGAGAAGTTCGCGGGGGCTCGACAGAGGCCCGAGATGATCGATTGGCGCTGCACCAGGACGAGGGAGGTCTCCCTGGCCGACGGAAGCGCCACCGTCTACGCGGCCTACGACCGTGATTACAAGACCTGCCCGAAGAGCGCGCCGACGCGTTACTTCGCCCTGGCCGAGCTCGGCGGCGCCGTGATCGCCGTCAACCTCCGCCCCGCCTGCGTCAAATGCCTGGGTGCCTACAAGAAGGACCCATACAACACCGCCGCCGGAGTGATGGCGATCCTCCGCGGCCTGCGACTAAGACCCGCCGACGGCTAGAGCGAGCGCAGCATCTCGGCCGCGATCGCGGCCGTCTCGGTCGGGCTTTCGCCGACCCGCACGCCCTTTGCTTCAAGCGCGTCTTTCTTCGCCTGCGCGGTCCCGGAGGAGCCGGAGATGATCGCGCCGGCGTGGCCCATCTGCTTGCCGGGAGGCGCGGTGAAGCCGGCGATGTAGGCGACCACGGGCTTCGAGACCTCGGCGGCGATGAACTCCGCCGCCCGCTCCTCGGCGTCGCCGCCGATCTCGCCGACCATCACGATCAGCTCGGTCTCGGGGTCGGCCTCGTAGAGCTTGAGGATGTCGATGAAGTCCGAGCCGACGATCGGGTCGCCGCCGATGCCGACGATCGAGGAGTTGCCGGTCCCGGCCTGCTTCAGCTCGTTGCCGATCTGGTAGGTCAGGGTGCCGCTCTTGGAGACGACGCCGATCGGACCCGGGTCGAAGAACTGGGCCGGGATGATGCCGACGTTGGCCTTGCCGGGCGAGAGGACGCCGGGGCAGTTCGGGCCGATCAGCCGCACGCCCGCCTCCTTCGCCTTCCAGTAGGTGGAGAGCATGTCGAGGACGGGGATTCCCTCGGTGATCGCGATCACCGTCTCGACCCCGGAGTCGATCGCCTCGTCGATCGCCGCGGCGGCAAAGCGGGCGGGGACGAAGATCATCGAGGTGTTGGCGCCGGCCTCGGTGACGGCGTCTTTGATCGTGTCGAAGACGGGGACGCCCTCGACGTCCTGGCCGCCCTTGCCCGGCGTCACGCCGGCGACGAGGTCGGTCCCGTAAGCCTTGTTGCGGAGGCCGTGGAAGGAGCCCTCGCGGCCGGTCAGGCCGGAGACCGCGAGCTTCGTGTTCTCGCCGACGATGATGCTCATGAGGAGCTCCCGGCGAGCTCGACGACGCGGCGGGCAGCGTCCAGCATCGTCTTCTCCTGGTGCAGGTTCGGCAGGTTCGCCTCGGCGAGGATCCGCAGCCCCTCCTCGGAGTTGGTGCCGTCGAGGCGGACGACCAGGGGCACGCCGAGGTCGATCTGCTGCGAGGCGGTGACGATCCCGTTGGCGATCTCGTCGCAGCGGGTGATGCCGCCGAAGATGTTGAAGAGGATCGCCGTCACCTTTGCGTCGCTCTTGATCACTTCGAGCGCGTTGACGATCGCCTCGGCTTTGGAGCCGCCGCCGGCGTCGAGGAAGTTGGCCGGGGCGCCGCCCGCCTGGGCGACGACGTCGAGCGTCGACATGCAGAGGCCGGCGCCGTTGGCGAGGATGCCGACGTTGCCGTCGAGTTTGACGTAGGTGAGGCCCTTTTCCTTCGCCATCTGCTCCTGCGGATCGTCGACGGTGTCGGCGATCTCGGCCAGGTCCTGGTGGCGGAAGAGCGAGTTGCCGTCGATCGTCACCTTCGCGTCGAGGGCGACGACGTCGCGGCCGGCGGTGACAATCAGCGGGTTGACCTCGATCAGGGTCGCGTCCTCCTCGCGCGCCACCTCCTCGAGCTTGACCAGGGCGTCCGCGGCCGCGTCCAGCGCGTCCTCGGCGAGGCCGGCGTCGGCGCCGATCGAGCGCGCCGAGGCGGCGTCGAAGGGCTTGGTCGGGTCGATGTGCCGTTTGACCAGGGCGTCGGGGTCCTCGGCGGCGACCGCCTCGATGTCCATCCCGCCTTTGGCCGAGACCATCGCCAGCAGCTTCTTCTCGCCGCGGTCGAGGATGATCGAGGCGTAGTACTCCTCGGCGATGTCGGAGCCGCCCTCGATCCAGACCTGGTCGACGCGGAAGGGACCCTCGCCATGCGGGCCAACGATGTCCATGCCAAGGATCGCGTCGGCGTGCTCGCGAGCCTCCTCGGCGGCTTTCGCAATCTTGATCCCGCCGGCCTTGCCGCGCCCGCCGATCAGGACCTGCGCCTTGATCGCCACCGGGTAGCCGATCTTCTCGGCGGCGGCGACCGCCTCCTCGACCGTGTCGGCGACCTCGCCACTCGGCACGGAGATGCCGTGCTTGGCGAACAGCTGCTTGCCCTGGTACTCGAGAAGGTCCATGTGAGAGGTTGCTCCGGGAGGGGAGCGCGCGGCAGACTATCCGAATGACA
>DASTYZ010000142.1:0-56913 GCA_035764545.1 Solirubrobacterales bacterium | reverse complement strand
TAGCGCGGTGAGCCCACCCCGCTTCTCGGTTCTGACGCCGGTCTTCGAAACGCCGCCCCGCGTCCTCTGGGAGATGCTCGAGTCGGTGCGGACCCAGACCTTCGGCGACTGGGAGCTCTGCATCGTCGACGACTGCTCGAGCGCTCCCCACGTAGCTCGGATGCTCGAGGAGGCGGCCGCTGCCGAGCCGCGGATCAAGGTGCGCCGGCGCGAGGAGAACGGGGGCATCGTCGCCGCCTCCAACGACGCCCTGGCAATGGCCGAGGGCGAGTTCCTCGCCCTGCTCGACCACGACGACGAGCTTCACCCCGACGCCCTCGCCCACGTCCACGAGGCGCTGCTGGCAAATCCGGAAGGCGACTACATCTACACCGACGAGGACAAGATCGACGAGGCCGGGCACCACTCCGGCGCCTTCTTCAAGCCCGACTGGTCGCCGGAGCGGATGCGGACGCAGATGTACACCTGCCACCTCAGCGTCCTCCGCCGTTCGCTGGTCGAGGAGGTCGGCGGCTTCGACGCCGAGTTCGAGGGCTCCCAGGACTGGGACCTGGTCCTCAAGGTGACCGAGCGCGCCCGCGCCGTCCTCCACGTGCCGCGGGTCCTCTACCACTGGCGGATGCTCGAGACCTCGGCCGCCGGCGGCGGCGAAGCGGCGAAACCGTGGGCGTTCGAGGCCGGCAAGCGGGCGATCCAGGCCCACTGCGAGCGGATCGGTCTGCCCGCCCGCTGCGAGCGCGACGACGTCGACCCCGGCGTCTACCACCTCGAGCCCGAGCTGACGGACGAACCGCTGGTCAGCATCGTCATCCCCAGCCGCGGCACGGTGCGGGAGATTCGCTACGAGCCGGTGGTCCTGATCGAGCACTGCGTCCGCAGCATCGTCGAGCGCTCGACCTACGAGAACTACGAGATCGTCTGCGTGCTCGACCGGGACACCCCGCGGAACGTCCGCGATGCTCTGCGCGAGATCGGCGGCGACCGGGTCCGCCTCGTCGACTTCGACCGACCCTTCAACTTCTCGGCCAAGATCAACCTCGGCGCCGTGCGAAGCCAGGGCGAGCACCTGCTGCTGCTCAACGACGACATCGAGGTCGCGACCCCGAACTGGCTGGAGCGGATGGTGATGTACTCCGCCCACCCCGGGGTCGGCGCCGTCGGCGGCAAGCTGCTCTGGGAAGACGGTCGCCTCCAGCACGTCGGGGTCGAGTTCGAGGGAGGCCTGCCCGGCCATCTCTGCCGCGGCTTCGGCGGCGAGTACCGCGGCTACGGCAACGGCATCCGGATCGCCCGCGACTGCCTCGCGGTCACCGGCGCCTGCCTGATGACCAGCCGCGAGCTGTTCGAGGGGGTCGGCGGCCTCAGCCCCACCTTCCCGGTCAACTACAACGACATCGACTACTGCCTGAAGCTGCACTCGCGCGGCGAGCGGATCGTCTACGACCCCGACCTCGTCATGTACCACTTCGAGTCCTCGAGCCGGGAGACCGACGTCGAGGAATGGGAGAAAGAGCGCCTGCTCGACCGCTGGGAACCGCTGACCGCGGTCGACCCCTTCTCGAACCCGCACCTCCACCACGGCAGCCCCCGGCTCAGCTCGGTCCTCAACTGGGCGATCCGGCGGCGGCCGAACCTGCCGAAGGTGCTGAACCGGCGCCGGGCCCAGAAGAGCGTTGCTGCGCCGTAGGCGGGGCGACGACCCCCTCCCCTGGGACAGCCTCGACCACCCTCCCGCCGGCTTCCGCTTCGAGGCGGGCGTCGTCGTCGTCAGCGGCTGGGCGCTGTTCGAGGGGGAGCCGGTGGCGAAGGTCGAAGCGTGGCTCGGAGACGCCCCGCTGGGGCGGGCGCGGCTGGGGCTGCCGCGACCGGACGTCGCCGCCCTCCACGACTCGCCTGAGGCCGCCGCCTCCGGCTTTGAGCTGCGGGCAGGCGTCGAGCCTCCGCCGCAAGACGAAGAGGCCGAGCTGCGGGTCCTCGCCACCTCGCTCAGCGGTGATGAACGGCTACTGGGAGCGGTGCCGGTCACCCTTGCGGCTCGGCCCGAGCCCGGACCGCGGCCCGCCCGGACCACTAGTTCGTCGCGAAGTGGCGGCCTGCGCGTGCTCGCCTTCAGCAACGTCCTCACTTTGGGCGGCGCCGCGCTGCACCTCTACGACCTCCTCACCGAGGCACGCCGCCAGGGGCGAATCGAGCCGACCGTCGTCACCGCGATCGACGGCCCCCTGCGGCAAGACCTCGAAACGCAAGGCGTGCCGGTGCACCTGCTCGGCCCCTTGCCGCTCGACGACCTCGACGCCTACCTCGACCGCAGCGAGGAGATCGTCGCCTGGGCTGCCGACCGGGACTTCGATCTCGTCCTCGTCAACACCGCGACGGCGCTGGCCCTGCCGGGCGCCGATGTCGGCCGCGCACTTGGGCTGCCGGTCGCCTGGGCGATCCACGAGAGCATGCCGGCGCCGCTGCTCTGGGACGGCCTTGGGTCAGGATTGCGCGAGCACGCCGAAGCGCGGCTGGCCGAAGCCGACCTGGCGATCTTCGAGGCAGAGGGAACCCGCCGGCTCTACCCGACGGTGGCAGAGCGCTCGGTCACCGTCCCCTACGGCCTCGACCTGGCGCCGATCGAAGCGGTGCGCGCCGGCTTCGACCGCGACGCCACCCGCCGCAAGCTGGAGATCGCGGCCGATGCCGATGTCGCCGTCTGCGTCGGCACGGTCGAGCCGCGCAAGGCGCAGGTGCAACTGGCCCGCGCCTTCGACCTCGTCGCCGAGCGCCACCCGCGGGCGCAGCTCGTCTTCGTCGGCAGCGACGACGGCCCGCACTCCGCCGCCCTCGCAGCCACCATCTCCTCCTCGCCCCACCGCGAGCGGATGCGGATGGTGCCGCGGACCCCGGAGGTGCAGCGCTGGGTCGGCGCCGCCGATCTCCTCGTCTGCGCCTCCGACGTCGAGTCCCTGCCGAAGTCGGTCCTCGAGGCGATGGCCTGGGAGAAGCCCGTACTCGCCACCGCCGTCTTTGGCCTCGCCGAGACGATCGAGCACGGCGTCAACGGCTGGCTCTGCGAGCCCGGCGATCTCGGCGAGTTGGCGGCGGGGCTAGACCTCGCATTCGGGTCAGACCTCGAGACGAGGAGGCAAGTCGGCGCCACCGCCCGCGATCTCGTCCTCAGCCGCCACGACCTAGGCATGTACGCCGAGCGAATCGCCAGACATTTATCCGACTTGACGCCCCGCTCACTATAGGAGTTCTGCAGTCCACCCAAAGGGCTAGGTTGAGCGGAGACTCACAACTGGAGACACTCCCAACTCAAATTGCCGTAGACAGTCATCAAACATGTTCGTACTACCGAAATCACTCAGAACGCGCGCCGACCTTTCGGAGAAGAAGGATTTCTTTCTCGACCTTCTCAGTGACCCTGAACTTTGGAAGCAAAGGGTGATCTCCGAATTTAGTTTCGAGGCCGCGAATCACGTAACGGTCGCCAGCAGCTTTCAGATCGAGTTCCCGCCAGATCTGATCCAACAGTATGTCGACACCAGGTTTACGCGGCGGGCAAACATTCTCCTTCCCGTAACCATTCAGCCCAAGGATGCCCTTCTCAATTTCAACCTTTCCGGCCCGGCAGGGACGCCCGCCACGCTAGTTCCCCGAGTTTCAATAGCCGGGCTGCAAGCGGATTATCTCCAAGGCTTAGCAGCGTCGAGTCCAGCCAATCTCAAGCCCCTCGACCACTCCATTTACGACGCAATTAGCGTATTTACGCCATTCACGTTTCGCACGCAATTCCTGCAACAGAGGAGCTTTGGTCGATGGGTCGAGAAACCCTTTGAGGAGGCGCTTCAGTTGTATCTAAGCGACGGGCTGGGTCTACCTATTCAGCGCTCAGACGTCTTGAGGTGGCGAACCAAGACTCAAAAGGTAGGCGCTCTTTTGGCTCACCATCTCGATGAGCCGCCGGAGAAATTGAGTTCATCTGAGGAGGTCCTTCTAGCGATCCCCTTAATAGAACCGCCGATTTCATCCATTTCATCCATCGACCTGATCGTCGATCAGTACGCGGATCAGATCGAAAAGGCCAACGCGGCCGGGGATGCTCCCTACTTATCAGTCCTTGCCGAGTACGGACGCCGCTATGAGTTGATCTGCGAGGTGGAAGTACCTCTGCTAGAGCCTTTCCGAATTAAGGTCGAAGAGGATCGGCCCCTTGGCTTAAGGGGCCGCGGATCAACGACTCACTCCATCGTTATTGGAGGCTCCCGCTCGATACACATAGAAGCGCGAACCGCCGATTCTAATGTCATCCTTGGCAAAAAGATGACGCTTTGTGATGCTCAGGGAAGGGATATATCTGGGTTGATGGAGTTAATACGGCTTACCCCAGAAAGCGCGGCCCTTTATAGCTCGGAGTCGAATCGTCCCTATATAGCCAATCTCTCACTGAGACTTGCGGTTGCATTTCAACTGACCGTTGCGGCGTTTCTACTGACCGTAATTTCAATTGTGGCTGCAATCGCAGCTCTGAGCTTGGACGAGAATCGATTCCTAGTTGGAGGACTGGGCGTTCTCGCGGTGCCTACCACCGTCGCTTCTGCCTTTGTGTTGGCTCGAGAGGACAGTCCGTTGGCCACGAGGCTCCAGAGGTACTTGCGGACTGGCTTAGTCGTCGCGACCCTAGCGCTCTGGTCTGTCGTTGTTGGTCGCCTCGTGAGCTATGACCCTCCGGTTGACAAGCCTTCGTCAGCAGCCGCACAAAGCGTTAAAGTCGTGGAGGCGAAAGGAGCTTCGGATGGCAAGAAACGGACCGAGAGGCAAAGGACGAGTGGGGGCGGTGAAGGGACGCAGTCAGAGCCGTAACCCGAAAACCGGTCTTTGGACGAAACGCAGTTCCTCGACCGGCCGGTTTACTGATGTGAAGTCTTCTGGCGGTGCATTCAAGGGCGTACGTAGGGAGCGCTAGGCGGCTACTGCTTAGCGCCTGATTCGACTCGTGGCAGTTCGGCGTTTTTGACCTGGTAGTCGCCGCGGCTGAGCGCGTTCTCGAGCCAGACGTAGAGGACGATGAAGAGGTAGCGGCTGCCCATCTCTTTCATCGCCAGCTTCGCCTCGCCGCTGGTGCGGTTGGTCCAGGAGGTGGGGACTACGGCGTAGCTGTGGCCGCGGGCGATCGCCTTCAGCGGCATCTCGACGGTGAGGTTGAAGTGCTTGGAGAGCAGCGGCTGGATCGTTTCGCTGACCTCGCGCCGGTAGGCCTTGAAGGCGTTGGTGGTGTCGTTGTAGCGGTGGCGGAAGAGGATGCGGATGAACTGGTTGGCGAGGCGGTTGATCGTCAGCTTCAGCCCGGGGTAGTCGTGGATTTTCGCCCCTGGCATGAAGCGCGAGCCGAAGGCGCAGTCCCAGCCCTCTTCCAGCAGCATGTGGTAGCGGACGAGGTCGTTGGGGTCGTCGGAGGCGTCGGCCATGACGATCGCCACCGCGTCGCCCTCGAAGACGTCGAGCCCGGCCCGGATCGCGTTGCCGAAGCCGCGTTCGTTGTGGGAGCGGTGGACGCGGACCCGGGGATTGCGTTCGCCGATCGCGGCGACCACCGCTTCGGTCGAGTCGGTGCTGTCGTCGTTGACGACGATCACCTCGTAATCGATGCCTTCCCGCTCCAGCGCCGCGGTCACTCCTTCGACCGTGTTGGCGACCGACCCCTCCTCGTTCTGGGCCGGGATCACCACCGAGAGTTTCATTCCCTCTGCCATCGACGGCGACGCTATCGAAAGTCGCAGATTTGCTGCGAAGTCGCGCGGCAATTCTTTCTTTCTGCGCGTCTTCTGTAGCAGCTAAAACGTTACGCTATGCTCATGGCGGTGATGATGCAGCCGAGAGAGAAGTGGACCGACGAGCGCCTGGATGACCTCGACGAGAGGATGGATAAAGGCTTCGCAGAAACCAAAGCCGAGATCGCGGATACGAAAACCGAGATGCGCGCGGGCTTCGCGCGCGTCGACGCGGATATCCGCGGGCTGCGCGGGGAATTGAGCGCCATGAACCGCAACATGATCGCCGGCTTCTTCGTCGTCGTCGGCGCCATCATCGGCAGCAACGCCGCCCTCATCGCCAGCAACGCCTTCTTCTAGCGAGAGCCTCAGGCCGGCGTCGCGGTCCAGCGCTCGAGGTTCTGCTCGTACATCTCCTGGAGGATGTCGTCGATCCCGTAGCGCAGCTCGAAGTCGGGGTAGTCGGCCTGGAACGGAGCGAGGTCGGAGATCCACCAGCGGTGGTCGCCGATCCGTGGCTCCTCGCCCATCTCCCACTGCAGCTCGCGGCCGGAGATCCGCTCGCAGGCGTCGATCGCCTCCAGCATCGAGCAGTTGCTGAAGCGGCCGCCGCCGATGTTGTAGACGGCGGCGGGGCGGGGCGCTTTGCGGAAGGCGTCGAAGGCTGCGATCAGGTCGGCTGAGTGGATGTTGTCGCGGACCTGTTTGCCCTCGTAGCCGAAGACGGTGTAGGGCGTGCCGGTGACGGTGCACTTCATCAGGTAGGCGAGGAAGCCGTGCAGCTTGGCGCCGGCATGCTGGGGGCCGGTCAGGCAGCCGCCGCGGAAGGCGACGGTGGGCATGTCGAAGTAGCGGCCGTACTCCTGGACCAGCAGGTCGGCGGCCGCCTTGGAGACGCCGAACAGCGAGTGGGTCGAGTTGTCGATCGTCATCGAGGTGTCGATGCCCTTGTAGTACTCGTGGTCCTCGGGCAGCTCGAGCCGTTTCTCCAGGCTCCGCAGCGGCAGCCGGTTCGGCGTGTCGCCGTAGACCTTGTTGGTCGAGCAGTGGACGAAGGGGGCGTCGGGGCAGTGGACCCGCGCCGCCTCGAGCAGGTTGAGGGTGCCGTTGGCGTTGACGCCGAAGTCGGTCTGCGGCTCGCTGGCGGCCCAGTCGTGAGAGGGCTGGGCGGCGGTGTGGACGACGAGCTCGATCTGGCCGGCCCGCTCGCGGAAGATGCGGTCGATCTCAGCGGCGTCGCGGATGTCGGCGTTCTCCCAGCGGAACTCGTTCGGGTAGGCGTCGATCAGGCGCTGGGTGACGTGCGAGGTCGAGGATTCGGGGCCGAAGAAGCGGGCCCGCATGTCGTTCTCGATCCCGACGACGTCGAAACCCTGCGAGACGAAGTGATCCACAGCCTCGGAGCCGATCAGGCCCCCCGCTCCGGTGATGATCGCGACCGGCATTTCGCCTAGTTACTCCTTTCCCCCGCTGGGGGCATCGATGTTCAGCGCCTGGGCGATTCGCTCAGGGTCGGCGGCGATCCACTCGTGGATGTCGGCCAGCACCTGCTCGGCGCTGCGCCGCGGCCGCCACTCGTCCAGGCCGTAAAGCCTCGTGCAGTCAGACAGATATATAGGCACATCCCCCTGCCGCGTTTCCGCGACCGGCGTAATCGGCACCTCGTTGCCGGTCAGCCGCCGGCAGATCTCGGTCGTCTCGCGCAGCGAGAGGCTGCACTCGCGGCCACCCCCGACGTTCACGGTGCGGCCGTCCCAGGCGCCGGGGTCGAGCAGCTGCCGCTCGACCAGGTCGACCAGGTCCTCGACGTGGAGGAGATCGCGTACCTGCTTGCCATGCCCCCCGAACCCGATGTAGCTGAGCGGGTTGCGGAAGTGGTGGGCGAGCATCCAGTGGGTGAAGACGCCCTGGTCGACCTTGCCCATCTGCCAGGGGCCGGCGATGACGCCGCAGCGGTCGATCACCGCCGGGACGCCGAGGCCCTCGCGGTACTCCTCGATCAGCATCTCGGCCGCCAGCTTGGTGGCGCCGTAGAGGGTGCGGGCGCCCTCGAGCGGGAAGTCCTCGGAGATCCCCTCCGGGGAGACGCCGCGGACCTTCTGCTCGGCGGCGATCTCGAAGCGCGTCTCGGCCTCGTCCAGGTTCAGCTCCACCTGCGGGGCGACGGGGTAGACGCGGCTGGTCGAGAGGAAGACGACAAAGGCGCCGTCGCGGCGGGCGAGCTCGAGGCAGTTGTAGGCGCCGGTGAGGTTGGTGTGGACGAGGTAGCCGGTGTCGCCGTCGACGCCGCTCATCACCGAGGGCTCGGCCGAGCACTCGATCAGCGCCATCAGCTCCCCGACCGCGCCGAGGTCAGCGGGCTCGCGGACGTCGCCCTTGACGAACTGGACGCCCGCCTCCTCCAACCGCGGCAGGTTCAGTTCCGACCCGCGCCGGTAGAGGTTGTCGAAGGCGACGACCTCCCAATCGGGGTGCCTGGTGGCGAGCGAGACAGCGAGATTCGAGCCGACGAACCCCGCCCCGCCGGTGATCAGCAGCCGGTTCAAGGCTCGCGAAGCTATCACCTAGAATCGCCGCACTTGGAGTACGTCCCGGCATTAGAGCCCGCCTCCCTCGGAAGCATCTTCAGCGCCCGTGCCGCCGAGCGGCCCGACGCGGTCGCGGTCGAAGACGGCGAGCGGCGCCTCACTTACGCCGAGCTCGAGCGGGCAAGCGCCGCGGTGGCGACCGGCCTGCGAGCGCGAGGCGCCACGGAGGACGAGGTGGTCGGCGTCTGCCTGCACCGCTCCTGGCGCGCGATCGTCGCCTTCCTCGGCGTCGTCCGCAGCGGCGCCGCCTACCTGCCGATCGGCGCCGACTACCCAGCGCAGCGCAAGCGCGACCTGATCGAGATCGGCGGCGCCCCGCTCGTCCTCACCGACAGCGACCAGGACCTCGGGCTCCCGCCTGAGGCGGAGCTCCTCGACGTCGCCGAGCTGGCGGCGGCAGACAGCGGCGACGGGCAGCCCCGCGGAGGCGGCGAGGGCCTCGCCTACGTCGTCTTCACCTCGGGCTCGACGGGGAAGCCGAAGGGGGTCGAGATCACCCACGCCAACCTCGCTCACCTCTTTGCCACGGGCTCCGACCTGCTGCCGATCTCCTCCGACGGCGTCCTCAGCGTCGCCGCGCTGGAGTTCGACATCGCCGCGCTCGAGGTCTGGGGGGCGCTGACCAGCGGCGCCCGGCTCGTCCTCGCCCCGCCCGGGCGCCCGGACCCGCGCGCCCTTGGTCGTCTGATCGCCGAGCGCGACGTCACCTTCGCCTTCTTCCCCGCCGGCCTCTTCGAGCAGGTGGTGCGGGCGGCGCTGCCGGACCTCGGCGGGATGCGCCTGATCGCCGCCGGCGGCGACGTCATGGCCCCGGCCGCCGCCGGCGCGATCCTCTCCGCCCACCCGGGGGTGCGGGTGATCAACGGCTACGGCCCGACCGAGACCTCGATCATCGCCACGGGCTACGAGGTCGAAGCGGTCGACGGGACGCCGCTGCCGATCGGCAAGGCGCTGCCCGGCTACGAGCTCTACGTCCTCGACGAGGAGATGAAGCAGGTGGCGGACGGTCAGCCGGGGGAGCTCTGGATCGGCGGCCCGGGCGTCGCCCGCGGCTACCGCGGTGACGACGAGGGAACGCGGGACCGCTTCCGGCCTGATCCCTTCTCGGCCGCGGACGGCGCCCGGATGTACGGGTCGGGCGACGTCGTCAGGTGGCGCGAGGACGGCAACCTCGAGTTCCTCGGCCGCGCCGACCACCAGGTGAAGATCTCCGGCTACCGGGTCGAGCCGGGAGAGGTCGAGCAGGTCCTCGGCGGCCATCCCACCGTCGCCCAGGCGGCGGTGGTGGCACGCGAGCACGTGCGCGGGCACAAGCGCCTGGTCGGCTACGCGGCGCTGCGCCAAGGCACGGAGGCGAGCGCTCGCGACCTCCTCGACCACCTCGCCGAGCGCCTCCCCTCCTACATGGTTCCGAGCGAGATTCTGCTCCTGGACGAGCTGCCGCTAACCGAGCGGGGCAAGATCGACCGCCGCGCCCTGCCCGACACGGCGCGGCCCACGGCCGGCGAGACGCCCACCGGCATGGCCGAGGCGGTGGCGGCGCTGATGGCGGAGCTGCTGGAACTGGAGCGGATCGGGCCGGACGACGACTTCTTCGCGCTCGGCGCCGACTCGCTGCTGGCGCTGCAGCTGCTCGGCCGCGTCCGCGACCGCTTCGGCTCCGACCTCTCGATCGGCGCCGTCTTCGACGCGCCGACGCCGCGGCAGCTGGCGACGCTGGTCGAAAGCGAAGCGAAGAACGAGCGGCCGCCGCTGGTCCGCTCCGACTCCAGCGAGCCGGCGCCGGCGACCTTCGCGCAGCGGCGGGCCTGGCTGTTTGAGCGGATCAACCCCGACTCGCTCTCGTTCCAGTTCGCCGCCCTCCTGCACCTGCGCGGCGAGCTCGACGAGGAGGCGCTGCGGGGGGCGGTCGGCGACCTGATGCGGCGTCACGAGGTCTTCCGCACCTCGCTCGCCGAGCGCGACGGCGAGCCGGTCCAGATCGTCCACGAAGACCTGCCAGTTCCATTCGAGGTGATCGACGGACCGGCCGACTCGGGCGTTGAGTGGGCGCGGCTGGTGCGCTCGCTGGTGCGGCGGCGGATCCGGCTCGACCAGGGCCCGCTCTTCCACTGGACGCTTATCCGCCGCGGCCCTGGCCGCTGGTCCCTGATCGACGTCGAGCACCACGCCGCCCACGACGGCTGGTCCTTCATCATCGTCCTCTCGGAGCTGGCCGAGCTCTACTCGGCCCGGGTCGAGGGCCGGGAGCCGAAGCTGCCGGAGCCGGCCGTCTCCTTCGGAGACTTCGCTCGCTGGGAGCGGTCGCTGGCGAGCGGCGAGCTGGAGCAGCGCCAGCTCGACTTCTGGCGGCGGACCCTGGACCCCGACCCGCCCCTGATCGAGCTGCCGGGGGCGCGGCCACGGCCGGCCCGCGAGTCCTTCGCCGGTGGCTCGGTCCGCCGCCGCGTTCCCTCCGAGCTCGCTTCCTCGGTCAAGGAGCTGGCGCGACAGGAGGGCGCGACCGCCTTCATGGCGGGCCTCGCCGCCTTCGCGGTCCTGCTCGGGCGCTCGGGCGGGGTCGAGCACCTGCAGATCGGGACCGGGCTGGCGAACCGGCGCGACCCGGCGGCGGAGCAGCTGGTCGGGATGACGGTCGGGACCGCCGCCCTGCGGGTCGACCTCTCAGGCGACCCGAGCGTGCGCGAGCTGCTGCGGCGTGTTCGCGCCACCGTCCTCGACGCGATCGCCAACGCCGACGTCCCCTACGAGCGGGTGGTCGAAGCGCTCGCCCCGCAGCGGCAGGCGAACCGCTCGCCGCTGGTGCAGACGATGTTCTCCTTCGACGACGCCCCAGGGGCGCCGCTGGAGTGGTCCGGCCTCGAGGTCGAGGTGGTGCAGACGATCCCCAACGGCACCGCCAAGGCCGACGTCAACGTGATCGGGGTCGACCACGGCGACGGCAACCCCTTCTACATCTGGGAGCACTCGGACCTGATCGGCGACGCCGACGCCTACCGCCTCGCCGGCCAGCACCTGCACCTGCTCGCCCAGTTCGCGGCTCAGCCGGACGCGAGGGTCTCCGAGCTCGAGGTCGTCGACGCCGAGGAATCCGAGCAGCTCACGGCCTGGAGCCGCAACGACGAAGGCTTCGACCGCGAGGCGAGCGTCCCCGACCTGGTCGAGCGCCAGGCGTGGCGCACGCCCGAGGCGGTCGCCGTCGTCGACGGCGACGAGCAGCTCAGCTACGGCGAGCTGGTGGAGGGGGCGCGGCGGGTCGCCGGCCACCTGCGCGAGCGCGGGGTGCAGCCGGGAGATGCGGTGGCGGTGCTGCTGCCGCGCTCGGCAGCGGCGGCGGTCGCCAACCTCGGCGTCCTCGACGCCGGCGCCGCTTACGTCCCGCTCGATCCCACACACCCGGCGGAGCGGATCGGCCGCGCCGTCGCCGACGCGGGGGCGCGGGTCGCCCTCACCAGGATCGGTATGGAGAGCAGCCTGCCCGCGGGGATCGAGGCGATCGATCTCTCCTTCACCGCGGGCGCCGAGCCGCTCGCGCCCGCCGCCGGCGCCGAAGACCTCGCCTATGTGATGTACACCTCCGGCTCGACCGGGAGGCCGAAGGGCGTCGAGGTCACCCACCGCAACATCGCCCGGCTCGTCGACGACCCGGGCTTTGCCGAGCTGGGGCCGGGGACGGTGATGCTGCACGCGGCCTCGCCCGCCTTCGACGCGACGACGCTGGAGCTGTGGGGGCCACTGGCGAACGGCGGCACGGTCGCCGTCCTCGGCGAGCAGCCGACGCCCGACTCCCTCGCCGCCGCCGTCGAGCGCCACGGGGTGACGACGATGTGGCTTACCGCCGGGCTCTTCCACGAGCTCGTCGACCGGCGGCCAGACTGCCTCGGCAAGGTCCGCCACCTGCTCGCCGGCGGCGACGTCCTCTCCCCCCGGCACGTCTCCCGGGCGCTCGCCGCGCTGCCGCCGGACGCGCGCCTGACCAACGGCTACGGCCCGACCGAGACCACCACCTTCGCGCTCACCCACGACCTCCGCCCCGGCGACCGCGTCGGCGCCTCGGTCCCGCTCGGCAGGCCGATCCAGGCGACGAGCTGCGAGGTGGTCGATGAGCGCGGTCGACCGCTGCCGATCGGCGTGCCGGGAGAGCTCTGGATCGGCGGCGACGGCGTCTCGCGCGGCTACCGCAACGACTCCGAGCTGACCGCCGAGCGGTTCGTCGAGGACCCTCGGCAGCCCGGCGCCCGCGTCTACCGCAGCGGCGATCGCGTCCGCCGCCTCGCTGACGGCACGATCGAGTTCCTCGGCCGGATCGACCGCCAGCTCAAGGTCCGCGGCTTCCGGGTTGAGCCGGCAGAGGTCGAGGAGGCGCTCCGCGCCCACCCTGCCGTCCGCGACGTCACCGTCGCCCCGTTCGAGCGGGCGGAGGGAGACCGCGCCCTTGCCGCCTACGTGGTGGCGGAGAACGGGCAGGCACCGGCGGCGGAGCTGCGCGAGCACGCGCTGGCGAGGCTGCCACGGGCGATGGTCCCCTCCGCCTGGATCACCCTCCCGCAGCTGCCGCTGAACGCGAACGGGAAGGTCGACCGTGCCCGGCTGCCGGAGCCGACGCGGGAGCACCTGGTCCGTTCCGAGGGGGACGCGGAGCCGCGCAGCGAGCAGGAGCGCCGCCTGGTCGAGATCTTCGCCCGGGTGCTGGAGCTCGACGAGGTCGGGGTCGAAGAGGACTTCTTCGCCCTTGGCGGCCACTCGCTGCTGGCGGTAACGCTGTTCGAGCAGCTAGAGCGGTCCTTCGGCGCCCGCCTGCCGCTGGCGGCGATCTTCGAGGCCTCGACGCCCCGCGCGCTGGCGGCGCTGCTCGGCGGCGGACAGACTTCCCACAACTGGGAGAACCTCGTGCCGCTGAAGCCCTACGGCAGCCGGCCGCCGCTCTTCGCGGTCACCGCCGGCGACGGCAACGTCGTCGG
Source organism: Solirubrobacterales bacterium (assembly GCA_035764545.1). GTDB lineage: Bacteria > Actinomycetota > Thermoleophilia > Solirubrobacterales > 70-9 > VAYN01. The sequence goes on along the minus strand of DASTYZ010000142.1, from coordinate 43,605 downwards.
CTTTGGGCCGCTAGCCCGGCACATCTCCGCCGACCAGCCGCTCTACGCGCTGCAGCCGAGCGGGCTCGACGGCGCCAGCGCGATCGACCGCGGGATCGAGGCGATGGCGGCGCGCTGCGTCGAGGAAATCCGCTCGGTCCGCCCCCACGGCCCCTACCTGCTCGCCGGCCGCTGCAACGGCGCCACGATCGCCTACGAGATCGCCCAGCGCCTTCGCGGCGACGGCGAGGAGGTGGCATTGCTGGCCGCGCTCGACTCCGACCCCCCACACGCCGGGCCGCTCGAGCTGGAGCCGGGCGTCCGCACCGACGACTTCATGGAGACCGCCTGGCTGCGGGCGCGGGCGAACGGAGAAGAGGTACCCGACCGCAGCGGCCCTGGAGGGGCGCGAGCGCTGGCCGAGTGGCTGCGGACCCCGTTGGCGCCGGGCCTCTCCCGCTACGGCTACGAGCTCTGGTTCTGGCGCGAGGACCTGCAGGAGAAATGGCCCGACCCGCTGGGAGCGGACGCCGCCGCCTTCGGGGAATGGGTCTGGGACAGCGGCATCCGCGAGCGCCACATCACCACCCGCCTGTTGGAGCCGGCGATCGCCGATCGCTGCCGGGTCCCCGGCGGCCACTCCTGGGACTGGGCGCTGGCGGAGCTCTGGCGGGCCCGCGGGCGCGAGCCCGCCGACCCGCTCTCCAAGCAGGGCTGGCGGGAGCTTCGACGCCACGCGCTGGAGCCGCTGGCGGAGGGACGCATCAACCGCTACCTGATGGCGGCCCATGCGCGCGCGGATGTGGCCGAGGTCTTCCCCGACCCACTCGGCGAGCACCTCGAGGCGTTCGTGCTCTGGGGCTGGCAGGACGGAGTCGAACAAGGTCTCTCGCCGGCGCTCCTTCCGGCGCCCCCGGTCCCGTTGGGCCGGCGACACCGCCTCGCGCTGCTGGCGCGGCCGCTGCAGCGCGAAGGCGAGCGCGCCCTCGCGAACCTCTCGGAGCGGCCGGGCGAGCGGCTGGAAAAGAGCAGGGACCGAGTCCTCGACGCCGTCGAACGCGGGCTGCGGCGGCGGCTGCCGCGGAGTCGGCGCCGGCTCGACGAGCGGATCATCGAGGCGGCACGATGGGCTCGGGGCACCTACCGGGCGCAGCCGTGGCCCGGCAAGGTCGACCTCTTCACCTCGGTCGAGTTCGAGCGCAAACCCGTCTACGCGGCCTGGCCCGAGCGCGCCCTGGGCGGCGTCGAGCGCCATCCCCTGCCGGTGGGCCACCTGGAGATGATGCGCGAGCCCGGCGCCGCGGTGCTGGCGGAGGCACTCGACCGCTGCATCGCCAAGGCGCTGGACCGTTGAGCGAGGGCTGGCCGCCGGGCCCGTCGCGGCCACCCGCCGCCGCCGATCTCCACCTCTGGCGGTCGGACCTGGACGCCGCCGGCTGGCCTGGCCCTGAGGGGCTGCCGGCGGCTGAGCGCGAAAGGGCAGCGCAGATGCGGCGGCCGGGAGCGTCGGCGCGGTGGGTAGCCGCTCGCTGGGCCCTGCGGGGCGTGCTCGGCCGCTACCTCGAGGAGGAGCCGGCCGAGATCGCAATCACCCCCGACCCAGACGGCAAGCCGCAGCTGCAAACGGCGCCAGAACGCCTCCGTTTCAACCTCAGCCACTCCGGCGCGATCGCCCTCGTCGCCCTCAGCGCCGCGCACCCGGTCGGGGTCGACGTCGAGGAGCTGCGGCCGGATCGCGATCTGATCGGGCTGGCGGAACGGGCGCTCGGGCCTGAGGACGTGGCCGCTGTGCGCGCGGCGAGCCCGGGGGAGCGCGAGCTCGTCTTCCACCGCTGCTGGGCCCGCCACGAGGCCCGGCTCAAGTGCCTCGGCGTGGGGATTTTCCGGGATGCGCCGCCGCAGGATGTGACGGTGGCGGTACGGGACCTCGAGGTCGCGGCGGGCTATGCGGCCGCGGTAGCGGTTGCCGCCGCTCAGATGCCACCCATGCGCTGCTGGACGTTCGGTCCAGCAGCGCTTCAAAAAGACGGGAGACGGGTTAGCTAGGTTGAGATCGTGATCCGGGCAGGCGGGAAATTCATGCTGGCGCTGGGGCTCCTCCTGGCGCTCTGCACCGGCAGCGCGCAGGCGCTGACGGCGCAGCGGCTCGGCAGCTTCGACCAGCCGATCTACGTCACCTCGTCCCCCGCCAACCCCGACCGGCTCTTCGTGGTCGAGCGCGAGGGCGAGATCCTGGTCTTCGAAAACGGCGAAGTGAAGCCGTTCGCCGACATCCGCCCAGCCGTCTCCTGCTGCACCAGCGAGCGCGGCCTGCAGTCGATCGCCCTCTCCCCCGACTTCGCCACCAGCGGCCGCCTCTTCGTCTTCTACACCGGCGAAAAAGAACCGGGCGAGCTCCACGTCGGCGAACTGATCGCCAACGGCACCACCGCGCCGACCAGCAGCTTGCGCGACGTGATTCCGCCGATCCCGCACTCGGCGAACGCGAACCACAACGGCGGTCAGCTGCAGTTCGGGCCCGACGGCGCCCTCTACGCCTCGACCGGGGACGGCGGCGGCGGCAACGACGAACTCCACAACGCCCAGGATCCCGCGAGCCAGCTGGGGAAGATCCTCCGGATCGTGCCCAACCTCGGCGGCGCCCCGACCAGCGCCAGCGTCTGGAGCCTGGGGCTACGCAACCCCTTCCGCTTCTCCTTCGACCGCGAGAGCGGCGATCTCTGGATCGGCGACGTCGGGCAGGGCAGCTGGGAGGAGATCGACTTCGCAGGAGCGCCAGGCGGCGGGCTCAACGCCAACTTCGGCTGGAACTGCTTCGAGGGCAAAGCGCCGGGGCCGGCCACCGACCCCGAGTGCGGATCGCCTCCCCCAGGCGGCTATGTCGAGCCGGTCTTCGAATATGAAAACCCGCCCGATGGCTGCGCGGCGCTGATCGGCGGCTACGTCGCCCGCGGCCCGGGGCTCGGGGACACCTTTGGGCGCTACCTCTACGGCGATTACTGCGTCGGCGACATCCACTCCCTCTCCCCCGGCCCGCTCTTCACCGATCGCTACGAGGGGGTCCACATCGACTCGCTCAACTCCTTCGGCGAGGACTCCTGCGGTCGCCTCTACGCGGTCTCCGGCGAAGGGCCGATCTACCGCCTGCTCGGCCCCGACGCCGCGACCTGCGGCGGCGTGCCGGTGGTCAACCTGGCGCCGTCGTTCGTCAAAGTCCGCGCCGCCAGCCGCAAGGTCAAGCGCAGGCGCCGCGCCCTCATCTCCGCCTTCGTCAGCCCCTGCAACGGTCGCCGTGGCGGCCAGGTGACGCTCTGGCGCGGCCGTCGCAACCTCGGCACCCGCCGCCTCGACCAGGTCTGCTCGGCTCGCTTCCGGCCGCGGATCAATCGCCGCTCGACCTTCCGCGTCACCGTCAAAGCCGACCAGGCCTTCGCCGGCGCGATCTCACGGCGCCTGACGATCCGCCCGGTCCGCCACCACAAGAAGCGCTAGAGGCGCCTGCAGCGCCCGCCGCTCAGGGACGGGCGCGGCCGCCGGTGATCCCGACGAAGGCGCGCCAGGCCGGCTTCGGGCGGAACTTCGGCCCGGCGCGGAAGAGGCCGACCGAGTCGCAGAAGGTGCAGGAGCCGGCCAGGTCCTTCCAGGAGAACCAGTAGGAGGCCTTGAGGCTGAGGCGGCGGGCGTTCTCGATCATGTAGCCGTAGGAGGCGCGCAGCTGTTTCACCTGGCCGCGCACGCCCTGCTCGAAGGCGACCTGCTCGAAGTTGTTCTGCGAGCCCCAGCCGAGCTCGCCGATGTAGAGCCAGGGACGGTCGCGGTTTTCCAGCGCGACGTCGTGGAATTCCTCGGTCATTTCCTCCAGCTCTTCGCTGTCGATCGCGTAGGGGTGGAGGTCGATGCCGTCGAAGCGGCTGCGCAGCCCCGGCACCGCGTAGAGGCGCTGGAGGAAGGTCGTCGCCGGCATCCCCCGCTTGCCCTTCGCGTTGGGCTCGGCGAAGAGGCCGCCGAGAACCACTTTCGCCCGCGGATCGACCGCTTTGATCGCCCGGCTGGAGATCGTCACCAGCTTCGCGTAGCGGGAGACGGAGACCGGGTAGGCGAAGTAGAAGAAGTTGGGCTCGTTCCAGATCTGCCATTCGCGGATCGGGATCGGCGTCGTGATCGCCGGTTCGTAGTTGACGCCGATGCCACCGTGCTGGGCCCAGAATTCGCCGCCGGGGCCGTAGCGGGCGACGGCGGCGGCGAGGAAGGTCGACCAGGCACGCCGTTGGCGGGCGGTGGCGACCGGCAGGGTCGTTTCCTTGCGCACCAGCCAGGCGGGCGGCGAGACCACCGAGGGGAAGACCTGGAGGCCGGCGCGGGCGGCGGTTTCGACCATGTCGTCGAAGCCGCTCCAGTCATACGGCCCGGTCGGGGTCGGCTGCACCCCGGACCAGGAGAGCGCGAGGCGGATGCTGCCGATCCCGCCGGCCCGCATGTAGCGGGCGTCGGTTTCGGTCAGTTCGGTCTGCGGCGCGATCCCGAAGAAGCCCTTCGGCAGCGGCGGCAGCGGTTTCGCCGCGCCGGGCTGGCCGACGACGAGGGCGAGGATGAGGCAGGCGAGGAGCGGGAGGGCGAGGAGGCGTCGTTTCATCGAGTCGGAAAAGGTAGCGGGCGGATCGGCTCGGCTCAGTAGGTGCCGCCGAGCTTGCGGTGGTCCCAGGTTGCCGTGCGCAGCGGCGGGAAGCTGATCGCCACCCGTTTCGGCGCCTGAGCTTCCAGCGCCGCCTTGGCGTCTCCCTCGACAGCGGAGATCCCCTCGGCGTAGCGCACGGTCAGCTCTTCCGCGAACCCGAGGACGGTCTCGAAGTCGCGGTGGATCACCGCCTCGGACTCGATCATCGCCCCCCGCAGCTCGCCGTACTCGTGCCCGGTCTCGACCAGCACGGTCGCCCGCGGGTCGCGTTCGAGGTTGCGGACCTTCTGCGATTTCGCGTAGGTCCAGATCCAGACGACGCCCTCGCGGGGGACGAACCAGAGCGGCATCGAGTGCGGCCACCCCTGCGGCCCGAGGCTGGAGACGACAGCGATCCGCTCCTCGCCCAGCAGCTCCCCCAGCTCGTCCTCGCTGAGCTTGATCTGGTCGCGCCGGCTCACCGGCGCAGACTCTAGGGCGTTTGACCCGGCATGAGACGATCTTCGGCGTGAAGGTCGCGATCGTCCTATATGAGGGGTTCACCGCGCTCGACGCGATCGGGCCCTACGAGGTGCTGCGCTCGGTCCCGGGCTGGGAGGTCGAGTTCGTCGCCCAGGCCCAGGGCGAGGTGCGCACCGACAGCGGCGTCGTCGGGCTCTGCGCCGACAGCAGCCTGGACGAAGTCGACGCGGTCGATGTCCTCCTCGTCCCTGGCGGCATGGGGACCCGCGAGAAGATGAAGGACGAGGAGCTGCTCGCCCAGCTGCGGCGTCTCGACACGGGGACGAAATGGACGACCTCGGTCTGCACCGGCTCGCTGCTGCTCGCCGCTGCCGGCCTGCTGGAGGGAAAGCGTGCGACCGGGCACTGGGCCTGGTTGGAGCCGCTGCGCGAGTTCGGCGCCGACCCGGTCGGCGGCCGCTACGTCGAGGACGGCAAGGTGATCACCGCCGCCGGCGTCTCCGCCGGGATCGACATGGCGCTCTACCTGGTCGGACGCGAGGTCGGGCCCGAGGTCGCCCAGGCGATCCAGCTGGGGATCGAGTACGACCCGGACCCGCCCTTCGACGCCGGCTCCCCCGAGAAGGCGCCGCCCGCGATCGTCGAGATGGTCAGCGCTATCTCGCGCGCCGAGTAACGCCGACGAAGGCGTGCCAGGCCGGCTTCGGCTTGAACCGCGCCCCGGCCCGGAACAGGCCCGAGGAGTCGCAGAAGGCGCAGCTCCCCTGCAGGTCCTTCCAGGTGAACCAGTCGACCTGGCGCAGCCGCAGCCGGCCGCGGTTGGCCAGCAGGTAGTCGTAGGCGCGGCGCAGTTCGCGGGCCTGTCCCTGTAGCCCGACCTCGAAGGCGACGGCGCGCGGGTTGTAGGCGCTGCCCCAGCCGATCTCGGTGACGTAGAGGGCGGAGCGACGGTCGCCGTGGCGGGCCATCGTCGCCCGCACCCCCTCGACCGCGAGCCGCAGCTCGCCGACATCGGCGGCGTAGGGGTGCAGCGCGACCGCGTCGAAGTTCGCCTTGACGCCGCGCGAGCGGTAGAGCCGGTCGAGGAAGTCGACCGCGTCCATCGCCGCCGGCTGACCCTGCTTGGGGTTGGCGAAGAGGCCGCCGAGGACGATTTCGGCTCGCGGGTCAGCTTGCCGGATCGCCGGCCTGCTTACCGCCAGCAGGCGCGCGTAACGACCGGGTGAGACCGGCTTGGTGAAGTAGAAGAAGTTCTCCTCGTTCCAGACCTGCCAGGCCCGGATCGGCACCCGCGGCAGCGGGTCTTTGCTGCCGGGCCCGTGCTCTGACCAGAACTCGCCGCGGCGGCCGTAGCGTTCGACCGCGGCGCCGACGAACTCCGCCCACGCTCGCCGCTGGCGGCCGCTGTCGACCGGCATCCGCCGCTTGCTCCCCGTCGCCCAACCCGGCGCTTCGGAGAGGACCGGCAGGATCTCGATCCCGTTTTCGGCGGCCGCGGCGACCGTTGCGTCGAAGCCGCTCCAGTTGTAGTCGCTGCGCGGCCCGTGCTGGGTCCCGGCCCAGGAGAGCGGCAGCCGCAGCGTTTCCACGCCCCCGGCCCGCATCCGCGCCAGGTCCTTGGCGTCGATCGCGGTCTGCGGGACGATGCCGAAGAAGCCGCGCGGCAGCGCCTGCGCGCCGGCGGGCGCCAGCAGGAAGAGGGCGATCAGAAGCGGGGGGAGAAAGCGCCGGGTGTGTCGCATCTTGGGAGAACCCGGGAGCGACGCCCGAGTCGCGGCCGCGGCCGAGGCGCTCACAGCGTCCCCGGCTCGGCCAGCCACACGCTCTCGAACCTGAGGCTGGTGTGCTCGAGGATCAGGTCGAAGTCGCGGTCGTAGTGGAGGACGCCGCCGCCCGCCACGTGAGCGCAGGCGGCGATCATCAGGTCGGTGACCGGCATGCGGTGGTGCCCGACCCGGGCTAGATCGCTTTGTGCCTGCTCGGCGGCGCGTTCCACGGCCTCGTCGATTGGGAAATGGGAAAGCCGATCGAGACGCTCCATCCCTTCGCTGTGTTCCAATCCGTCCTGGGCGGAGAACCCGGCCTCGAGGAGAAACGGAAGGCAGGTCGCGAGCGTCCCGTCTTCGATCCAGTCGAGGACATCGTTCTCGCGATGCGGCGGCGCCTGGTCCGCCACCAGCCGCGACCAGGCGGAGTGGTCGAGGAGCAGCAACCTACTCGGGATAGTTGGCTTCGAGCCCGAGGTACTTGACTTCTTCCGCCGCCTTGAGGTCGGGGCGCGGTCGGTTAGGCGAATGAAGCCACTCGATGAGCTCCCTGCCCGCCTGCCGCGTCGCCTCGCTGCCCGGCGTCCTGAGCTCCCGAATCTTGTCCTCAGCGCCACGGATTACCAAGTCCGCGAAGTCAACCTTCTCTCCCCCCTGCACCCGGCGCAATTGGTCCAGGACTTCTTGCAGGGGCTGCGTCTCGGTAATCATGTGGCGAGGTCGGGTGGTCGGCACGAGTGCAAGTGTAGCACGGTGCAACACCTCGCCTTTCTACTCGCCGGGAACCAGCTCCAACCCCGACCAAGGCCCCTCGCCGCACATCGGCTGCGTCCGCCCGTCCAGCCAGTCCGCCTGCAGATCGTCGTAGTGGGGGCTGGCGGGGTGGCCCGACTGGCCGGTGAACATCTGCCAGCGCGAGCGGTCGGGGTCGGTCGGGTCGGCGAGCATTCGCCAGCTCGGGGCCCAGACGGCGTTGTAGGGGTCGTTCGGGTCATAAGCGATCTGGCTCACCGTCTCCTGGGCGCCGCCGGCGCGGAGGCGGCGGTTGAGGAGGCGGTCGAAGAGCGGGTTGGCGTCACCCAGCGGGTGCGGGAACTTGAGCTCGTGGACCTGGCCCCAGCGCCAGCACTCCGGGTCCGGGCCGAAGCGGTCGCCGAGGTCGTCGAGGGCGCCCGCCAGGGCCTCCAGCACCAGCCCGTCCCAGGGCCGACCGATCAGCTCCTCGTCGCCTTCGGCCCAGAGCGCCATCAGGTGCGAGTGCCAGCGCCAGGGCGAGGTGACGTGTGGCAGGAAGCCGTTGTCGGCGCGGTCGAGCCAGCGCTCACAGAGGTCGCGATCGCCGATCGCGGCGCGCGCCACTTCCCGCGCCAGCCGCAGCAGGAACGCCTGGTAGATCGTCCCGGCGATCGAGTCCGGGCCGAGGCAGCCGTCCCAGCTGCGCAGCCGCTCGAGCGCGCTGCGCTCGCGCTGGCCGCTCGGATGCAGGCGGCTGAGCCTCGCCGCGGCCTCGACGCCGGGCAGCGAGTAGTTGTCGTTCTGGATCGCCTCGAAGCTCTCGAGGTCGTGCTGCTCGGTCGCCTCCAGCATTTCCTCGATCCGCTTGGCGCGGTAGCCGTCGAGCCAGTCGCTGGTGATGTGGTGCGGGTAGTCGTCGCCGACGATCCGGTTGTTGGCGGTGATCACGTAGCCGCACTCGGGGTTGACGACCGCCGGCAGCTCCTCGTAGGGGACCGTCCCCTCCCACTCGAACTCGCCGCTCCAGCCGGGCTTCGGCAGGTCGGGGCAGCCGCCGCGGCGGCGCGGCAGGCGGCCGATCAGCTTGTAGCCGATCGACCCTCCCCCATCGGCCCAGACCATGTTCGAGGCCGGCGAGGTGTGGCACTCGAGCTTGGCCACCAGCTCGGGCCCCGAACCGATGTCGAGCAGGTCGAAGGCGGCTTCGAAGGCGGTCGATTCCCGCAGCGCCTGGAAGGCGAGCGCCAGCGGCTCCCCCTCGTCGGCGCCGAGCGCCTCGTTGACGATCGGACCGTGGTGGGTCGAGCGGACCTCGAGCACCAGCGGCTCCGAGCGTCCCTTGACGACGATCTCCTCGTGGACGATGTCCAGCGGCCGCCACTCGTCTTCGAACAGGTAGTTGTCGCCCTCGATCCGCTCCACGAAGAGGTCTTGGACGTCGGCCATGACGTTGGTGATCGTCCAGCAGACGTCGTTGTTCTGGCCCATGTAGATGCCGGGCATCCCCGGCAGCGAGGCGCCGCGGACAAAGCGGCCGTCGTGTCGCAGCTCGACCTCGTACCAGATGCCCGGCATGCTCGGTGAGAGATGGGGGTCGCCGGCGATCAGCGGCGTGCCGCTCTGCGAGCGCTCGGCGCTGACGGCCCAGTTGTTGGAGCCCGAGGCCTCGGCCGCGAGGCCGAGCGAGCCCCGCACCCGGTCGAGCTGCTCGACCAGCGGGATGCCTTCGCCGGTCCACGCTTCCAGCGACTGGGTGACGACCGGGTTGTCGGCCGGGTAGACCGGGTCGAGCCGGGCCGCCAGATCGGGCCCTAGCTCGCGCGCCATGTCGGCCCGCAGCAGCTCCCGCTCCCAGTTGGTCGAGAGGCCGAAGGCGAGCAGCTTGCCGAGGCTGAGGATGTCGACCGGCCGCCACGGCTTCCACTGCTGGCGCAGCACCTGCATCTCGAAGGGCAGCGCCCGGGCGTCGCGGGCGGCAGCGTTGACGCCGGCGCAGAAGCGTTCGAGCTTGGCCCGCAGCTCCGGCTCCATCGCCGCTTCCTCGGCCTCGGCGATGCGCCTGATTCCCAGCGTCCGCATCAGCTTGTCGACCGGCAGGCCCTCCTCGCCGGCCATCTCCGCGACCCGCCCTTCGACGACCCGCCGGTAGAAGTCCATCTGCCAGAGGCGGTCCTGGCCGTGGCAGTAGCCCTGGGCGAAGAAGAGGTCCTCGCGCTCGGCGGCCTCGATATGGGGCACCCCCCAGCGATCGCGGCGCACCTGGACCCGGTCCCGCAGCTCCGGGACCTCGATCGTCCCCTTGACCTTGGGCAGCGGCCGGCGGGCGAGGCGGTGCCAGAGGACGGCGGTGGCGGAGGCGAGCAGGCCGGATGAGACGGCGCCGCCAACCAGGGCGTACTTCCCCACGCTGCTGTTATCACGACGCCTTCCCATGGGAACTGTGTATCACGTTTGGCTAGCTAGCCAAACACTCGCCGGCCCCTCCGCCTCGGTCCTACAGCGGCGTTTGCAGACTGTTGTTCAATGTCCTAAGTAGTTCCAAGCGAAGGAGGCTCGCGTGTACCCCACCAGCCGGATCGTCACGCTTCTCTTGGCCCTCGCCCTACTGCTGCCCGCCGGAGCGCAGGCGCGATCGGGGAAGCTGGATCGCAGCTTCGGCGAGAAGGGAAAGGTGGTGAGGGCGGTTGACCTGGAAGCCGATCCGTACACGACCTCGAAGCCGATGATCGCGAAGCTGCCCGAAGGTCGCGCGGTGGTGCTGGCGGGCCGAACGCTGCTGGCGTTCCGGGCTGACGGCCGGCGCTACCGGATCTTCGGCGACGGCCGCGTGGAGCTCTTCCCCCCACGTGGCAACTCGATCCTGCCCACCGACGTGGTCGCGGACAAGGGGGGAAGGGTGATCGTCGGAAGCACTGCCTCCTCGGCGTTCGAGGTCTATCCCGACCGCCTGAAGAAGGAAGTGGCCCTCGCCCGCTACCTGCCTTGGGGCACCCTCGACCGGTCCTTCGGCTCCGACGGCGATCTGCTCACCGGGCTCGGGCTGCCATCCCCCTGGTTTCCTCCTCCGCCCGCTCAGCCGTATCCGCCTCCACCGCTGGCACCGGAAGTGAGCCTGGAAGGGCTTGCCCTGGATCGCCAGGAACGGATCGTCCTGGGCGGCAGCTACCTGGCTGCCATCGACGGCTGGTGCGGTGGCATCCGCCGCGGTTTCGTCGCCCGCCTGCTCAGCGGCGGCGAAGCCGATCCGACCTTCGGCGAAGCCGGGGCGGCGAATCTGTCCTGGAGCGGCGGAGGGGGGACTCCGGCGGTGACGAGAGGGGGAGGCGTCTACGCCTTCCACGCGCCCGGGTTCTGCAAGCCGTCCCCAAGTTCTCTGACCCGACTCGACGTCAACGGCCAGCGCGTGGCTGAATTCGGCGCGGAAGGCGTGGCCTGGATAGAGGAAAGCGCGGGGAGGCCGATCTCCGTCGCCGTCGACGCCGAGGGCCGCGCGCTGCTGCTGACCTCCGACTACCACTGGGCAGGAGTTCCCCCGACGACGATCGTCTACCGCGTCCAGCGCAACGGCGAGCTGGATCCGACCTTCGGCAGCGGCGGCTCGGTCCAACTCGGCGACGAAAGCCTGGAACCGACCGCGCTTCTGGTCGACCACCGCGGCCGGATCCTCGTCGCCGGCACGTCCTTTCGCGACCGCTCGCGCAACTCCGCCAGCTCGTTCCTGGTGGCACGCCTCACCGCCCGCGGCCAGCTCGACCGCAGCTTCGGCAAGGCGGGGATGGTCGAGACGAGGTTCGGGCGACGCGCGCAGCCGGCGGCGACCGACATGAAGCTCACGCGCGGCGGCAAGATCCTCGTCGCCGGCACCCTCACCAGCCCGGCCCTCCCGGGGGAACAGGGCATCGCGATGGCTCGCTACCTCATCCGCTGAGCGACGCTACTCACGCAGGTCGTCCGGCAGGCGGCCCTCGCCCTCGAGCTTTTCGAGGTGGGCCTCCATCGCCATCGCCGCCATCGGCAGCAGCTCCATCGGGATGTCGTCCCAGACGGTCGCGAGCAGCCTCGCCCGCGAGCGCTCGCCTTCCTCCAGCGCCTCGAGCAAGCGGCGCTCGCGCATCTGGCGGTGCTCGACGTATTCGGCCAGCTTCGCCTCCGGCTCGGTGATCCAGGGACCGTGGCCGGGGGCGATCAGCTCGATCTCCTGCTCCTGCAGCAGGGCGAGCGAGTCCATGAAGGCGGCGAGGGAGTTGCCGCCCGGCGGGACGATCGTGGAGCCGAGGCCGAGGACGAGATCGCCGCTGAAGCAGACGCCGGTTTCGGTGAGGAAGCAGACGTGGTCCTCGGCGTGGCCGGGGGTGGCAAGGGCGCGGAGGGCGAAGTGCTCCTCCCCACCGGACGGCAGGACGACCTCGGCGCCGAGCTGGTCGGCGCCGGCGGTGTGGTCGCCGTGGGAGTGGGTGAGGAGGACGAGGCCGATGCCGCCGCGCTCCCCCGCGGCGGCGCGGATCGCTTCGAGGTGGCCGGGATCGTCGGAGCCCGGGTCGATCACCACGCAGGGGTCGGAGCCGAAGAGGTAGGTGTTGGTCCCTTCCAGCGTCATCGGCCCCGGGTTGGGGGCGACGAGCTTCAGGACCTCGGGGTGACCCGGCGCCTCGTTCAGTTGCGGACGGCCTTACTTGTCGGTGACTTCGTTGGCGATCGCCTCGCGCGCGTCCGGCGGCTCGAGGACGACGAGGTCGCCGGCGCCGCGGAGGATCTCCCGCACCAGCCAGGGCTTGCCCGCGTAGGGCAGCTCGACGACGACGGCGCCGTCGGCCAGCTCCTCGACCACGGTCCGCTCCTCGCGCAGCCAGCGCGCCCGCTCGGGCGAGACCCAGACCCGGGCGACCTCGGCGGTCGGCACCTCGCCGTGGGTCATCCAGCCCTCAACCCCGGCGAACTCCTCGACTTCGGGCCGCGGCTCGAACTTCTCGTCGGAGAGGCGCGCCTCCTTGACCCGGTCGAGCTTGAAATGGCGGACGCCTTCTTTGGTCAGGTCGTAGCACTCGACGTACCAGCCCTCTTTGCCGTTCTCGAGGCGGTAGGGCTCGACCCGGCGCTCGGTGAACTGGTCCTCGTTCTCCTTGTAGTAGCTGAGCTCGAGGACGCGGCTCTCGGCGATCGCCTGGTTGACGGCGCGGGCGATCCCGGCGTCGCCGCCGCCGGCAGGGGCGATCTCCAGCCCCTCCTCGGAGGGGTCGTGACCGAGCGCCTTGACGATTTTGCGGCGCGCCGTCTGCAGGTTGGACTGCGGCAGGTGGTCGCCGAAGAGGTCGATCGCCGCCACCAGCGCCTTCGCCTCCAGCGGCAGCAGCCGGGCGGGGCGGGCGAAGTTGTCGCCGTATGGCTGCGAGTCGACCTCGATTTCCTTGCCGATGATTTCCGCGTAGAGGACGTAGGTGCCGCCGCCGAAGTTGACGACGTTGAGCAGCTCGACGTCCTCGCGCAGCTCCTCTTCAGTCAGTTCGAGGCGGTCGCGGAGGTCGTTGACGTGGAGGCGCTCGCCCTTTTTCGCGGCTTCGATCAGCAGCCCGGCGAGGGTGACGAGGCGGGCGAAGCGCTCGGGTCGGATCGCTGCCTCGCCGCGGCCGTTGGAGCGGCTGCGCTTCGGCTGCTCTTCCAGCGGGCGGTCGACGACCTCGGCCGGCTTGAACCCGTTCTCGTGGCGCGCCAGCAGCAGGCCGCGGCGCTTCTCGGCCTCCTCGCGAAGGTCGTCGGGCGCCAGCACCTCGGCGTTCTGGCGCCAGCGCAGGACCCAGGCGATCAGCTCGCGCTCGGAGGCGTACGAGGTCTCGAAGACGCGGCCTTTGCCGGGGGCGCCGTCGGACTTTTTCGCGTTGCGGAGCTCGCCGTAGGTGCCGTAGTCGCGCTCGATCAGCCAGGCGATCCGCTCGCGGATGAAGATCTTCGCCGTCCCCTTCGTCTCCCCCAGCTGCCAGTCGGCGCGGCTGCCGTAGTCGCGGCGGTCGAAGTCCTCGGGCGGCGAGAAATCGTGCTCGGCCTTGGAGGCGTAGCCGACCTTGCCCTGGATCCGGGAGAGGCGGAAGACGCGGACCGCGTCGCGCTCGTGGGCGTGGCCGATCAAATAGAACTGGCCGCCGCGGAAGACGAGGTGGAAGGGATCGACCTTGCGCTTTTCGGTCTCGCCCCGCTCCATCGTGAAGTAGGTGAACTCGATCGTCTTCCGGCGTGAAATGGCCGTCTCGATCTTGGAGAGGCGCTGGGAGAGCTCCCGCCCCCCCGCCGAGGCGGTCATCGCCATCTCGATCGGGGCGCGCTCGCCTTCGTGCAGCGGGTTCGGGTGGCCCCAGGCGACCTGCTGCAAGGCCAGCCGCAGTGGCTCGGCGTAGGCGAAGCCGCCGTCGGTCAGCAGCATCAGCGCCGTCGAAAGTGCCGCCAGCTCGTCGTCGGAGAAGGAGATCGGGTCGAGGTAGAAGTTCTCCGGCGGCAGCGAGTAGAGCTCGGCCTCGAAGAACCCCTCACCGGGCTTCTCGACCCCGAGCTGGATGCCAAGGCTCTCGAGCTCGGCGCGATCGGCGTAAAAACGGCGCGCGAAGGCGTCGTCGTTCATGTCGCTGTAGCCCTCCACCTCGCGCTTGATCTCGAGGGCCGAAACCGGCCTTCCCTGAGCCATCAGGAACGAGATCAACGAGAGCTGGCGAATTAGCTTCTCGGTGTCCTTCGCCACTGGTCGGCAGGATAGTCTGCACGCAGCGCATGGACGTCCTCCGCAACCTCTTCGGCAACCTAAGCGCGGGCATTATCCGGCTTTTGGTGACGGTCGGAATCCTCGCAGCGGTCTATTTCTTCATCGTCAGGCCGACTTTGGACACGACCGAGAAGATCAGCAACGAAGTCAACGTCAACGTCCAAAAGGGCTTCGAACAGGGCAATCCGGGCAACATCAACAAGACGATCGAAGACGTCAACCGCCAGGTTCAGCGCGAAATCAAGAAGTCCCTACGGGCCTCGAAACAGCAGGGCAACGCCGACAAGCTGATCAACTGCATCCAGCGCGCCCACCAGAACGTCAACAAAATCCAGCGCTGCAGCGAGCGGTTTCAGTAGCGGTCAAAACGCTGCCACGCCGAGAAGGCCGATCAAAGCAGCGACGATCACGCAGAAGCCGCCAATCAGGGTCCGGTTGAGCCCGTCGAACTTCGCATCGATCCTGGCCTCCAGGTGCTCGAACCGGGCGTCCATGCGGGCAAATCCCTGATCGACCTTCATGTTGAGGTCGTCGAGGCGCTCGTCCGTCCATTTCTCCCGCGGGCTCATCATCACTGCCATGATCCTAGCGTAAGTTTTTGTCTGTAACAGAACAAGACCTGAAGCACGCAGGAGCGAAAAACCTTTGTCAATTCTCTGCGACTTCACGCTCCGCCGGGATCGCGCCGCCGAGGCCGCTGCGGGTCATCTCGCCCCAGCCCGAGGTGCCGCGCAGCTCCGTCCACCAGGCGCGGGCGCGGATCAGCGAGAGCAGCTGGCGGTAGCCGAAGTTCTCGACGATCGAGGCGGCGAGCAGGCGCCCGAGCGAGGGCCAGCTGGGATAGCGGCGGAAGGCGCGCTCCTCCATCAGCAAGGTCATGAAGGAGATGACGAAGCCGAAGCCGAGGGCGAGGATCAGGAAGAGCAGGGCGAAGGCCCAGGAGACGGCACCGGTCGCCAGCGAGATCGCGAAGACCAGGTATCCGGCGACCTCGATCAGCGGTCCGACCGCCTCGAAGACGGCGAAGTAGGGGAAGCCGACCATGCCGACGGCGCCGTAGCGGCGGCGGCCGAGCATCCCACGGTGTTTCCAGAGCATCTGCAGCAGCCCGCGCTGCCAGCGGTCGCGCTGGCGGCTCAGCACCCGCAGGCTGGTCGGCGCCTCGGTCCAGCAGATCGGGTCGGGGAAGAAGATGATCCGGCTGCTGCGGCCGTGGTCGCGCTGGTGGCGGTGCAGCCGCATCACCAGCTCGGCGTCCTCGCCGACCGTCTCCGTGTCATAGCCGCCGGCCTCGACGACGACGTCGCGGCGGAAGAGCCCGAAGGCGCCGGAGATGATCAGCAGCATCCCCAGCCGCGACCAGGCGATGCGACCGCCGAGGAAGGCGCGCAGGTACTCGAGGATCTGCAGCGTCGGCAGCCACGCCTTCGGCGTCCGCACCTCGGTCACCCGCCCCTCCTTGACCTGGGAGCCGTTGACGACGCGGACGATGCCGCCGGCGGCGACCGTCTCCGGCCGCGCCTCGAACTCCCAGACGATCCGCGAGAGGGCGTCGGGGTCGAGCATCGTGTCGGCGTCGATCGAGCAGAAGAGCGGCGTCCGGGCGAAGCGCAGGCCGGCGTTGAGCGAGTCGGCCTTGCCGCCGTTCTCCTTGTCGATCACGGTCAGCCGCGGCTCGGTCGGGCTGGCGTAGATGCCGCGGACCCGCGCGGTCGGCAGCGAGGAGCTCGGCGTCCGCAGGACCGGGCGCAGGTCGAAGGCGCCCCGCAGCGCCTCCAGCGTCGAGTCGCTGCTGCCGTCGTTGATCACCAGCACCTGCAGGGACGGGTAGCGGTTCGCCAGCAGCGCCCGCACCGAGGTGACGATCGCGAGCTCCTCGTTGTAGGCGGGGACGAGGATCGTCAGCGCCGGGCTCAGCGGCGAGGTGCGGACGCGGTCGTAGTCGCGGGCCGAGCGGATGCGGACGTAGCTCTCGACCGCCCACCAGCCGATCGCCGCCATCGCCAGGTAGATCGCGTCGAGGACGATGAAGTAGGCGAGCGTCAGCTCGTTGAGCGCGCGGAGGACGCCGTTCACGCCGCCACCCCCTGCAGCGCCTCGCGCGCCCGCTCGGCCGCGTAGGGATCGCGGCCGCCGGCGACCCGCTCCAGCGCTGCGGCTCCCTCTTCGCCGAGCTGGCCGAGGGCGATGGCGGCGTTGGTCCGCACCCACCACGATTGATCGGCCATCGCGTGCTCGAGGTCGGCGACCGCGGCCTGGTCGCCGAGGCGGCCGAGTGCGGTGGCGGCCTGTGCCCGCACCTGCCAGAGGGGATCCGCGAGGGCGGCGAGCAGATCGTCGGCCGCCTCTTCAGACCCCAATTCCCCGAGGGCACGGACGGCGCTGATCCGCTCCTCGTCCTCGCCCTCGCGAGCGACCTCACGCAGGACCGGAACGGCCTCCTCGGCTTGGGCGAGGCCGGCAGCCCGCCAGAGGGAGGTGCGGGCGAGGGTGCCGAAGCGCCCGCGCTCAGGCAGCAGCGCCTCCACCGCCCACGGGTGGGCGATCCGCTCGACCACCCGGCTCGGCGACAACAGCTCGGTCTCGAGTGCGTCGACCAGCGCCGCCGCCCCGGTGGCGCCGCCGATCTGCTCCAGCGCCGTCGCCGCGGCGAGGCGGACGTCGTGGTTCTCGTCGGCGAGCAGGGCCGCGACCGCCGCGGAGCTTTCCTCGGCGCCGAGCAGCCCGAGCAGGACGACGGCCCTCCCCCGCGCCGGAGCGGAGCGGGAGCGAAGCTGGCGGACCAGCGGTTCAGGCGGCGAGAGACCCGCCGGCCCCGCGCCGGGGTTGGCGCGGAGGACGGCGATCGCGTCCTCCTGAGGATGCCGCGTGCCCGCGAGCGCTCCCTCAAGCGGTCCCGTGTCGCCATCGGCCAAACCGGCGACAATCCGCTCCCGCCGCTCCCTGCTGCGGCTCTCGGCGACGTCGCGGTTGGCCTTGCGCGCCAGCACGGAACAGACGAGCACGGCAAGCAGGACGCCAAACGCCATCGCCACGGTCAAGGCCATACCAAGTTTTCGGCAGAGGGCGCGTCGGCTTTAGCGCCGCTGGACGCCTGGCTCAGGCAGCGCGCTGCGCGAAGAAGGCCGAGCCGGACAAGGCGCGGTCGAAGCCCGACCAGGCCTCGCCGGCGGGGAGCTGCTTCTCGATCCGATCGAAGCTGCCGAGGCGGCCGCCGAGGTTGTCGATCATGTGGACGAGGACGGCCTCGCGGGTGGCGGGGACGACGGGCGAGCCATGTTCGAGCGAGCCGTGGTGGCTGAGGATGATGTGGAGGACGCACTGGGCGAGGTGAGGGTCGAAGCCCGGCAGGTCCTCGATCGCCCGGCGGACCTTGTAGTAGCCGAGCGGGATCTCGCCCTGGAGGCGGCCGGCGTCGGTGAGGTCGATCGCCAGCGGGTCTTCGTTGTAGGCGAGGCACTTGCCGATGTCGTGGAGGAGGGCGCCGGTGACGGCGACCTCGCGGTCGATCCCCGGGAAGAAGTTGGCGGCGGCGGAGACCGCCTGGGCGACCGAGAGCGTGTGCTCGAGCAGCCCGTGCCGGTAGGCCTGGTGGTAGGTCTTCGCGGCAGGTGCGACGCTGAAGCGCTGCCAGGTCTCCGATTCGGGCCCGAAGAAGTGGTCGAGCAGTTGGCGCAGCTGCGGGCTCTGGACCGTCTCCAGCAGTTCGCGCAGCTCGCCCTCGAGCTGCTCCAGCGAGACGTCGGAGCCGGTGGCGAGATCCTCGGTCTCGAACTCATGCGGCTCGGCCTCGCGCAGCGAGCTGATCTTGATCTTCGCGCCCCAGCGCTCGCTGATCTCAAAGACGCCGCTGACGTGGACCGCGGAGCCGGTGCAGCAGAGGGCGTAGTGCGTCTCAGCCTCCTCCCAGCAGACCGCCTCGGCGCTGCCGGTGGCGTCGCCGACCGAGAGCCGCAGCCAGGGGTCGCCGTTGCGCTTACGCCGCAGCTCGCGCTCGCGCACCGCGTAGACGCCGTTGACCCGCTGCCCGTCCTCGAGCTCGCCGAGGGGGATGCGGCCGAGCGGCTCGGGGGGCGCCGGGTCGACCTCCGCGAACGCATCGATCTGCGTCTGCTCCGTCATCGTTTGCTCAAGGTAAAGACGGCGGCGGACATCCCTCGTAGGCTGGGATGGATGCAGGCGGCGAGAGAGATCGCGGCGGTGGTGAGCACCCTGTTCGCCTACGTGACGACGGTTCTGCCGCGGGTACGCCGGGAGCTGGGGCAGCTCGGACCGCTGCCGGAGGCGAAGGCGCGCAACGCCGAGGCCGTGGCCGTCTTCGCGACCCTCGCCCCGCGAAGGAATCGAGCGACTGCGGTCCGGGCGATTGTCGCCCTACAGGTCGCGATCGATCTCCGGGACGAACTGGAAGAGGCCGGCGAACCCGCCGACCCGGCGCTGCTCGAGCAACTCGAGGGGAGATGGCGGGGGGAGGTGTCGCGGCTTCCCGCCCACAAAGCAGTCGAGCCGCTGCTGCAGCGGGCGGTAGAGCGTTGCGAAGAAGGTCAGATGAGGACGCACGCCGCCGCCGAAGGAGCAACCGAGCCACTACGCGAGTGGGCCGGCGACTCGGTCGCCGGTGACGAGTACCGCTGGTGGGAGGTTGCGGCGGGAGCGAGCTCCTCCGTCGCCGCCCACGCGTTGATCGCGGCGGCGGCCGACCCCGATACGACGGCCGCGCAGGCGGCCGCGATCGACGCCACCTACAACCCGCCGATCGGGGCGCTGACCGTGCTCCTCGACGATCTCGTCGACCGCGATGCGGACCGCATGGCCGGGGAGCACAACTACCTCGGCTACTACGGGAGCGATGCCGAGGCGGCGGAGCGTCTGGGCCTGATCGCCGACCGGAGCGAGGCGCTGATCGAAGTCCTTCCCCGATCGGAGCGCCACCGCGCGATCCTTGCCGGCGTCGCCGCCTTCTACCTGAGCTCGCCGCGGACCTCTCCGCCGATCCGCGAGCGACTGCTCTTCCCCCTTGGTCCCGGAGCCCGCGTCCTCGTCGCCTTCATGCGGCTGAGAGGACGCAGACGGCCCGGGCAAGCGGGGAACTCACCCGGACCGTGAGCATCGGTGAGACCGCCGCACCCAGGGTTGGTGGGTCGGTCTCGGGACTGGCGCCAGCACCGCCTCCGGCCAGGTGCACCGCAGGCGGAAAGAAAATGAGAACACATGCGGACCACAGTGTCAACCGCGATCAGGCTATTTGGCCGCCTCATCCGCCCATTTTTTCGCCTCCGCGAAGCCCAAGTAGGGCAGCAGCGTCAGCAGCACCAGCTCTGGCCGCAATTCCTCGAGGCGGTCGAGCCGCCCGATCCTCAGATGGTCGCCGACGAGCCCGACGACGCCCGCTACCAGGGCCTCGTCCGTGGCTCCGGGTAGGCGCTCGTCAGCTGGCGCTTTGACCCGCAAAAATCCCGCCAGACGGCCGATTACGCTTTCATAGCGCCGCAGCACGTCGGAGCCGGGCGCGTCCTCGGAGGCGAGTGTCTCGATGACCTCCGGGTTCGCGATCGCGTAGTCGACGCCGGCGTAGATCCCGGCAGCGATCTGCGCCGGCCATTCGTCCTCACGCGCGCAGGCGGCGAGCACGGCCTCTTCGAGGTTCGCCAGCGCGAGCGGGAACGCCATCGAATTGGAACACTAACAGACCGACCTGCCGCAAACCGCGGTTTAGCGAGCCCGGCAGGTACGAGCAATCCCCTTGCTGATCTGGCGACCGTCGGCGAGCGTGAAGGTGGCTTTCGCGAACGAGAAAGGGGCGAAGGGAACCCGCTTGGGCAGCGGGCAGGAAGCGTTGATGTAGCTGCGCTCGCGGCCGCGGTAGGTGTAGCGGCGGTGGAAGCTCATCTCGAAGCGGGCGAAGCGGGGCCACGGACCCAGGTTGGGCGGCAGGTGGGCGGTGAGGACAGTCCCGAACTTGCCCGGGCGAAGCTCGATCAGGAAAGGTAGGACGACGACGGTGGGGGGTCGGAGGGCGAGGCCGTGGACGATCACCGCGCGCTGGCCGTGGACCCTGCCGTTGAAGGCGAGCAGGCGAGCGTGGACCGGGAAGGCGGGCTGGCTGGGGATCTTCACCTGGGCCACCATCCGGCCGCTGCCGATCAGCGCCGACTCGCAGGCTTCGAGCGCCTTGGCGGTGGTGGTGTTGCGGATCCGCCGCGGCTTGCAGGTGGGAAGGCCGCGGCTGCTGATCAGCCCCTGTCCCGGTATTCCAAGTTCCACCCGCGTCACCCGCGGCAGGGTGCTGTCGTCGGTGGTCTGCAGGCCGGCCACCAGCTTTACCGAGACCGGCGCCGGCCGGTCCCTCGGCAGCGCCCGCGGCGCGAACCCTCCGTCGAGGGTGACGATCAGGTTGCCGCGCTGCGCTCGCTCGCCCTGCGCCGTGGCCGCCGCCACGCCGACCAAAACCACCAGGGCGACGAGCAGCCGCCTCATCCGTAGCGCGAGAATTCGAAGCTGCACCAGCGAAAGCCGAAGGCGAGGACGACGTTGTTGGCCTGGTTGCCGGTGTGGATGAAGCGCTGGATCAACCGCAGCGCCTTGGTCGGGTGGTCCTGCCGAAGCTGGGCGGTGATCTCGCCGAGGTAGCTCTCCTGCCGCTTCAGGTAGGTGAACCACTTGCGCAGCCGTTCGGCGTCGGCGCTGGGGCGCGGCTCGGCCGATATCTCCTTCACGTTGGCGCCGAAGATCACGGTCGCCTTGGCGAACTTCTTCGCCGCGACGTCAAAGCGTTCGGCGCGGATGTCGGCGCGCGCGCCCTTCATCGCCCGCTGGGTCGCTTCGGCGTCGGGCTTGCAGATCTTCTCCAGCCCGGTGACGTATTCCTCGCGGGTGGGAGCTTCCGCCGCGGGGGCGGTTGCGGCGGCAAGCAGGCTTACCGCCAGGCACACGGTGGTTGCGATGGTTCTACGCACTAGTCGTCCTCGTTTCTCCTGGAAGCACATTACGGCGGGGGAGGATTCGGTCCAGCAGCTTCGGCACGTGCCAGACACGATCGCCGAGCAGCAGCATCAGCGCCGGCAGCAGGACGATCCGCACCACGGTCGCGTCGAGCAGAATCGCCACCGTCAGGCCCACCCCCATCTGGCTCACGGTCGCCACCGGGGCGGCGGCGAAGGAGACGAAGACGGCGGCCATGATCGCGGCGGCGCCGGTGATCACCCCGGCGGTCTTCTCAAGCCCGAAGGCGATCGCCGCGCGGTGGTCGCCGTCGACCTCGTAGCGCTCGCGCATGCGGGCGATGAGGAAGACTGCGTAGTCGATCGAGAGCCCGAAGGTAACGCCGAAGATCGCCCCGGCGCCGACCGTGTCGATGTACGGGTGGCCGCCGAGGGGATAGCCGTCGGGGATCTTGCAGACCAGGCTCATCACGCCGATCGCCGCCGCCACCGAGGCGAGGTTGAGGCAAACGGTCAGCAGCGCCAGCAGCGGTGCCCGCAGGAAGACGACGAGGGCGAGGAAGGTGAAGAGGATGAAGACCCCGATCACGAAGGGCAGGCGCGCTTCGGTCGCTTCCCCGTAGGTGTTGAGGGTGGCGGCGCCGCCGGTGACGCCGGTCTCCAAGCCGCTGACCGCAGCCAGCCTGTCCGCGTCAGCCTCGAGGCGCTCGCCGACCCGGCGCGACCCCTCGCTGTTGAAGGGGAAGTCGGAGACGACGATCATCCGCGCCGCCTGGCCGCCGCCGTCGACGCTGATCGCCTCCCCCGCTTCGGCCCGCGGCCGCGCCGGGGCGCCGTCGAGGGCGGAGAGGACGAAGTAGCCGGAGTCGAAGAGGCCGGGAGACTGGCGCTGGAGCTGCGCCGCGCCGAGGGCAAGCGGGGTCGCCACCGCCGAGACCCGGTCGCCGGCGTCCGCCAGCTTCGTCTGCAACGGGTAGGCCCGGCGCGAGCCTTCCGCGAGTCCGCTCTGCAGCGCGCCGGCGCCGCCCCGCAGTTCGACCAGGCCGCTCGATAGCCGCTCGGCGCCGTCGCCGAGGCGGTCGAGCCCGCTGCTGAGGCCGTCGGTGGCTTCGGCCAGCTTCCCCACCCCCGCTTCCAGCCGCTTGCCGCCGGGGACGAGCCGGTTGATGCCGCCGTTGACCTGCTGGGCGACGTCGCGCAGCCGCCGCACTTCGTTGCGGTTGGCGGCGACGGTGCGGGCGAGGACGCGGGCCTGGTTGGCCAGAGGCCGCAGGGAGGGATCTTCGGCGGCGGCCGCTTCGAGCTCGCGGGCGAGCTTGCGCGAGCGGGCCTGCTCGCCGCCGCGCAGACGAGGCACCAGCGAGCGCAGACCGAGGGTGAGGCCGAGGGTGCCGACCGCGACTTCCTGCTGCCCCTTCGCGAGGCGTTCGCTGCCGTCCCGCAGGCGACCGATCGCAGCGGTCGCTTCTTCCCCCCTGCCGGCGGCCCGATTCAGCTCCGAGGCGATCAGCCCGGCGCCGGCGGCCGCCCGTTCGGAGCCCTCGGCGAGGAGCCCGCTACCGGCCGCGCCTTCGTCGAGACCGGCGCGAAGCTGGGAGACGGCGTCGGCCGCGCGGCGCAGGCCGGGCCCCAGCTTCTCGAGCTGGGCGGGAGCGCTGTCGCCCTGATCCGAGAGTCGGCTGCCGAGCTCCCGCAGCGGCGCCGTCTGGCGGACGACAGGCGCCGGACCGATCACGGTCCGTACCCCCGGCTCGGCGCCGATACGGCGCTGCCAGCGGGCGAGCTGGGAGAGGTGCCGTGAGGTCGTGATCGGCCCCCGCTCGGTGGCGGCGACGAGGACGAAGGGAGCCTCCCAGCCGGGCCCCACCGCGCGGTCGATCGTCTCCGCGTCGGCGCGTGCGGCGTTGGAGCTGGGCAGCTCGTCGATGCCCGGAGCTCCGGTCGAGAAGCCGATCACCGGCAGGGTGAGGAGGACGAGGGGGACTGCGACCAGGCAGGCGGCGAGGGCGGGGTTGCGCAGTGCCCTGCCCGCCGCGGCGGCGACCGTCGAGCGCTCGCCGGGCCTCGGAGCGGGGCCGATCCGGAGGGCGTTGATCCACGGCCCCAGCAGCCCCAGCAGCGGCGGGACCGCGAGGGTGGCGATGAGGATGCTGATCGTCGTCACCACGCCGGTCGCGACCGCCAGCGAGAGCAGCAGGGACCCGGGCTGCAGCAAGGCGGAGGAGAGGATGGCGACGATCAGGGTGAGGCCGGCGAAGAGCGTGGTGCGACCGGCGCTCGCCCGGGTTGCGGCCGCCGCGCGCCAGGAGTCCGGATTGCGCTCGAGCTCCTCGCGGAAGCGGGAGACGATCAGCAGCGAGTAGTCGACCCCGAGGGCGAGCCCCATCATCGTGCAGACGACGAGCGAGAGCGCGTCGATCGTCATCGCGCCGGAGAGCAGCGAGAGCACGCCGCGGCCGGCGAGGACGGTGAGGGCGCCGAAGAGGAGCGGGATCGCCGCCGCGATTAGCGAGCGAAAGACGAGCAGGAGGACGAGGATCAGCAGCGGCGCGGCCACCAGCTCGGCCCGCTCGGTCGCGTTCAGCGACTCCTCCTGCAGGGCCTGGGCCACGATCGCAAAGCCGGAATGGGTGGCCGTTACAGGCTCGTGCACACCGTCCTCGACCGTCGCTTCGAGGTCCGGAGCCACCTCCCGCATGGCGATACCCATTGGTACGTGGTAGTCGACTAAAACCAGGGCCTTGTGCGGACCCGGCCGAAGCGCACCGAGGCTCCCCCGGTCCCATGGCGAGAGCACGGTCGCCTGCGGGTCGCGCCGCAGCTCCGCGACCAGGGCCGACCCCTGGCGATCGAGCGCCGGCGCTGGACCACGCAACAGGATCGCAAATGGAGATGAATCTCCAAAGTGGCTCTGCGCCAGGGTTTCACCGTTCGATGCAGAGGTCCCGGGGATCTTCAGCGAGAACGGCGAGAGGTCATCCTCGACCCCCAACCCGACGCCCCCGAGCGCCAAGCAAGCGAGCACGACCGCGGCAAAACCCGCCAGCGCTCGGCGGTGCATCGCCCCTCGAGATCCTCCACCCATTGGACGCCGAGTCTACGAGAGACCCGGCGCCCTGGCGGTACGTCCGTGTTCTGCTTCTAGCGCTTCCGGGGGGATTTGCCGCAGTCCAGCTTGATCGGCGGGTTGGAGGCCGAGCGCTTGCCGTTCTGACCGGCAAGCTGCACCTTGGCACGCGGGTTGGTCCGGCAGAGCTCGGTGTTGTTGACGATCAGCCCTTGGTCTCCGCCCTTCATGTTGAGGACGAACGTGGAGACCGGCGCATCGGGGACCCCGAGGAAGCGGGTCCGGACGCGGGCGGTTTCGGGCCCGGTTTTGACCGAGTCGATGAAGCCGACCACGGTGAGGTGAATCGCGCCGTTTAGATCAGCGACGAGGTCGGGGAGTTCCCGGGCGCCGCCGTTGGAGCGGAAGTAGACCGGGCCGCTCAGCGGTTTGTCGAGCAGCGGCGTGTAGGCCTTGGCCGTGCCGAGGATCGAGCTCTTCGGACAGTCGCCCGCTCTGAACTGCACCTGCGTGCAGGGGTTGGAGATGTGGGCGTTGTCGATGAACTCGGTTTCCGGCAGCAGGACCACCGCCTTGCCGATGTTGGCGCCCCCCTTGGGCATCGTCAGCGTCGCCTTCAGCGCCGGGTGGGCGCTGCGGTGGGTCTGGCCCTTGAAAGCGATCTTCAGCTTCGGCTTGAAGCCGAGTTCCTTGCAGCCGCTGGCTCTGAACGAAGTCGCCGGCGTGGCGGTCTGCCCGGTAACCGAGGTCAGCACGCTCGTCACCTTCTGCTCCTTGCAGGAGGTCGGGTTGACCGTGAAGTCCGGTCGGTTGACTTCGACGCGGACGTCGCGGTAGGCGATCGGGATCCCCTGGAGGATCTGGGGCAGCGGATCGGAGACCGCCGTCACCTGGGCGGTGGTGGTGTCGACCTGCAGGGCGTTGCGGACCGCCACCGTGCCGAGGTCGAAGGGGCCGGCCTGCGCCGGGACCTTGACGACCATCGAGTAAGGGGCGCCCTTGTAGGGCCCGGCAAGGTACACCGCCGTGGGTGCCTTACCCGGTTCCGGGACGTAGACCGGCAGCGGTCCCGAACCGGCGCCGACAGTGACGGTGCCGACCTGACTCGAGGCGGGGCAGCTGCCGGTTGCGGCGGCTGCGTCGCTGCAGAGCTCGACGCCGCCGAGCTTCGCCAGCAGGCCCTCGGGGAGGGTGGCCCTTAGAGAAGCGACGTTCTGTTCGCCGCTGTCGCGCGTCAGCTGCAGGAGGAAGGGGCTGAAGGCGCCCGCCTTGGAGTTGGCGGTGCCGGCGTTCAGCTTCGGGCTGAAGCCGCCGGTGGCGCAGCCTTCGTTCACCACGATCGGCAGCTGCTCGATCACCGGGGTGTCCGAGGCCCAGGAGACGAGTTCGGTCTCGGCCTTGTAGGTCCCACAGGAGGTGGGCATGCTCAACGCCGCCCGCGGTCCGCCCGTCAGCTCCAGGTGGAGGTTTTCGAACGGCAACTGCGGGTTGTTGTCGAAGGTGGTCGTGATCTGGCCCGTATGGGGGTCGAGGTCGACCTTGCCCGGGAGCTTCAGCCAGAAGCCCGGCCCCTTGACCGCGATGTAGAGGGCGAGCATGGAGTTGAACGGGTTGTCGTTCTGCTTTGCCAGATAGACGTCGCCGGTCAGGACTTCGTCCAGCAGCGGAGTCTCGATTGAGACGCTGCCGAGGTTGGCTGAGTCCGGGCACGTTGGCGCGTCGTTGCTGCCGATCCCGATCTGGGCGGGCGAGCAGGAGCCGAGGCCCGCGGCCGAGGCGGCGTTTAGCGTGACCTCCTCGGGGAAGGTCATCCGCACCTTGCGGACGTGCGCGGAAGCGATCGCGTAGGCGTCTTTGGACTGCGGAACCGTGATGTCCACGGCAAGGCCGCTGGGGTTCGCAGTCGAGTGCGACTGGGTTTTCAGGCCCACGCTCGGGTTGAAGGGGACGCGGTCACACCCTTCCATTTGGAAGGGAGTGCCATCCTCGTCGGCGTTCACGACGTGTTCGTCGAATGCGCCCTTGTTCTCCCAGGAGTCGCCGCGTACTTTGAAGGTGAGCGGTTCGCTCGAGCAGCGCGGCGGCGCCGTCAGGAAGGCCGCTGGTTCGGTCTTCAGGTGCTGCCAGTATTGCTTGTCCTCTGGCCTGTTTGGGCCTCCTGCGTTGATCTGAATTTGCGGCGGGCTTTGCCGTAGAAAATCATGACTCTTATCCGCGGGGACACCCCAGAGAGTCACTTTTACTTTCTCCACCAGCTCGGCTTGGGAGATCGAGAAGCTGCCGGAGCTGATGCCGTATCCCCCGCTCTGGTCGGGCTTCACCTTTGCCGTGATCAGGCCGACGACCTTGGAGTAGTTGAAGCCGAAGCGCGCAGGTTCGTCGCTACCGTGCGCGAGGTTGTAGACGCCGACGCCTCGCCAGCCGACGCCACCTTTTCCTGACCAGGTAAAGAGGTCGGCGACCCCAACCTGCGTTTCCGCCGGGCAAGAGGCTCCCCCTGCCGTGGTCAGGAGGGAGATCGGGCAGGTGGGGGTTGCCGTCGGGTCCCCGAACAGGCCCTTCGGCAGTTCGACTTCGAGATCGTGAACCGCCTCGGCGGGCCAGGGATCCGCCCCAGCCGCCACCTTGAAGGCAACAGTCAGATCGGGGTGTCCACCAGCCTGGCGGTCGAACGGGGGATCTGCGAATTCCCCGTTCGACTTGAGCACAGGGACGTCGATCTCTTTGAAGAAGGTCGGCGACCCGAATTCGAGGTCGAGTTCTTTCTTCATCAGCGGCGGCTGGTTCAGCGAGACCGAAACCTCTTCGAGCTGCAGATCGGCCCGGGCCGTCGCAGTCAGGCTGAGCGCTGCCATCGCGGCAAACGCCATGGCGGCGATCAGGACGATCGAGATACGAGCTGGGCTTAGTGGCTGGGTCATCCTTGCTCTCCTTGAGTCGGCAGGTTCAGGTGAGGTGGTCGTTGCTCGCGGGCAGCTCACGAGTCGCCTCCCTTCTTCTTTTTGCCGACTGGCTTCACGGCCAGGGTCATCGCCTTTTCCGTCTGCCCGTCGAAGGCGATCGTCAACTTGACGGTCAGCGAGTTGCCCTTGGCCAGCTCTGAGAGCCCAGGCTTCGAAAGTCTCAATGAGACGCTCACCGGCCCGGGCGTATCGGCCTTGACCGAGGAGGAGATGACGCGCTTGCCGCTCGCCTTACCAGTTACCTTGACGGTCCCGGCCTTGAGAATCTTCAACTTCAGCCTGACCTTCCCGCCTCGGGCGAGGGTCTTGCGCTGGGCGGCGGTCAGGGCCTTGACGCCACTGATTTGGCCGGCCTCGTCGGCGCCATTGGCGGCGCTGCCGAGCGAGGAGCCCTGCGGGGCGCGGCCGGCTGCACCGCGGCAGCCTTCCCCAGTGCAATCCGCTGGGGCAAGCGGTTCCGCGAAGCCGCCGCCGACCCGCGCGTCATAGACGTCGGAGTTGCCATCGGTGTCCTGTGCCACCAGGCCCTGATCGGTCTGGAAGTAGACGTCCGTGCCGTCAGCGGAGGCGCCGACGAAGACGGCGTCGAAGTCGGCGTTGCCGGAACTGATCAGAGTCAGGTGCCCATCCTTGTAGGCGTAGACGTCTTGGCTGCCGTTGTGATCAGAGGACAACAGGGCCGTCTTCGTATCGAAGAACATGGTCCCGTCTTCGGTGACCGCGCGTCCCTGTTGGTTACCCATGTTGCGGCCGAGGGCGCCGAAATGGACGGCCGACGCTGCGCCACCGTCAGCGGTGCAGGAAACGCAGGCCTTTTCGTTGGTGTCGCGGTCGTAGAGGAAGGCCTTTCCGCCCTCCACCCAGGCGAAGTAACGGCCGTTGGGCGTGGCGTACTTCTGAATCAAGTTCGTGTTCGCTTGCGTTACCTTGTGCGTGACCCCCTCGTGCCAGACCGTGGTTTCCTCTTCTCCGGCTTGATTTTCTCCTGCGTATAGGTAAACGGTCTGCCCGTCATCGCTGGCGCGGCTAAATCCAAAGCTGAATTGCCCCGTCTTGCGACCGATGTAGATCAGCTCGTCGGTCTCGGTGTCGTAGCGATATACCCCATCTGCCGATCCGAGCTCTTCGGGCGCGCCTTCAGTCAACCGCGAGTGAGTCTGGAAGAAGACGTAGCGGCCGTCGGGCGTAACCCAGTTGAGCTGGCTGTCCGTGGCGTTCACAGGTTCCGCACCGGGCATCCGCGAGATCGCAATCGGAGTGCTCGGCCCGCCGTCGCGGCGGATATAGACGCCGCCGCCGACTTCAAAGGTCGGAGAGAAGACAAAAAAGAAGCCCGGATCGAATGCGGTCAGCGTGCCGTCGGCCGAGGCCGGCGGCAGCTGGTAATTACCGTTGGGAAGCACCGCGAGCGAACTGGGCGGGATGGCTCCGCTGGGCGTTACCGACTCGAGCGTCAAGCCGTCGGCCTGGCTCCAGCGGTAGAGCGCACGGCCGGAGACCCCTTCGATCATCGGTTTGTCGCTCCAGAACAGCACCCAGCTGAAGTCGGGAGCACCGGCGGCGAAGACCGTCTCGGAGACGTTCCCGCCGACCAGTTGCCCATAGCCATCGGGCGCGCTGCCCACGAAGGTGTAACTACCTGCCTGCAAATCCTTGATGTAAAGATTTCCAGCTCCCTCGACGCCACCCTCGTCGAGGACGCGGTTGCTGGCTACGAGTGCGTGCTTGTAGTCCTCCGAGACAGCCGCCGTCGATGACTCGAAGATGCCGGGGAGAGCGTCCTGCGGAGCATCGGTCGGCTCCCAGTCTTCCCATCCACCCGCGGCGCGTCGGACGACGAAGTTCTGGCGGATCATCGCCGTCTCGCTGTTCGTCGCGCCTGAGGCAGTGGAAACGGCGATCGCCGAGCCTTGGTCTGACACTTGGACATGGAAGTCGCTGAGAACCTGGGCGCCACCCTTGTCCACAGGGGTGACCTGCTCGTATCGCCGATCGAGGGCGATTTCGCCGGCCCCAGCGGTTGTAAAGACTTCGTCCGCGCTCAGCGACTGCCCGATCGCGTTTTCTGCCACCAGCCGGTAGTGGTAGGTGGTGCCGGGCTCAAGTCCGGAAATCGCTTGTTTGAAGGCGCGGTTGACCCGGTCGGCACCGGCAACCCCGCCGACGAGGAGAGGTACACGGGATCCATAGCTGGCGGTTGGCCCGTACTCGAAGTAGTAGGTCGTCTGCAGGCCGTTCGGGTTGACCGTGCCGTTGAGGACGGCGTTGGTTTCTTCGATCCCGCTGGCACCGGTGGCTTCGACCTCTGGAGCGATTTGTGCGGTCGGGAAGGAGACAATGCCCGAGGTCTTCGAGGCTTTGTCGTTGCTTGCTTTCACCCGCACCAGGTATTCCTGGTTGGCGAGCAGGCCGGTGATGTCAGCCGAGACTTCGGTCACGGCTTCACTGTTCAGTTCCTGATCGGGAGTCGAAGTCCAGGAGATACCTCCGTCGTCGGAGTATTCGAAGTGGGCCTTGCTTTCCGCCGGCGGGCCTTCCCCGGGAGCTACTTCGGCACTGAGGTGCGCGCCTTTACCGGTGATATCCGAGACGACCGGATCTTCCACGCCGGGGATGATCGTCTGGTCATAGACATAGATCGGATTGCGCGATGCCTGGTACAGGACGTCCTGGCCGGGATCGAAGGCGAGGCCAACTCCTTCATCGGTTTCAGCCGGGGACTGGCCCTCGAGGTCGCCCGCCAGCGAATAGCTCTTGAGGGTGGCGCCGACCGCAGCGACCACGACGTTGTCGGTCTCGTCCCACGTCAAGCCCCTCAAGGCGCCGACGTCGGCGATCGTGTCGAGGACGATGCCGCTGCCGCTCAGGTGGAGAACGTCGGGCCCCGCTGACGAAGCGACCAAGAAGCTTCCATCGGGAAGCGAGGCAATGAACGCTGGAGCGGTTCCCGGCGTGGAAATGGTTTCGACGAGGACCCCGGTGGTGTCGTACCGCTGCACCGCTTCACCGTTCGGATCGGCCACAAGGAGGTCGCTGGTAGTGGGGTCGACGGCCATGCCCGCTCCCTTAGGTGCTTCAAATCCCGGGTCAAGGGTGTACGTCGGCGTCGGACTGCCATCGGATACGTAGCGCCAGATCCTCTCCGGAGGGGTGAACTCGGAGTATGAATCGACATAAAACGCGCCCCCGCTCCCGTCGACGGCGATATTTCGGGCTGCGTAGTCTAGGGGGACTTCAACGAGAAGATTGCCGCCGGTGACAGGGTCGGGGCTGTAGATGGGGAGGAGGTTGTTTTGGCTGTACCCCGCGTAGATGTTTCCGCTCGCATCAACGGCGACGTGGTTCTGTGCTCGCTCAAGAGATGCACCTTCTTGCGAGAGGAACGACACCTTGAAGCTCCATCCGAGGCCGGCTTCCGGCGCTGCGCTCGCCATGGACGCACCAATCCCTAGGAAAGCCAACGCGCAAACCAGCATCGCCGCGAGAACGCCGAATGAGAACGTGCTGCCGTTCTCGTGCGTGGACGATCCAGCGGACGCGGTTGCCGCGGGGGCAGACTTCCCGGGGAATCTCACCTATCTATCTCCTTGGTCCCTGGCGTTTGCCTCACCCAAACCCCTTGGGGCTCCCTGGCCGAGGCGCTGGCCGTTTATCTCTCGGCTCCCGACTTGCCGCCTCTCCCTGAGGCGCCTCTCCAAGAGCCGGCCAAATAAGAACAGAAGCGGACCAACTTGTCAAGGAGATAGGGACGAGAGTGTTCGCAGTGCCCCTCAAGCTAGCAAGAGAATGGCTTCACAAAGGCAAAAGCTCGTCTTTGATCCTTTCCAAGATGTACAGCATGTCTAGTCGAGTTCGTACCACTTGAACTTTTTTGGACGGTTAGGCTGAACCCTGTGTCCAGGCCCGGATATGTTCCGTCGACGATGGTCAGAACTCCGTGGGGGGATGCGGCTTCGCTGCGGGAGCGGAAGCTACGGCCCGGAAGAGGCACGCCCCGCGAGGAGGCCGAGCGCAACCAGCGGGAGCGGCTGTTCGCGGCGATGGTGGCGACGGTCGCCGAGAAGGGCTACGAGGCGACGACGGTCGCCGACCTCGTCGACCTTTCCGGGGTCTCGCGCAGCGCCTTCTACCGACACTTCGAGGACAAGCAGGCCTGCTTCCTGGCGGCGGTCGAGCAGATGATCGGGCCGGCGCTGGAGAAACTCGGCGGCGACGAGAGTGCGCCAGCCGGCGTCGAGCGGGCTCGCGGAGCTTTCGAAGGATTGATCGCCCTCATCGTCGACCAGCCCGCGGCGGCGAAGCTCTGCATCGTCGAGGTCTACGCCGCCGGCCCAGAGGGGGCGGACGTGGTCGAGCGCTCGATGGAGCAGGCGACCGACCTGGCGATGCGGATGCTGGCCCAGGTGCCCGAGCGCGAGGGAATTCCGCGGGAGCTGGTGCGGGCGATCGTCGGCGGCATTCAGAAGGTGATCCACAAGCGCCTCTACCGCGGCCAGGAGGCGGAGTTGCCGGAGCTGGCGTCGCAGCTGTGGGAGTGGTTCTTCTCCTACCCGGTGCCGCCCGGGCTGCTGAAAGCGACCCGCCGCCGCACCGTCAAGGCGGTGCCGTTCGAGGAGCGCCAGGCGCAGTCGAGCCCGCCCGAGCGGTTGCTGCGGGCGCTGGCCGCGGTCGTCGCCGAAAAGGGCTATCCCGACACCACCGTCGCCGAGATCGTCGAACGCGCCTCGACCTCGCAGCGGACCTTCTACGAACACTTCAAGAACAAGGAGGACGCGATCGTCGCCGCCCTCGACAGCGGCTCGGCCCACATGCTCGCCGCCGCCCTCCCCGCCTTCCGCCGCGCCCCCGACTGGCCCCACGCCGTCCACGACACCCAGGAGGCGATGTTCTGCTTCGGCGCCGAAGAGCCCGAGTACGCGCGGCTCGGCGGGGTCGAGATGTACGCGGCGGGCAAACGCGCCCTCGACCAGCGCGAGATCGTCACCGAAGGCATGGAGGGCCTGCTGGCGCCTGGCTACGAGCTGAAACCCGAGACGCCCCCGATCGCAGCCGAGGCGATCGGCGGCGCCCTCTACTCACTGCTCTATGACCACGTCAACAAGAAGGGCCCGGAGACGCTGCCGGACCTTGTCCCGACGCTGGTCTACGTCACCCTCGCGCCGTTCCTCGAGGCGGAGGAGGCCTACGAGGTCGCGGTGGGGTAACTACCTCAGCAGCAAGACTTAAAAGACTTCGGGCCCGGTGATCAGGCCGGCGAGGGCGAGGAAGCCGAAGAGCATGAGGCGCTGCGTCCACCGAATATCTGCTCGCAGCTCGCTGACAGCGGCGTTCATATCTACTCGGAGCTTGTCGATCGCAGAGGTCGTGTCACCGCGAAGCGTTTGGGTATCTCCGCGGAGTTCCTTCGTGGCGGATTTGAGGTCGACCCTGAGTTCGCGGATGTCGGCCTCCACACCCTGGAACCGTGCGTCGATTCGGCTGAAGTCGCTATCGACCCGATCGAAGCGTTCATCCATCCGCTCCTCGAGTCGGTCCATCCTCTTGCCGGTCCCTTGTTGCGCCATCGTCTTCATCAGCCTACCGTAACTCATTGTCTGTGACGAAACAGGCCCAAAACGCGCATCCGGGTTAAGCCGGCGGTGAGTCGATCGCGAAGAGGCGCCACTCGCCCGGGGCGCCCTTGAGCTTCTCCACCCCGCGCTCGGAGAACTCGAGGCCGGAGCCGACGACGAGCTCGCGGACGGTGCTGGAGACGAGGACCTCGCCGGGGTCGGCGAGGGCGCCGATGCGGGCGCCGATGTTGACCGCCATGCCGCCGACGTCGTCGCCGATCAGCTCGACCTCGCCGGTGTGGATGCCGGCGCGGACCTCGATGCCGAGGCTCGCCACTTCGTCCTGGACCGCGCAGGCGCAGCGGATCGCCCGGGCCGGGCCGTCGAAGGTGGCGAGGAAGCCGTCCCCCATCGTCTTCACCTCGCGGCCGCGGTGGAGGGTGAGCTGGCGGCGGACGGCGGCGTCGTGGCGCTCCAGCAGGGCACGCCAGTCGCGGTCGCCGAGCGCGGCCGCCTTCTCGGTCGAGCTGACGATGTCGGTGAAGAGGATCGTCGCCAGCGCCCGTTCTGATTCGCTGGCGCCGCGGCTGCCGACGAGAAACTCTTCGACCTCGTCCAGCAGCCCGTCGATGTCGCCGGCGAACGGCAGGTGGTCCTGCCCGGGAAGCTCGATGTAGCGGGCGCCGGGAATGCTCTCCGCCAGGTAGCGCCCCTGGGCGGCGGGGACCATGCGGTCGTCGGCGCGGTGGAGGACCAGGGTCGGGACGTCGATCGCCGGCAGGATCGCCCGCGCGTCCATCTCCCGGTAGAGGTCCATCAGCGCGATCGCCCCGGCCGGGCTCGTCCCCTGGCGCAGGAGGCGCGCCCACCAGCGTTCGAACTCGGAGTCGCCGACGCGGCTCGGCGCCCAGACGTTGAGGCCGACCGGCTTGCCCCAGTCACGCTGGATCACCGCGCCCCAGCGGTCGAGCGCCCCCTCCGTGATCCCCGACGGGAAGTCAGGCGCCTTCAGCATCCGCGCGAAGGTGCCGAAGAGGACCAGCGCCGAGACCTGGTCGGGGTAGGTCGCGGCGTAGAGCGCCGACATCGGACCGCCCTCGGAGATCCCGAACAGCGCCGGTCGCTCGAACCCGGCCGCCTCGATGGCGGCTTTGAGGTCATCCATCGACTCTTCGAGCGTCGGCGGCCGGCCCGGCCGGTCGGAGAGGCCCTGGCCGCGCTTGTCGAAGACGAGCATCCGCGAGAAGGCGGTGAGGCGGCGGAAGAAGCGGGCGACCTCCGGCTCCTCCCAGAGCAGCTCGACCTGGGAGACGAAGCCGGGAACGAGGACAAGATCAAGCGGCCCTTCGCCATGCACCCGGTAGGCGATGCT
This sequence comes from Solirubrobacterales bacterium, assembly GCA_035764545.1. GTDB lineage: Bacteria > Actinomycetota > Thermoleophilia > Solirubrobacterales > 70-9 > VAYN01. The sequence goes on along the minus strand of DASTYZ010000142.1, from coordinate 9,348 downwards.
GACGCCGCCCGAGTCGGCGTATCGGGTCTCCACTTCCATCCCGGGATCGTCTCAGGCTCGCTCTGTTTAGTTGCTCTGATCATTCAAGAACTTCCATGTAGGCTTCTCGCCTATGGCAGGAAAGACGGCGGTGAAAGCAGGCGGTAAGTCCCGCCAGAAGGCCCAGGAACGCAAGGAAGAGGAGCAGCTTCCGCAGTCCCTGCCGCCTGTCCTCGCCGCGGCGCTGGTCTTCGTCGCCGCCGGTGCCGTGCTGATGCTGGAGATCCTCGCGGTGCGCCTCCTCGCTCCTTACGTCGGCCTGACGCTGGAGACGACCACCTCGATCATCGGTGCCGCCCTGGCGGGGATCGCGATCGGGGCGGCGATCGGCGGCCGGCTTGCCGACCGCACCGACACCCGCCGGCTCGTCGTCCTGCTGCTGATCGGCGGCGGCGCCCTGGCGTTGCTGATCGTCCCCTTCGTCCACTGGCTTGGGCCAGGCGCGCGGGGCGACGGCAACCTCGCCGCGCTCGGGGTGACCCTGATCGCGCTGGTCCCGGCGGCGACGGTGCTGAGCGCGGTCTCCCCCGCCGTCGCCCACCTGCAGCTGCACGAGCTGCGCGCCAGCGGCACCGTCGTCGGCTCGCTGTCGGGGTGGGCAACCGCGGGAGCGCTGCTCGGCACCTTCGGCACCGGCTTCATCCTCGTGCCGCTGGTGCCGGTGACGATGGCGGTGCTGCTGATCGGCGCCGTGTTGATCCTGGTCGGCCTCGGGCTCGGACTCTGGACCCAGTACTTCTCGCCGCTTGCCGCGGCGGGCGCGGTGATCGCGCTGCTCGTCCTCGGCGCCTGGTCGGGAGGCATCGACTCGCCCTGCGACGCCGAAACGAAGTACCACTGCATCCAGCTCGAGCAGGAGCCGCCGCGGCCGAACGGTTACGCCCTGATCCTCGACGACATCCACCACTCCTACGTCGACCTCGACGATCCAACCTTCCTCAAATTCGACTACGTGCGGTGGATCGCCCGCGCGATCAACGCATCGAACGGGCCTACCGAGCCGGTCAACGCGGTCTTCGTCGGCGGCGGCGGCTTCACGCTGCCGCGCTGGCTGCTGGCGACCCGCCCCGGCTCCCAGGCCCGGGTGCTCGAGGTGGACGAGGAACTGATCGAGTTCGACGAAGAACGGCTGGGGCTGGAGCCGGAGGAAGGTCTGGAGATCGACCCGGGCGACGGCCGCACGGGGATGCTGGACGTCCCCGACGAGAGCGCCGAGGTCGTCGTCACCGACGCCTTCGGCAACCTCTCCGTGCCCTGGCACCTGGCGACCGCCGAGTGGGCCGGGGAAGTGAAGCGTGTGCTCGCGCCGGGTGGGCTCTACGCGCTCAACGTGATCGACCTCGGGCCGCTCGAGCTGCTGCGGGCCGAGGCGGCGACGCTGCTCGATTCCTTCGCGCACGTCCGCATGGTCACCTTCGGCCGCGACGAAGAGGCGACCGGCGGCAACGCCGTCCTCCTCGCCTCCGACCAGCCGATCCCGGACCGGGCGCTGCTCGACGACGAAGAATCGACCGCGCTGAGCGAGGACTCGCTCGAATACTTCGCCGCCGACGCCGAGGTACTGCGCGACGACTACGCGCCGGCGGACCAGCTGTTGACGACTCCCTAGCCGCCCCCGCTTCCTCCAGAATGCGCCCGATGAAGTTCGGCCGCGCGACCCTCGGACTGACGCTGGTGGGCTTCGCGATGCTCGGCCTCGTGACACCTGCCCCGCAGGCGCGGGCCGAGGCCTTCCACGGCAGCGCCGAGCCGATCGGCGCGCACCTGCGCCAGCGGATGACCGGCGTCTCCTGGCACCGCGGCTGCCCCGTCGGCTTCGACCGGCTCCGCCTCCTGCGCGTCACCCACTGGGGCTTCGACGGCGAGGTCCACCGTGGCCGGCTCGTCGTCCACCGCGACTCGGCCCGACCGATGCTGCGGACGATGCGGCAGCTCTACCGCCTCCGCTTCCCGATCCATCGCATGCGCCTCGTCGACGCCTACGGCGCCGACGACCACCGCAGCATGGCCGCCGACAACACCTCCGCCTTCAACTGCCGCGTCGTCGCCGGCACCAGCCGCTGGTCCGAACACGCCTACGGCCACGCGATCGACGTCAACCCGGTCGAGAACCCCTACGTCACCGCCGACGGCTACGTCTCGCCGCCGGCCGGCGCGGCGTACGCCGACCGCTCGCAACGGACGAAGGGTCTGATCCACCGCCGCGGCCCCGTCGTCGCCGCCTTTGCCGAGAACGGCTGGGAGTGGGGCGGAAACTGGTCCTGGCCGAAGGACTACCAGCACTTCTCCGCCGGCGGCGGCTAGGAATGACAAGTAACAGCTAGGGAAGGAACGAGATGGGAACTCTGCGCGAATCGATCAGCGGCGAAACGACGATGAGGGAGGTCGTCGAAAAGGAGCTCGGCGAAGAAGTGGTCGCGTGCGCGGCGCTGAGCCAGGGCACCCCGCCCTCGATGCTCTCGCTGGTCACCGGTGCCGCCTTGATCAAGCTGGTCTCGCCACGGGCTTCGAAGGAGCTGCCGAAGCGCTTCATCCTCGCCGTCACGGTCGACAAGGTCGTCGCCTTGAAGGGGACGCCGATCAGCGACGAAGACGGCAACGACAACGGCGCCCACATCAGGGGCGTGATCGCCACCTGGGACCGGGGCGAGGTGACCGCGACCCCCGCGAGCGACGACAAGGGCGGCGGGACGCTGCAGATACCCGGCGCTTCGGTCCCGGTCTTCGACCGCTCGATCGGCAACCCGCGCGAACGGGAACTGTTCATGGCGCTGGCGGCCTAGCCTGCCTGCTCGGAGACCCGGCTGATCCCGTGCTCGCGGGCGACGCCGATGTGGAGCGAGCACTGGTCGACGATGTCCTCGGTGTGGGAGATGACGAAGATCTGCTGGAACTCGTCGCGGGAGAGCTCGATCAGCTGCTCCATCAGCAGCCGCCGCCGGCCGACGTCCTGACTGCCGAAGACCTCGTCGAGGATGACGAAGCTCTGTTCGGTCCCGCGCTGGTGGGCGAGGGTCTTGGCCAGCGCCAGGCGCAGGCAGAGGGCGGCAAGGTCCTGCTCGCCGCCGGAGAAGCGGCGGCTGAGGTGGAAGTCGCGGCCGTCGGCGATCTCGAGGAAGTAGCTCTCGGTCAGCCGCACGCGGGGATAGGTCGCTTCGGTGATCTGCCGTAGCAGCCGCGAGGCTTCGGCTTCCACCATCGGCCGGGCGCGGCGGGAGGACTCCTCGCGGTAGTCCTCGAGCACCGCCGCTACGGCGCTGCGAAGCTCGAACTCGCGCCGCTCCTCGTCGATCCGCTCCACAAGCTCCTTCGCCCCCTCGAGTCGGGTGCGGGCGGCGGCGACTGCCTCGGACTCGGCCGAGGCCTTCCGGGTCGCCTCCTCTAGTTCCTCGCGCGCGGCCTCCAGCTTCTCTTCCAGACGGTCCCGCTCGGCGCTCGCCTTCTCCTGCGCCTCCGGCTCGGGCGCCACCGAGGCGGCGTTCTTGCGCAGCTTCTCGACTTCCTTGCCGGCTTTCTCGACCTCCTTGCGCTGCGCCTCGACCTGCTTTTCCAGCAGCTCCGCGTTCGCCGCCTGGTCGCGGACGACCGCCAGCCGGCGCGTCATCTTCTCCCGCTCTTCGAGGGCGATCTTGACCTCCGAGTGGGTTCCGGGGTCGTAGCCGTCCTCGGGGATCTCGCTCAGCTGATCGGCGAGGAAGCGGGTCTGCTGGTCTGCCTTGATCCACCGTTCGACCGCCGGCTGCAGTTGCGGGATCCTCTCCTCCAGCGCCGCGTGCGCCGCTTCGATCTCCTCCGCGGCCTTCGTCGTCTCCTCCAAGCGGGCGCCGGCGCGGGCCGCCTCGGCAACGAGTGCCGACTCCTCACCGATCTTTCCTAGGGCCTGCTGCTCGGCCTGCAGCTCGAGTTCCCGCTCGGCGGCTCCCTCCAGCTCCTTGGTCGTCTCCTCCAGCTGGCCGAGCTCTTCGTCGAGCTCGTCCCGGCGTGCGCGAGCTTCCACGATCGCCGCGTCGATGCCGGCGAGCAGGTCCTCGGCCGTGCCCTCGAGCTCCTGGTGACAGGTCGGGCAGACCGCCGCCGCTTTTCCTTCTTTGCCGGTCAGGGCCTGGCGGTGCCGCTCCTGATGGGCGAGCTCCGCGTTTGCTTCCGCCCGCCGGTCGCGGAGCTCGCGCAGGCGGGCGCGTGAGCCCTCGAGCTGCTCCCTCGCCCCCTCCAGCTTCTCCAGCTCCCGGCCGAGATCGGCCCGTCGTTTTGCCCGCTCAAGATCCTCGATCAGGACCCGCACGGCGTCGGCGGCCGCTTGGCGGGCGGTGTTTGCCTCGCGCAGCCCTCGCGTCAGCTCGTTCAGCTCCTGCTGGGCGGCGCTCAGCTCCGCCGCCGGGTCTCCGTCGCCGGTCCCGTCGAGCTCGGCCAGGGAGTCCGTCGCCGTCGCCAGCTCCTCCAGCGCCGTGCGCTCTTTGCCCAGCAGGCCCTGGCGGCGCTCGTGGGTCTGCCGCAGCAGGTCGAGCTCACGCTCACGCGCCTCGAGGTCCTCGCCGCCGCGCAGCGCCGCCTCGATCTCGGATTGCTCAGCCTGCGCGGCAAGGGCCGTGCGGAGCTGCTTCTGCCTGCCTTCGAGGTTCTCCTCGTTCAGCTTCAGCGCCCCGGCGGCGCGCTCGGCCTCGAGCTGTCGCGAGGCGTGCTCGGCGATCTGGGCGCCGAGCCGGTCGATCTCCCGGTTCGTCTTCTTCAGCTTCGCCTCGTCGCCGGCGATCTCTTTCTTCAGCCGTTTCACCGCGGGGGCGGCCTCACGCGCCTCCTTTTCGCGGCGTTTGACCTCGCTCTTCAGCTCTTTGACGTCGGGGGCCTCGCCGCGCAGGCCCTCGAGGACCAGGCCCTGCTCCCGCGCCTCGACCTCGGCGAGTTCGACCGCCCGCCGCAGGTGGCGAATGCCGAGCAGGCGCTCGAGCTGGTCTTTGCGCTTCCGCGGGTCTTTGTCGGCGAGGGCCTCGACCTCGTTCTGGCGGGCGTAGAAGGTGCCGCGGAACATCTCCTTGGTGAGGCCGAGCCGCACCGCCACCTCGCGCGAGGTGTCGGTGAGACCTCGGGCGAGCTGCTCCTCGCTGCCGAGGTCGACGAGCCAGGCGTCCTTGCCGTCGATCCGGGTCACCCGCAGCAGGCGGTCGCCGACTTCGAATTCCAGGGCGACGCGGCAGTCCTCCCGCTTCACCCCCTGCCGGGAGACCCCGAGCGAGCCGGGACCTCCCCTACCGCCGTAGAGCGCCCACTCGATCGCGGCGAAGATCGTGCTCTTCCCCGCCCCGTTGGGGCCGGTGATCGCGAAGACCCCGGAGGCGTTGAGGTCGAGATCGATCTCGGCGAAGGAGCGGAAGTTCTTCGCCTCGAGACGGAGGAGCCTCATGCACCGATGTCCTCTGCCGCGCGGGTCATGAAGGACTCGCCGCGGGTGATGAACACCTCGGAGTCGACCCCCGGGGGGACGCGCTGGGCGAGGAAGTCGCGCAGCTCCGCCGGCGCCGCCGGCTGCGGGACCGCCGAGCCGGAGGCGACGAACTCCGGCTCGAGCTCGAGGTGCAGGCAGTGGGCGAACGCCTCGCCGATGCGGCGGCGGTCGATCGCCCCGAACTTCTCGAAGCTGACGTTGACGATCGGCACCTTGACGATGGCGCCGTCGAGGTCGGCCTTGGCCAGCTTGCAGATCGCCGCGGTCAGGTCTTTGGATTTGCTCGCATCGAGCGGTGGCAGTCGCCTCCGCGGCCGCCCCTCGATCTCGTGCAGCGTCAGGAACCCCTTGTCCAGTGGCTCGGCGTCGAGGTCGACCTCGACGATCCCCTTGCGGGGCGAGCGGTCTCCCCAGCTCAGCCGTTCCAGCGAGCCGGGATAGACCGCGTTGACCCGCGGCCGGTCGAACTGGTGGAGGTGGCCGAGGGCGATGTAGTCGAAGTCGGCGATCTGCTCGAGCAACTCCCCCGGCAGCTCGACCGCGCCCGGCTCGCCGGCGCCGACCCGGGCCAGCCCCTCGAGGCCGGCGTGGGCGGCGAGGACGTTGTGGCTCGCCTCCGGGTCGGGCTCAGCCGCCGCGATCCAGCCGGCCATCTCCTCCCGGTCGTTGTTGTGGGGGACGGCGGTGACGGCGAGCTCGTCGAAGCGCAGCCGCCGCGGCTCCCCGTGCACGGCATCGACCCCGAAGCGCTCCAGCAGCGTGAACGGGTGGGCGATCGCCCCCACCCGCGGCGTCGAGTGGTTGCCGGCGATGACGACGAACCCGACCCCGGCCTCGCGAAGCCGCGCGATCTGGTCGAGGGCGACGCCGAGCGCCGCCGAGACCGGGTGGTAGCCATGGAAGAGGTCGCCGGAGTGGATGACGAGCGCCGGCTCGAGCTCGAGCACCCTGTCAATCGCCCGGGCGAAGACGTCATAGACGTCCTGTTCGCGCAGGTTGCGACCCTCCGCGTCGGTGTGGTGCAGCTCCCGCCAACCCAGGTGGGTGTCTGAGAGGTGGACGAATCTCACGCCAAAGGTGGTAGCAGCTTCAGCAGCCGCAAGCGCAGCCGCATCGCCGGCACCGAGACCTCGAACCGCTTTGCCAGCGCCGGCAGGTTGAAGCCGGTGGCGTGGGCCTGCTCGCCGATCAGGGCCTCCGGCATCAGCAGCTCGCAGGCGAAGATGTTCGCCTCCCGCTCGCGCTTGCGGTGCGCGGAGAGCTTGGCGGTCGAGCCGGGCTCGTCGACCTCGCGGATGTCGGCGGGCCGGTCGTGGAAGACGCGGTGGACGACCGGGACGTGGAGGACGAAGTGGCCGACCTCGTGGGCGATCGTGAACCGGCGCCGGCCCGGGCTGCGCCGGGCCTCGCCGCGGTCGACCCAGAGGACCATCTCCTCGGCGTCGAGCATCCCCGAGAGGCGCCCCTGGTCGCCGGGCGCGCCGGGGAGGGCGCGGATGTCGTCGGCTTCGTCGACGAAGAGGCCGAGGAGGGCGCTGGCTATCCGCTCGACCGGTACCGGCGGCGTCTCGGCCGCGTCATAGCGTTCCTCGAACTCGCGAAGCAGGCCCTGCGCGGCTGCCAGCGGCTCAAGCGTCGGGGCCGCCATGGAACAGTCGCTCGACCAGCTCGACCTCGAGGTCGGGAAGGCGCTCGGGGGAGGGACGGGACGGGGGGGCGCCGCCGCCGGCGCCGCGGCCCATCGCCGGCGCGCTCTTCAGCGCGGGGGGGGCGGCGGCCGGGCGGGCGGCATCCAGGACCTCGGCGGGATCGATGTCGAAGACGGCGGCGAGCGAGGCGAGGAGGCGGCGCGAGAGCTTCGAGCCGAGAAGCTTGCCGGTCTCCAGCCGGTGGTAGTTGCGGGCCAGGGCCTGGCGTCCCTCCTCCCCCTCAACGTCGAAGTCCGCGGCCAGTTGTTCGACCACGCCCTCGGGCTCGATGCCGCGGGCTTTGCGGATCGCCTTCAAGGCACCCGGGAGGACGCCGGCCTCGCCGCGGCTGCCGAGCACCTCGTCGACGATCGCGACCGCGCGCTCGTACCCTGGACCCGCGGCGGTGTCGAGACCGGAGGCGGGGCCACGCGCGAGCAGGACGTCGGCCAGCATCCCGCTCAGCTCCTGCCGGTCCTCCTCGGGGACGAGGCGCAGGTAGTGCTCGATCGGCTGCGCCTCCCCCTGCTCGAGGTCGTTGAGGGCCTGCCAGAAGACGCGCTCGAAGACCTCGTTGTTGGCGCTCATGAGGTCTCCCAGTCGTTGGGGCGGACTTGGCCGGTCTCGATCGCCCGGTCGAGCCCCTTGACGAGGCGCAGTTCGGGCGCCCGCGAGGAGAGCCGGGGGGTGCGCTTCTGTGACGGCCAGGCGCGATCGACGGATTCGGCGGCGATCTGGCCGGCGAGGGCGTGGATCTGCGGCTGCGGATCGAGCCGGGAGAGGCGCAGCAGCATCCGCGCCGCCGCGTCCTCGATCGCCAGCTCGATCTCCTGTTCGTCGAGGCCCCGAGCCTTGCCGCGGCTCTGGCAGACCCGCTCGATCACGGCGACGCCGCGCAGGCAGAGGACCCAGAGGACGAACTCGAAGCGTTCGTCGTTGTGGGGGACCGTTTCGGCGCGAACGGTCTCCAGCTCGAGGTCGTCAAGCATTTCAACCGCGCGCTCTTCGACTGGGTCGAACTCCGCCATACGCCCTATACCGCCCCGCGATCGCGATTTCTTACACCCAAGGGCCCGTTCTCCCTCATCTTCTTGAAGATCCGGTGCATCGCCACGTCCAGGGTGCCCCGTTTCATCCCGTGCCGCTCGGCGATCTCGCTCGGCGAGAGGTCGAGGACGAAGCGTTCCCGCGCAAGCGTCCGCTCCCGTTCGCTGAGGCCCTCGAGGTAGGGCTCCAGCGCATTGCTCATCTCCTCCGCCGCGGGGGCTTCGGGCGGGGCGACGACCACCGGCATCTCCTCGGGGGCGACCGGCGTCGACTGAGTGCGGGCCGAGCGCCGCCAATAGTCCTTGATCGCATAGCGCAGGTTCATGAAGGCGACGACGCGGAACGAGGAGTCGAACTCGAGCTTGCGCTTCAGCAACTGCGCCAGCCGCCGCAGCAGGTCCTGGGCGATCTCCTCCGCGTCGGCCGCAGGATCGTCGGCGCCGCCGATCTTGCCGTAGGCGACCGCCCGCCCCCAGTCGCCGTAGGGCGCGATCAGCCGCGTGATCGCCTCCCGTTCCGCCACCGCGTCGCCAGCAGCCCGCGCCGCCCGCGCCCGGCGCAGGAGCGATTCGTCGCGAGCCTCACTCTGACTTGGTTCTTCGCTCATGGATGCAGCACGGGTGGGCGGAGCATCGGACTCCTCTTCCGATCGGAACGGGTAATCGATTTCTACCCATAAGGTCGCGTGTTAGCGCGAACTTCTTACAAATATTGCTCTGCTTTCTGCATGGACGCTCCCGGGGATCCATGAAGCGGCGCCCTCTGTCGACTCCCTACACCCCGGTTCTCAAAGCGGACGAGGTGGTCGATTGGACATCCGAGAGGCTCGAGTGCGCTACATCCGCCGACTGCTGACGAGAGATCTCTCGCCGCATACCATTCGGGCCTACGAAGGGGACCTTGCCTGCTTCGAGCGGTATCTGGGAGGCCGGAGGCGAATCGAGGAAATCGACCGCGAGGGGCTGGTCTCATTCCTTGAGGTCCAAAAGGAGAGCGGCCTCTCCCCCGCCTCATTGAGACGACGCGTGTCTGCCCTGCGCGGCTTCTGCCGTTGGATGCTGTCGGAGGGGCTCCTCGAGAGCAATCCGTGGAACGGCGCGGGCATCGCCTTCGGCCGCACGCGCAGGCTGCCTC
>DASTYZ010000141.1:0-36452 GCA_035764545.1 Solirubrobacterales bacterium | reverse complement strand
GCAAGACGCATCCCGACGACGCCGAGCCGCATGGGTGGCGCCGCTGGGCGGAGCGGGTCGCCGCCCGGCCCGGTGCCGCCACGGCCGTCTCGCTGCTGATCCTGATCGTCCTGGCGCTGCCGATCTTCCAGCTCGAGCTCGGCCAAAACGACATCAGCGCCCTGCCGGAGGAAACGACCTCGCGCCAGGCCTACGACGGCCTCAACGCCGGCTTCGGCCCAGGCGTCAACGGGCCGCTCCTCGTCGCTTCCGAGTTCTCCTCGCCGGCCGAAGCGAAACAGGTCCTGCCGGGGCTGCAGAAAGAGGTCGCGGGGGCCGAAGACGTGGAAGCGGTCGGCGAAGCGACGCTCGATAAACAGGGGACCGTCGCCGTCTTCACGGTTATCTCCGAATCGGAGCCGTGGGCGGACGAGACCGTCACCCTGGTCGAAGACCTGCGCGAAACGACGATCCCGCAGGCGCTGAAGAACACCGAAGCAAACGCCTACGTCGGCGGTCAGACCGCCGGCTATATCGACCTCGCGACCCAGATCGCCGACAAGCTGCCGCTGATGATCGCGATCGTCGTCGCCCTCAGCTTCCTCGTGCTCCTGATCGCCTTCCGCTCCCTGCTGGTCCCGATCAAGGCCGCGGCGATGAACCTGATCTCGGTCGCCGCCGCCTACGGGATCGTCACCGCGGTCTTCCAGCTCGGCTGGGGGGTGGAGTTGATCGGGCTCGACCACGCGATCCCGATCGTCAGCTTCGTGCCGCTCTTGATGTTCGCGATCCTCTTCGGGCTCTCGATGGACTACGAGGTCTTCCTGCTGACGCAGATGAAGGAACACTTCGAGGAGACCGGGGACGAGCGCCAGGCGGTGATCGCGGGGCTCGCCAACACCGGCCGGGTGATCACCTCGGCGGCGGCGATCATGGTCTGCGTCTTCACCAGCTTCGTCCTCAACGGCAACCCGCTGGTGAAGGAGTTCGGGGTCGGGCTGGCGGTCGCGATCGCGATCGACTCGACCCTCGTGCGCTGCCTATTGGTGCCGGCGGTGATGGTGCTGCTCGGCAAGCGCGCCTGGTGGCTGCCGCGCTGGCTGGACCGGGTGATCCCGCACGTCAGCATCGAGGGCGAGGAATACTTCGCCAAGAAGGACGCGGAAGCGGCGACCGCTGTGTCTAAATGAGCGGGGATGTTCCCGCTCAATCTGCCTAACGCGCTCACCCTCCTCCGCATCCTCGCCGTCCCGGTCGTGGTCGTGGCGCTGCTGGGGGAGAGCGAGAACGGCGACACCTTCGCCGCCGCCGTCTTCGCGCTGGCAGCGCTGACCGACGGCCTCGACGGCTACGTCGCCCGCTCCCGCGGCTCGATCACGACCTTCGGCAAGCTGATGGACCCGCTCGCCGACAAGCTCCTGATCACCGCGGCGCTGATCTCCCTCGTCTCGCTCGACCGCCTCGAAGCCTGGGTGGCGATGGTGATCATCGCCCGCGAGGTCGCCGTCACGATTCTCCGCACCATCGCCGCCGAGCGCGGCATCGTCATCGCCGCCAGCTGGCTCGGCAAGCTGAAGACCGTCCTCCAGATCGCCGCCGTCTTCGCCCTCATCGCCACCGACCCAGCCCCCCTCGGCGTCGACATCCTCGTCTACCTCGCCCTTGCCGTGACGGTGATCAGCGGCGTCGACTACTTCTTCGGCCTACGCAAACGGATCGAGGCGCTGGAGCGCGAACGGGCGGCCAAGCACCTGGCCAAAAAACCTGCCGCCCCCTGACGGTCTAGCAAGACGTGTCGTGGGGGATGCCCGACTCCTGTACCGGAAGCGCTTGGTCTTGCGGCTCAGGCGCCTGGAGCCTCGAGCCACTCACGCATCGTCACGTGATGCGCCTGATGCTCGCCGCTCGTCAGCTCAACTCGCAAGTCGCCGAGGGTGCCGTAGCGCTCGGCGACGACGTTGTGGCGGTGGATCGTCTCCAGGTTCTCCTGGCGGGCCATGACGAAGGTCTCCTCGGGGAGGTCGGTGTAGTCCTCGACAACTTGGCGCAGCATCTCGCGGACGCAGTCCTCGACGAAGCGGGGGTGTTCGTGGGCCTTCACGACAACGGAGCGCTCGTCGGTGCGCTTCATCAGCTCGTAGATCTCCGAGCTCATCGAGCTCTCGACGATGCGCAGCAGCTCCGGCGCCTCGATCCAGGCCGGGCCGCCCTCGGGGCAGCCGACGTAGAGGGTGCCGATGCCGCGCTGGTTGTGGGTGGCGACGGGGACGAGCTCGAGGATGCGCTCGATCTCCTCGCCGCCGAACCCGTCCTCGGCGAGGCGGTCGCGGGCGAGGGCGGCGACTGCTTCCTGGGCGCAGGGGCAGGCGGTCATGCCCTGGGCCTCGACCCCGGTCAGGGTGCGGGTGCCGCGGGCGGAGGCGACGGCGGTCCCGTAGAGGACGTAGATCTCCTGGGTGCTCTTGCCGGTTTCCGGCGTCTTCACCGTCTCCGGGTAGCGCGCGGTGATCGAGACCTCGGCCCGCTCGCCGCCCTGGCGGTCCCGCACCTTCTCGGCGACGTGGGCGGCGAGGACCTCAGCTTTGAAGGCCTCGCCGAGGACGACCTCATCGATCGCCTCGCCGACGATCTCCTCGAAGCGGGACATGTGGACGCCCGCCTGCTGCGGATTGAGATCGACGAAGCACTCGAAGCCGGCGTAGAAGAGATTCTCGACGCCGTCGGTCTTGACCCGGATCACCTTCTCGACGCCGGTGACGCCGACGCGGGAGAGGCCCACCTGGGTCGCGGGGAGTCCGGCCTGGACGTCAGGGGTGGCGGTCGTCTGGCTGGCCATCGGCTAACCAATAGTAAGCAACCGCGCCTGCGGGGTGGATGCGCCGGGCGTTTGCGGTAGCTCTCCGGACGTTGCAGAGTTTTTTCCGCCTATAATCCGCCGCGGTCGGAGCGTTAGGGCCGGCCGCGCGCAAACGGGAGAGGGGCGCAGCGGAGCAGTGAGCATCGAACCGTTGGAGACCACGGCTGAGGTCGTCGAGCGCGACCAGGAGACGAGCCCGATCGGGGAGATCGAGGAGCTCCAGGGCCTGATCGCGACCGGCCGCGAGCGCGGCTACCTGACCTTCGAGCAGATCAGCTCCACACTCGAGGAGGTGGAGATCACCAAGGAGCAGGTCTCCCAGCTCCACGCCCACCTCGTCGAGCACGGCATCGATGTCATCGCCGAGGGTGGGGTCAGCGCTTACAAAGCCCAGCGCAGCGAGAGCAGCGGCTCCTCGAAGAAAGAAGAGCTCGACCTCACCGTCGAGCCGAGCCTTGACTCGCTGCGGCTCTACCTGCGGGCGATCGGACAGGTCGACCTGCTGACCGCCCAGCAGGAGGTCGAACTGGCGAAACGGATCGAGCGCGGCGACATGCTCGCCAAGCGACAGATGGTCGAGGCCAACCTGCGCCTCGTCGTCTCGATCGCGAAAGGCTATTTGGGGCGCGGCCTCAGCTTCCTCGACTTGATCCAGGAGGGCTCGCTGGGGCTGATCCGCGCGGTCGAGAAGTTCGATTACCGCCGCGGCTACAAGTTCTCCACCTACGCGACCTGGTGGATTCGCCAGGCGGTGACGCGGGCGATCGCCGACAAGGCGCGGACGATCCGCATCCCCGTCCACATGGTCGAGAAGCTCAATCGCGTCGCCCACGTCGAACGGCAGCTGGTCCAGAAACTGGGGCGCGAGCCGGAGCCGGCGGAGATCGCCGAAGAGCTGCGCTGGCCCGTCTCCGACGTGCGGGACATCCTCCGCGTCGCCCAGCTGCCGGTCTCGCTGGAGAAACCGGTCGGCGACGAGGACGAATCGGAGCTCGGCGATTTCGTCGCCGACGACGCCGTGCTGGAGCCCTTCGAGGAAGCGAGCGAGCACCTGCAGAAGGAGGGCGTGAAGAAGGCACTGGAAGCGCTGCCCGATCGCGAGCGGCGGGTGATCGAACTTCGCTACGGGCTCGCCGGCAACGAGCCGCTGACGCTGGAGGAAGTCGGTCGCACCTTCGGCGTCACCCGCGAGCGGATCCGCCAGATCGAGAACAACACGCTGAAGAAGCTGAAGCGCCTCCCCGAGGCGCAAATGCTTAGAGAAGCGTCTTAGTTCTCAGCGCGGGTCGAGGACGAAGACCGTGATCTCGCGGTCCAGCTTCGACTCGTAGTAGTCCCAGCCGGAGTACTGCTCCATGTGGCGGCGCCAGAGATCGGCCCGCTCCTCGCCCTCGGCGATTCGCGCCTGCACCTTGGACCGCTTGCGTCCGACCTCGACCTCGGCCTCCGGGTTCGCCTTCAGGTTGAGCGACCAAGCCGGCGTCTTCTGGTTGCCGGCGTTGGTGTTGATGACGACGTAGCGGCCGCCGTCGGCGAGGTAGAGAACCGGCGCCGTGCGCAGCTGACCGGACTTGCGCCCGGTGGTGGTGAGGAGAAGGACCGGACCGCCGCCGACCTTGCCGCCGACCCGTCCGCCGCTGAGACGGTAGACCGGCGCGTTCAGCTTGCCGACCATGCGTAGCCCTTTCGCTCCCAGCGAATGCGAAAGGCGCGAGTAGAAGCGGTCGCTCGGCACGGGGTGAGTATTCCACTGCTCCCAGCTACAGTGGGGGCGATGGCTGGGCCGCACCCCTTCCGCCGCGCCGCCGAGAGCAAGGACGTCGAGCTGCTCGCGGAGACCCTGCGGGAGGACGTCGTCCTCCACAGCCCGGTCCTCTTCCGCGGCTTCGAGGGTCGCGACACCGTCGTCACCGTGATCACCCACGTCGCCGCGACGCTGGAGAACTTTTCCTACACCGACGAGCTGGCCGAGGGCGACACTGTCGTCCTCCGCTTCAAAGCCACGGTCGGCGACCGCGAGCTCGAGGGCATCGACTTCCTCGAGCTCGACGAGGACGGCCGCGTCCGCGAGCTGACCGTCTTCATGCGCCCCTTCTCAGCTCTCAACGCTTTCAACGAGCAGATGAAAGCGAGACTGCAGGCCTCGGAAGGCTAGACCGGCGGCTCGCCGTCGATCTTCTCGAAGACGATTCGGCCGGGACCATCGGCTTGGACTCGGAGCCGGTCGCCGGCGTCGATCCCCGCCTCCTCGCACGGTGCCTTGGGAAAGGTCACCTGTCGTTTCGGCCGGAGCAGCACCTGCCGGGTGGTAGATGGGGGAGGCAGGATTCGAACCTGCGTAGGCATAGCCGCTTGATTTACAGTCAAGTCCATTTGACCGCTCTGGCACTCCCCCGGTAATGGCGGAACGCCTGCAATTGTATTGGCCTCGCCGTCTGCGTAGATCGCTGCTTCAAACGGCGTTCCGGCTGCAACCTCGAACTCGGAGTACTTCCTTCCTCCCAGGGCGATAGAGCGAGAGCCCTCGACCATGAGAGAGGGAATGAACCAGCGTCGGCCATCGCCGACGACTACGAAGAGGTAATCAACTCGCCGATGGTCGAACTTCTTGGCCAAACCACTCCAGCTTCGATTCCCGCCGTTCGTGGCAATGGCGATATGCCACCGCTCCTCGCCGGACTTCTTCTTTGAGCGAAAGGTTGAAGTTTTCACTTGAACCCTGACTAGCTGCTCATCGAACTCCGCCATGAGATCGACGTGGGGGCTGTGGGTGAAGGGCACCCAGACGACAGCACCTTTGCTCGTCAGCCACTCCATCGCCGAGAGCTCGCCGATGTCGCCCTGGACGCGCCGGTTCACCGTTCGCTCCCGGCGGTGGACGCTGGTGGAAGGTGTATCTGCCATAGAACGTATGTTCGCAGGGGGAGCAGACGGAAAGTTGCGGCGCAAAGAAGCTGGGTGAAAGGATGGGCTGGTGACTGATCTGACGGACCGCGTAATCGCGATCGCCGGGGTCGGCGGGGGCCTCGGGCCGCTCGTCGCCAAGGCCCTGGCGGATGCCGGCGCAACCGTCGCCGGGACCGACCGCTCTCAGGAGAACCTCGACGCGATCGCGGCCGACCTTGCTCTCCCGGCCGAGCGTTGGGACGGTCGTCCCGTTGACCTCCTCGACGAGGACGCCGCCCGCGCCTGGTGCGCCGCCCTGGTCGAGCGCTTCGGCCGCGTCGACGGGCTCGTCCACCTGGTCGGCGGCTGGCGTGGGGGAGAGGCGCTGCACGAGGCGCCGCTCGCCGACTGGGAGCTGCTGCACGACCTCCTCGTCCGCACCGTCCAGCACACCACCCGCGCCTTCCACGACCAGATCGCCGCCAGCGCCGCCGGCCGCTTCGTCCTCGTCTCCTCCAAGCAGGCGCAGGCGCCGACTAACACCAATGCCGCCTACGCTGCCGCCAAGGCCGCCGCCGAGGCCTGGACCCTCGCCCTCGCCGACGGCTTCGAAGGCAGCGCCGCGACCGCCAACATCGTCGTCGTCGACGCGATCCTGACGCCGCGGATGCGCGAAGAGGAGCCCGAGAAGGAGTTCCCCACCTTCACCCCCGCCGAGGACATCGCCGCCGCGATTGCATTCCTCGCCTCAGACGCGGCAAAGAAGATGAACGGTCAGCGCCTCCCGCTTACCATGGGCCGATGAGCCCGCGGAAAGGCCAGAACGCCAAACCCGACGGCAAGATGACGATCGGGGAGCTGGCGCGGCGGACGGGGATGACGATCCGCAACATCCGCGCCCACCAGACCCGTGGTCTGCTGCCGCCGCCGGAGGTCCACGGCCGCACCGGCTACTACAACGAGGGCCACGTTGCGAGGATCGAACTGACCCGCGAAATGCAGGCCGAGGGGCTCAACCTCGAGGCGATCCGCCGGGTGCTCGAGTCGAGCGAAGGCTCCTCCCGCGAGATGGTCGACTTCGCCCGCGCCATCCGCGCCCCGTTCGAGGACGAGACGCCGGAAATCTACGACGCCGACGAGCTCGCCGGCCTCTGGGGCGCTGAAGAATTCGACCCGAAGCTACTGGCGCGAGTGGAAGCGATGGGGGTGGTGCGGCAGCTGCCCGACGGCAAGATCGAGGTGATCAGCCCCCGTCTGCAGAGCGCCGGCGCCGCCCTGGTCGACCTCGGCGTCTCCGGCGAGGCGGCGATCGAAACCGCCGAAGCGCTGCGCCAAGCCTCCGAGAAAGTCGCCCGTACCTTCGTCGAGCTCTTCGTGCGGGAGATCTGGGAGCCGTTCGACAAGGCCGGCCGTCCCGAGGAGGACTGGCCGAAGGTGCGCGAGGCGCTCGACCGGATGCGCCCGCTCGCCTCCGACGCCCTGCTGGCGATGTTCCAGATCACCATGGGCGAGTCGACCGAGAAAGCCAGTGAACGCACCCTGCGCGGCGATTCCGAGCCGAGCGGAAAACGGCGCCGCAAGCGCGGCTCTTCCTCCAGGCGGTCTAGCCGGCGATCGTGAACCGCCGGCGCAGCGGCTTCGACTCGTTCGCCGCTTCGTCAGTCGCCCGCAGCACCGCCAGGTAGCGACCCGGCCGCGCCCGGAAATGCCCCCAGCGGGCGCCCAGCCGCAAGTGGTTGATGCCGATGAAGGTCTTCCAGGTCTTGTAGCCGTTGAAGACACGCCTGCCCTTCGAGTTCAGCCGGTAGTACTCGGCGTCGAGCCGCCCGCGCTCGCTGATCTGGGCGCTGAAGGCGATCCCCTCGTGGCCCTTGGTGCTCTGCCGGGCGAGGGTCAGCGACCCCAGCGTCGGCGGCCGCAGGTCGAGGTTCAGCGGTGCCCGCGGACCGGGGTCCGAGTTGGGGTCACCCGGGGTGGGGGAGACGATCACCTCGCCCCGCACCGCCGCGTGCAGCTTGCACTGGAAGAAGTACTCGCCCGGGGCGGTGAACTGCAGCGTGAAGCCGTCGCCCGCTCGGTGCGCCGGCGCGTCGGTGCCGGCATCGGAGTCCCACTGCAGCGCGTTGGCCGAGATCCCGGTGACCGAGTGCGCGAGGTCGGGCCCGAGCCAGTCCCAGGTCACCTTCTCGCCGAGGTCGACGTTCACCCGCGGCTGCGACCAGGCGTAGTTGGCGATCGAGACGCGGGTGTTAAGCGCGTGCGCCGCGGGCGCGGGCCAGAGCAGAAGCAAGCCGAACGCAGTTATCCCCGCATACCGGGGACAAATGCGTCCGGCTGCCCTCAGGAGACGAGGTACCAACCGTTCATCCCCTGGTGCAGGTGCTGGAAGACGTGGCAGTGATAGAACCAGCGCCCGGGGTTGTCCTCGACAAGCTCGAAGCGGAACGACTCCGCCGGGCCGAACGTCTTGTTGTCGACGATCCGCCCGTCCGGTTCGGTCCAGCGGTGGCCGTGCAGGTGGAAGGTGTGGAAGAAGTTGTCGACCCCATAGACGTGGAAGGCGACGCGCTGTCCCACCCGCGCTTCAAGCGTCGGCGTGTTGCCCGCGTAGGCCTTGCCGTTGACGCAGAAATAGCTGCCCCGCAGCCCCGTCACCGAGGGGTCGAAAGTGTGGAAGGCGAGGAAGAACTCGTTGTCGGGCCGCGCTTCGCCGCGCTTGCGGACCACCAGCGGCCCGAACAGCCCCTTGAAGGTCGGCAGCGGGTCCATCGGCCCGTGGTCGTGGTAGAGCCAAGTCCCCTCGGTCCCTTCCCGCGCCTCCCATACGTAGGTGAAGGTGCGGTTGCGCTGGACGAAGCCGCCCGGGTCGGTCCACTTCCCCTTGTAGGCGCCGTCCATCTCGTTGGCGTAGAAGATCCCGTGCGGGTGCATCGTCGCCGGCGCCTGCAGCTTGTTGCGGAAGTGGACGACGACGGTGTCGCCGACTTCGGCGTCGATCAGCGGCCCCGGCACGCTCGCCTTCCCCAGCGGGCTCTTGAAGCCGGCCGAGTAGGCCCGGTAGCCGTAGGCCCCGAAGCGGGTCTTCCCCTGCTTCACCTTCTCGGCCATCATCTGGTCGCGGTGGGTGGGGACGATGTCCCACTGCACCGGCTCCGCCGCGATCCAGTACTCGCGGGTCGCGCCGCCGCTCGGCAGCCCCGCCAGAACCTGCCTTCCAGATTCCTCACCCCGCCATTCGGCCGCTGCCACCTTCGGCGGCACCTTCACCCCCCGGGCGAGCCCCTCGACGTCGATCTTGCCGTCGTCGGTCGCTACCTCCTGGCCGGCCAGCGTGCAGAGCAGGGCTCCGCCCGAGAGGGCGAGGAATCCCCGGCGATCGAGTGGGTCCGGCGCCATCTTGGTCCTAGCGCTTGACGGTGATCGTCATCCGCATTTCGTCGGGATGGATCGTGCAGATGTACTTGTAGGTGCCCGCGGTTTCGAACGTCTTCTTGAACTGGGCGCCGCTCACCGCCGAGGTCTTGGTCGAGTAGGAGCCTTTGTTCTTCAGGCCCGACGGTCCCTTCTTCAGGTGCACGTCGTGGGGGTAGGTGTTGGTCGACGACCAGACCCACTTCACCGCCCGCCCTTTGCGGATCGTCACCGCGGTGGGAGCGAAGAAAAAGTCGTTGACGGTCACCTTCACCGGTGGCTTCTGGGTCGCCCCAGCCGAGATCGCGCTCGCCCCCAAGAGGACGACCCCGGCAAGGGCGAGCGCGACGGTCAGGGCGACGAGCCTTTTGCTGCCCCTCATCCGCAGTTCACCTCGCCCGGCTGCGGCGCTACCTCGACGGGGGTGAATTTCTCGAACGCCGGGTGGGACGGCAGGCGCCTGACCCAGCTGCATTCCTGCTTCTGCGGCGGGTTCGAAGCGGCGTAGCCGAGGATCGTCTTCGGGTCGCTTTCTTCGCCGAGGTTGATCTGCAGCCCGGCGACGATGTCGAGGCTGCGCACCTGGTCGGCGAGGACTTCTGCCTGTGGGCAGGCCGGGTAGATCTGGCTCTGCGGCACTTTCCCGTTGCCGGGGGCGAAGGTCGCGTTGGCGCTGTTCGCGCTCCAGCAGTTGCCGCCACCGGTGGCGTCGTTCCAGAGGTCGTATTCGCCGTTCGGATCAGCGCCTTCGCGACCCATCACGTTTTCGACGATCTGGTTGTTGATGTTCTTGGCGTCGTCTCCCTCGTTGGCGACGAAGACTTCGCCCGGCCCCGAGAACGAGGCGATCCCCCACTTGTAGTTGCCGAACACGTTGTTGTGCTTGACGACGGTGTTGGCGCTGCCGTAGAGGACGATGCCGACGCCGGTCGGGTAGTTCACGGTCGCCCCGGCCACCTGGCCGAGCCCGCCGGAGACAGTGTGGAATTTCGCCCCGGCGAGGAAGTAGTTGTAGTTGTTCCAGAACACGTCGTTGTTTTCGAAGACGTTCCAGCCGTTCGGCTCAAAGCCCTCGCTGTCGAGCGTGTTGGGAACGATGCCGGCGCCGTTGTTGTAGAAGGCGGAGTCGACGATCTTCACGTACTTGGAGTTCGTCCCCGAGTAGCCGAGGACGTTTTCGTAGCTGCGCAGGTTCTTCAGCAGGGTCCACTTCGGCTTGCGCTGGCAAGGCGGCGGCGGCGGGGCGACGCCGTGGTTCGTCCAGGCCTTCGAATCGCATGGCGTTTCGCCGACGTAGAAGGCGGAGTCGCCGTGGTGGTACCCGGCCGAGTTGATCATCTTGCCGCCGTAGCAGTACTTGGCGAAAAGGCCGTAGGAGCGGTTGGCCGAGGTCAGCAGGTTGTCCATCTTGTAGCCGTTGCAGTGCTGGCCGCCTTCGCCAGAGGCGTGGATGAAGAACCCGTTCGACTGGTAGTTGCGGGCCCACATGTTTTCCAGCACGAGCCCGTCGACGCTGATCGCCTCGATTCCGTTCTGGGCGGCGCCCAGCTCGCCCTTGGCGTTCTTGCCCTCGAGCACGACCTTCTTGCGGTCCTTCTTCGTCCCCTTGATGGTGAGCCCGTCGAAGTCCTTCTTGCGCAGGGTCCCGTCGACGACGACACCCTCGACGTACTTGCCCGGCCGGATCGCGACCACGGCCTTCACCTTCGCGTTGGCCTTCTTCGCCTTGAAGGAGCCGGCGGCGTTGACCCCCTTCTGGATCGTCCGGTAGCGGCAGCCGTGCTTGCAGACTTCGAAGGTCTTCACCTTCGCGCTGTGCTTCTTCCCTTGACCCCCCTTGGCGGCGAGCGCCGGGACGGCGAGGGCGCCGAGCAACACCAAGAGCCCGAGGACAGATACGGGGACTGCCAGCCTTTGCTTCATTTCACTCCTTGCAGCGTCGTTTTACCTTCGACCCTGCCTCCCAGCGGGTACCACTCCGTCGGGCCCCTACCCGACGTTGAGAGCGTAGCGAAGCCTGGCCGATCAGCCAGGCGCGATCTTCCGCATTGCTTCTTCCAGTTCAGACACACCAAATGCGCCCTCGATGCGGTCGCGAACGATTCCGCTGCGGTCAATCAGGAAGGCCCAAGGCTCGCTTTCCAGGTTGAAGGCTTCGACCTGCGGACGCGGACCTTTGTCGATCTCGTTGTCGTTCCAGATCTCCATGTGGATGAAATCGGCCTTGCCCTTGTAGGAGTCGGCGACCTGCTGGGCGACGTCGACGACCGGACCGCAGACGCGCGTCTGGCAGAGCGCCGGGGTCGCAAACACGAGCACGACCGGCTTCTTCCCGACCACCTCGGCGAAATCGACTTCGTGCATCTGGTCGGGGGGGACCCGGGTGTCGATCTTGGCGATGTCGCCTCCGACCTCGGCAACCGTCGGCGTGTGGATGACGGGGGCCTTCTCGCCGTCCTCGGGGATCGCCGGGAACTCCCCCACGACCGGGCTCGGCACCCGCGAGACTTCCAGCCCGTCCTCGCCTTTCAGCATCGCGATCGCCATCCACGGGCCGTTGCGGTCGAAGTCGACCTTGGGCACGACGTAGACCGTGGTCGCCTCGCCAGGTCCTCCGGCGCCGGTCGCCCGGTAAGCCGGCTTCGCCTCCAGCGAGGTCACCTGCGCGGGCAGCGGTCCCGTCACCGGTCCCTTCCCGTCCTTGGCGAAGTAGAGGGCGACGTCGGCGTCGTCGACCTGTTCCTGCCCTCGGGTGAAGACCCCGAACGCGTAGCGGTTCTCGCCGACGTCGAAGGTCTGAGTCGCCGGCGCGATCACCAGCTTCGTCGGCTTCGCCGCCGGGTCCCGCAGCAGCTCCTCGATCGTCTTCCCCTTTGCCGAGGGGAAGGCGGTCGTCGCGGGGGCGGGCCGCGAGGGGTCTTCGTCTGAGCCGCCGCAGCCGGCGAGGAAGAGGGTCAGACAGAGGAGCGCGAACAGCAGGCGAAGGGGGGGGCGGCGCACTTCCGGGAAGCTACCGATCGCGATAGGTGAACGTAACCGGGATGCTTCGGGTACGTCCAATTTGGTCAACCGACTGCTCGAAACGTCCACAAACGTCTTCGCTCCGGAACCCTATGATTCAGGCGCTGCTTGTCGGGGACCGAGCCGCGAAGCCGTTGTCAGGGTTACATGGGCAAATGCCCAAAAGGAGGAGGCGTCGATGTCAGGCAAGAAGCTGATCGTTTCGTTGGTCGCTGCCGCCGCGCTGGTCGGGGCTGTGCCCTCGATGGCGGCGGAAGCAACCCCGGAGACCTACAAGGCTGAAGTCGAACCGATCTGCAAGGTCAACACGGAAGCCAACGAAAAGATCCTCAAGGGCGTTCGCGCGAAAGTGAAGGCCGGCAAGCTCGACGCCGCCGCCCGCCAGTTCCGCGCCGCCGCCCAGGCTCTGAAGAAGGCCCGCGCCGAGCTCCTCCAGGTGCCGAAACCGGCAGCCGACGCGACCCGCCTGACGAAATGGCTGGGCTACGTGAAGACCGAGGTGCAGCTCTTCGAAACGACCGCCAAGAAGCTTTCAAACGACGAAGAGACGAGCGCCCAGAAGATGGTCGTGCGGCTGATCAGCACCGCCAAGCAGGCGAACAACCAGGTGCTCGACTACGAATTCCGCTACTGCCGCCTGCAGCCCTCCAAGTTCCTCTAGGGCCATGGCGACGGCAGTCCGCGAGGGCGCGCGCACTCCCGGGGAGAGCACGCGCGCCCTCGCCGCTTCCATCAGCCGCGGCGACCTAGAGCGGGCGACCTCCTGCTTTGCCAAAGACGCCTGCCTGCTGACCCCGGACTCGACGGTGGTCCGGGGCAGGGCGGAGATCAAGCCGATCCTCTACCAGCTGATCGCGGCCCGGTCCCAGATCGAGGTGCAGGAGAGCTCGATCGTCCTCGCCGGCGAGGTCGCCCTCGGCACCGAGCGCTGGGTCGTCAGCTCCGCCGGCTCCGAAGGTGAGCCCTTCACCAGGGCTCTGACCCCGACGGTTGTCCTGCGCCAGGTCGAGGGCGTCTGGAAACTCGCGGTGGCGATTCCCTGGGGCCGTCGCTGATCGGCAGCCACCGTCTAGAATCATCCTGAGCGACCGGCTTCACAGGGGGCCGGACCCGCCCGGATAGCTCAGTTGGTAGAGCACTTCCATGGTAAGGAAGGGGTCACGAGTTCGAGTCTCGTTCCGGGCTTATCGCAGCGGACCCAATGGCTAGTCCGATTGCAGGCCGCCGACCGCCAGCGCTCCAGCCAGTAGCAACGAGAGCGCAGCGATCGGGACGCCGACGACGCGCGCCGCGTTTGCGGTCGCCTTGTGGCTGAGTACCGCCGCACCGAGCGCCAGGAATAGAGCGGGGGCGGGCTGGTCGAATGGATTGGGCTTCATTTTGGTCGTCTCCAGTCTGAGATTTCTAGGTCATCTCCACCGTAGACGGAGGCCCGCCGGCATCGTGTAGGCCCTCGCGTAGCCTCCAATAGGTGAGCGAGAGGGAAGAGAACGAGGGTGGGGAGAGCGGCGGGGAAGTCCTGGCCGAGGCTCGGGCCGCGGGCTTTGACCTGAGCCCTTCCCAGCTCGCACGCCGCCACCGCGCCGGTCTGATCGCGCTCCCGAAGACTCGGTCGCTCGGCCGCGGGAAAGGGTCGATTTCGGTCTACCCGT
This sequence comes from Solirubrobacterales bacterium, assembly GCA_035764545.1. Classification (GTDB taxonomy): domain Bacteria; phylum Actinomycetota; class Thermoleophilia; order Solirubrobacterales; family 70-9; genus VAYN01. Next base: position 22,646 of record DASTYZ010000141.1, on the reverse strand, counting down.
TGGGGACGGGCCGGCGCCTGGTTCGAATTCTCGAGCTCACCCGGGGTCGCGAGAGCTTTGAGAACACCGCCTGGCGCGTCTGGTGGGAGGACGGTGGCGACCTCGGCCCGCTAGTGCGAGGGCTCCTGCTTCGCGACGCCACCCGGTGGGAAGCGGAGCTCTCGCGCCTCGCTGACCTGCTCGCCGACGAGGATGCCGAGCATCCCGATGCTGTGATCGAGATGAATCGCGCCTACCTCGCCGCGTCCTCGGAACGGATGCCCGCCTCATTGGGTCGAATCCGCCGCAACGTCGGCCGCGAGCGGTTCGCGACCGTCTTTCGCGTCTTCGCAGAGGTGGCGAGTGGCAGGTTCACCGGCTATCCCGACGAGGAGTCCGAGGCGGCGGTCGAGCAGGCATTGCGAATCGACCGAGCCCGAGTTGACCGGCTAAAGGACGGTGAGCCGTGGTTCGAGGGCGACTCGGCGGAGGATTTCCGCCGACTCTCAGCGGCCGTCGACCGCCGCAGCCTGGCGCAGTGCGCTCAGGCAGGCGCCGAGGAGCTCGATGTCGCCCGGCATGAGTTGCGGAACTTCTGGCAAGTATTTGAGGCGATTGAGCCGCTCTTTCGGCGCGTGCTCGGGTCGGAGGCCTTTGGCTTCGGCACGGTTAGTGCCGTCTTCGCTGGACAGACGGAGGAGGACCAGCCCTTTCTGCTGTTGATGTGGTTGGCCCTGCGCGAGGACCCTGATCTGCGCAGGGGAATGGCGAGGATGACTGCGGTGCTTCCCGATGCGCTTGCCGCCCGTGAAGCCCTCGAGATAATTGAGATCCTGCGCGCCGAGGTGCCCGCCTTTGCGGACGCGGTGAGCGATGAGGTGCTCGGCGCTGCGCTGTTGGACGAGCCAGGGGGAGAGACACTGGCCATGGAGCTGGGGCGTCTCTATGAAGACCACCCGACCGAGGTCGGCCGCTTATTCGCCCGCTATCCAGATCTGATCGCCGGATTCCAGCCCGACCGGCTGGCTGGCGCGGGCGACGCAGCAACGCAAGTCCCCGCTCGGGACGTTCGCTGATGCCTCGGCTTCCAAACGTCCTGCGTTGGGCGAGCGTCTACGTCACCGGTCGCGAACTTTGGGGTGAGGAGATGAGCGAAGCGGAGGTACGCGACGCCCTGCATAGGATCTCGGTCTTCGATCTGCTGGCCTACGTCGGGTCCCTCGGCGCCGGTCTCGTAATCAGGCCAAACCCTCTCTCCGAGGAAGCCCAGGCAGACCTCGTCGCCCCGATCGCAAGTGGCGACGAGGAATTGATCAGAGCCCTGGCTGCCGCTCTCGGGCGAAAGCGGATCCTGATCCATCCTCAACAGACGTACCACCTCGCTCGCCTCGCAGTGCTTGCGGCCGACCGACGCGAGGCCGATGACCTGCACCAGGGCGAGCTGATGCCACTTTTCCGCCGCCTCCTCTTCGGCATTGGCGACCACATGGGCACTGAGATCGCAGGCGAGGACGATGTGATCAGTCTCGAGCTGCGCCATACCGCGGTCAATCACGACGAGGAACGTCTCGGCCAGTGGGCTTTCTATTACGAGCTCTTCACCGACATCTGGCCGCTCGTCTCAGGAGCGCCTGACGCGGAGGAGGCCTTTCGCCGCTACACCGGGGTCTCGATCGCCGAGTATCTTGCGCTCGGGTTCGCGATCTCCGCCGGGCTAAGCCGGGAGCTCGCCGGACGACCTGTCGCACGACTCAGCATCCAGAACTGGCTGGCGCGCGTCCCGATTGACGCCGAAAAGCGCGAGGCATTCCTTGCCGCTCTGTCGGGCAGGCTTGAGGATCTGCGTGATTCGCTCCTCGCTGAGGAGCAACTGCGCGGACCAACCACCTTCGGCGCATTGGCGATCGAGAAGCGCCCGCTCGTGCGTGAAGGGGACGTCCTCTACGTGGTTGACTTTGCCGCCTTCGAGCGACGGGCGACCCACGGAATCTTCCATCTCCTCGCCGAAGGGCCCGAGGCTGAAGGCAAGGGGCGGGAGCTCTTCACCACGCCTTTCGGCGCTGCCTTCCAGATCTGGGGCGAGCGCTGTCTGCGCCGTGCCGAAAGTGGCAACGAAGAAGTGCGGATTTTCGCCGATGAGCCCTACGGCCCTCGCAAGCGACGTCGTGATACCCCCGACATCGTCCTCGCCTATGAGCGGAACATCATCTGCTTTGAGCTGGTCGCCGGCGCCCTGCGAATCGCCACCCTCACCCATGGAGATCTTGACTCCTTCGCCGCCGATCTTGAGCGCTTCATTTACAAGAAGGCGACCCAACTCGATAAACGGATCGCCGATATCCGCGCCGGAGAGACCGCGGAGATCGGTCTCTCGAACGAAGGCATTCACACGATCTGGCCGGTGATCGTCACCTCCGTTCCTTTTCCTGTGCGCCCGATGATCATGGCGTCAATCCGCAAGGAGCTAAAGAAGCGAGGGCTCCTTCAGCTGAAGGGCACCGGCCCGATCTCGATTATTGGCGCTGAAGAACTAGTGGCTCTTGAGGGCTATGTCGCAAGCACGGGCGAGAGTGCTCTTGAGGTGATCCGCCGCTGGAAGTCAAGCGCCCGGACGGGCGACATCTACCTGAAGAACTATCTCTTCGAACGTCTCGGTGAGCCGATTCCGCGGACCGCCAACTCCGACGCGATGTTTCAAGCACTGATGCGCCGTAGTTATCGACTGCTCTTCGACGAGGAGCCTTCGCCGGGAATCGGGGAGGCGATGTTCTCCGAAGACCCTCCCTCTCCTCCGAACGGGGATCCGGCTCCCTGAGATATCCGGGCTTCTCTGGCTGCCCAGCCAGCATCTCCCCGGCCTCTGTAGGCTGCCGCCCGTGGACTTCGCCCTCAGCGACGAGCAGAAGGACTTCGTCGATGCGATCCGGGATTTCTGCGGCCGCGAGTGCGGGACGCAGGACCAGCGCGAGCGGCTGACCGACGGCTACCTCGATCACCACAACTTCGAGATTTACAAGCAGATGGCCGAGCTCGGCTGGCTGGGGGTGACGATTCCCGAGCAGTACGGAGGCTCCGGCGGCACGATGCTCGACGCCTGCCTGTTCATGGAGGAGACCTCGCGCGGGCTCGCCCCGATCGGCGGCTACGCGACGACGCTGATCGTCGCCGGCGCCACCCAGCGCTTCGGCACCGAGGCCCAGAAGGAAGAGATCCTCGGCGGCATCGCCTCCGGCTCGGTCGAGGCGATCGCGATGACCGAGCCCGAGGCCGGCTCCGACGTCGGCTCGCTGACGACGAAGGCCGAGCGCGTCGACGGCGGCTTCGTCATCAACGGCCAGAAGGTCTTCATCTCCAACGCCCACATCTCCGACCACGTCCTCGTCGTCTGCCGGACCACCAAGGGTGAGAGCAAGCACGAGGGGCTGACGATGCTCTGGGTCCCGCGCGAAGTCGAGGGGATGGAGATCGTCCCGATCCAGACGATGGGGGGGCGCGAGACCAACACCCTCTACTTCACCGATTGCGTCGCCCCCGAGGACGCCGTCCTCGGCGAGGTCGACCAGGGCTGGACCCAGCTGATGGCGGGCCTCAATGTGGAGCGTCTGATCCTCGCGGCGACGATGCTCGGGATCGCCCAGCGCGCCTTCGACGACGCCCTCGCCTACGCCAAGGAGCGCAAGCAGTTCGGCCGCCCGATCGGCTCCTTCCAGGCTCTCCAGCATCGTTTCGCCGATCTCGCCACCGACCTCGAGGCGGCCCGCCTGATGACCCACTGGGTCGCCTCCCTCGTCGACGAGGACCCCGACCGGATGCTGCCGAAAGAGGCCTCGATGGTGAAGCTCTTCGTCACCGAGGTAGCCAAGCGCACCACCCTCGAGGGGATGCAGATGATGGGCGGCTACGGCTACTCCTCCGAGTACGACATGGAGCGCCTCGTCCGCACCTCGCTGGTCTCGACCATCTACGGCGGCACCTCCGAGATCCAGCGCACGATCATCTCCAAAACCCTCGGGCTGTAGGAAGTCCTCACAGCCGCGGCGAAGAGGGCGCCGTGCGAGAGTTCGCAAAGCGCCAGCCCTCCGCCGTCCTCCTCGCCGCCCAGCTGGCGGCGATCCTCATCTATCCGTTCCTCGAAGAAGGCGCTGCCGGCCGCGCGATCTTCAGCGTCTTCGGCATCGCGATCCTCGGTCTCGTCGTGCTCGCGGTGCGCAGCTCCTCGGCGCTGACCTGGGTCAGCGTGCTGCTGGCGCTGCCGGCGACGGTGCTGCTGCTGATCCAGGCGGTCACCGGCGACGACGCGCTGCTGCCCTACTCGTCGGCCTTCGAGTCCGTCCTCTACTTCTACGCCGGCGGCGCCCTGCTCTTCTACATGCTCGAGGACCACGAGATCACCCGCGACGAGCTTTACGCCGTCGGCGCCACCTTCACCCTCGTCGCCTGGGCGTTTGCCTACGCGTACGTCGTCTGCCAGGCGATCGAGCCGGAGAGCTTCACCGCGGCCGTCGACCCCCGCGACGCCCGCACCTGGATGGAGCTGCTCTTCCTCAGCTTCACGACGCTGACCAGCACCGGCCTCAGCGACGTCGTCCCGGTCAAGCCGTTCGCGCGCAGCCTGGTGATGATCGAGCAGCTCGCCGGGCTCGGCTACGTGGCGATGGTGGTCTCGCGACTGGTCGGGCTGACGCTGCGGGCGACCGGCCGGTACCCGTGATCGACTGCCGGCGAAACGCGGGGCTCTAGCGTCTACTCCTCCGGCAGGTTTGCGAGGTCCGCGCGATCCTGCTCACGATCCTGCGCCTCCTTCATCTCGCGAAGGCGGGCAAGTGAGCAAATGAGTACGGGAATCCCAAGGAGGTCACTTTCCACAGCGTCATCGACGAGCTGGGTGAAACTCGGAACGCCGCGCGCCCGTTGCACGATGTCGAGACCGCCGAACCGGGTCATTGCGGTGACGTTTCCTCCCCGGCGGATTACGCCCGCATCGCCGTTCGGGTCAAAAGGTCGTTCTGCGACCGTCGGCAAAGTCGATTCAAGCTTCGCGAGGGCATCGGTCAACCGGTCCAAGTTCGCGGGATCGGGATCGGGAACTAGATCGAGATCCTCGGTGCCTCGCACATATCCATGGGCGCCTACGGCGACCCCGCCGATGACGACAAAACGAACGCCCGCCGCATTTAGCGCCTCGAGAAGGGAGCGGAGGTCGAACGCGCTCAACGCGCTTTTGCTGCGCCCTTGATTGCGCTCATCTGCTTCGAGAGAGCGTGCACGCGCGCCAGTCGATCGCTCATCGTGGTGTGCAGATCTGCATTCCGCCGTACGGAGCGAACCTGGTCGAGTTCTTTTGCGTCCCCGCTCAAGCGTTTCGCCATGGGAGGAGTTTAGTGCGGAGGCTGTGACCCTCAGGCCGCGGCGACGGTTCGCCCGTCGTCGACCAACGCCGGCCGGCCAATGTGGAAGCCCTGGGCGAAGTCGACCTCGAAGGCGCGTACCAGCGCCAGCGTCTCGGCGTCCTCGATCCCCTCGGCCACCGTCTCCTGTCCGAAAGCCTTGGCGAACTGGACCAGGGCTTGGACCAGCCGCTGATCGGTGGGGGAGCGGGGCAAGTCGCGGATGAACTCGATGTCGATCTTCAGGTGCTGGATCGGGAGGTCCTTGAGGTAGCTGAAGGAGCTGAAGCCGGTGCCGAAGTCGTCGAGGCCGAGCCCACAGCCCATCCCGGTCACCGTCTCTGCGAAGGCGCGGGCGTGGTCCATGTTGGAGATCGCCGCGGTCTCGGTGATCTCGAAGTCGAGCCAGGCCGGGTTGAGCCCATCGGCGATCGCCGCCCGCACGTCCTCGATCAGCCGCGGGTCGCAGAGGGAGGCGCCGCTGACGTTGACCGCGATCGGCTGCGAGCGTCCGGCCAGCTCGATCGCCTTCGCCAGTACCAGCCGGTCGATCTCGACGATCAGGCCGAGGCGCTCGGCGGTCGGCAGGAAGGAGGAGGGCGGGATCACGTCGTCGTCCTCGTCGAGCATCCGCACCAGCAGCTCCTCGCGGGCGACGCATTCCTTGCGCAGGTCGAAGATCGGCTGCGCGTAAACGACCAGCCGTTCGCGCTCGAGCGCGTCGCGGATCCGGTCCGCCCAGGTCAGCTTCAGGTTCGGGCCGCTGTCGCCGTCGACCGCCTTGCCGCCGCCCTGCTCCTTGGCCTCGCAGAGGGCGATGTCGGCGGCGATCATCAGCCCTTCGGCGGTGATCGCCTCGCCGGTGCCACCGAAGGTCGCGATCCCGACGCTGGCGCCGACCGCCGGCTTGCCTCGCTCCCGCACCAGCGCGATCAGCCGCTCGGCGGTCGCCATCGCCTGGCTCGGGGTCGCCCGCTGCAGGAGCAGTGCGAATTCGTCGGCGCAGATCCGCGCCGGCAGGTCCTCAGCCCGGCACTCCTGCCGCAGCGTCGTCGCCACCGTCTCCAGCAGCCGGTCGCCGGCCTCGTGGCCGAGCGAATCGTTGACGAGGTGGAAGGCGTCGAGGTCGAGGAGGAGTAGCGCCCCCGGCTGTTCGCGCTGCAGCGGATCGAGGATTCGCTCTTCGACCTCTTCTACGAACTGGTCGCGGTCACAGAGACCGCCGCTCTCGATCGCGTCTTGCACCGTGCCCCCGAAGTGCCCGGATAGATTGCCTGGAAAACGACTGTACATAAAAGTCGGTAGGGCATGTGAGCCACTACAACTATGGGCGGCGGCAGCCAGTCCCTAGGCGCCTGAGGACGCTATCCTTGCCGCAGCCTCGCGCTTCGGCCCGGGGTTTTCTTTCTGTAATGACTACCTCAGGCACGGAACGAGGGAGAAGATGGCTCGCGGAGATGTCCGCATCGCGGTGACGATGGCTTGCGAAGAGTGCAAGCGTCGCAATTACCAAACCAACAAGTCCCGGCGCAACTCGCCGGACCGCATCGAGATGCGCAAGTTCTGTCGCTGGTGCGGTCACCACACCCCTCACAAAGAGACCCGGTAGCTGCCCGATGGCGAAAACCCGTGCACAGCGCAAGGCCGAGCGCCGGGCTCGGGAAGCCGAAGAGCAGAAACGCTCCGGCGGCCACGAGAGTCCGGTAGAGGCGCAGCGCGAGACTCAGATGGGGGTCTCGGGCGACGTCGCTGAGGTCGAGGCGGTCGAGATGGGAATCGCCGCCGGCGCCCCGGAGTCGCAGCTGGAGACGCCGGACGCGCCGAAGCCTCGCTCCGCCCGCCGCGCCGAAGCTCGCGCGCAGAAGGAAGCGGAGAAACGCAAGCGCGCGGAGCAGAAGCGGCGCGAGAGCGAGCAGCTTTCCAAGAAGCAGAAACAGGCGAAGGCCGAACGTCAGCGCTCCGGATTTATCGGCTTCCTCATATCCTGTTGGCAGGAGCTGAAGAAAGTCCAGTGGCCTGATCGCGAGACGCTGATCCAGGCAACCGCTGTGACCATCCTCTTCGTCGCCGTTGCGGCCGCCTACCTCGGCGCCCTCGACGCGACCTTCAACTGGCTCATCAAGCAGATCCTCTAACCAGGGTCCCGAAACAAAGGCTTTCTCAAGAGATGTATCGCTGGTACGTGATCAACACCTATTCCGGGCACGAGAACAAGGTCAAGCACAACCTTGAGCACCGCGTGCAGACGATGAGCCAGAACCGCAACGTGCGGCAGGTCGTCGTCCCCACCGAGCAGGTCTCCGAGATGAAGGACGGGCAGAAAGTCCAGACCGAGAAACGGACGATGCCCGGCTACGTCCTCGTCAACATGGAGATGACCGACGACGCTTGGGGCCTGGTCAAGAACACCCCCGGCGTCACCGGCTTCGTCGGTTCGCGCAACAAGCCGGTGCCGCTCTCCAAACCGGAGGTCGACCGCCTGCTGCACCGCGAGACCGCCGAGCGGCCGCGCACCCAGGCCCAGTTCGCGATCGGCGAATCGGTCAAAGTCATCTCCGGTCCGCTCTCGGACTTCTCCGGCGAGATCGCCGAGATCAACGAGGACGCGGCGAAACTCAAGGTGCTGGTCTCGATCTTCGGCCGCGAGACGCCGGTCGAGGTCGGCTACGACCAGGTCAAGAAGATCTAGGGTCGCGAAGACCGCTACCCTCTCCAGCCCTCATGGCCAAGAAAGTCCTCACCCTCATCAAGCTGCAGATCCAGGCAGGTAACGCCAACCCGGCGCCGCCGGTCGGCCCCGCGCTAGGTCAGCACGGCGTCAACATCATGGACTTCTGCAAAGCCTTCAATGCCCAGACCCAGGGCGAGGGCGGCACGATCATTCCGGTCGAGATCACCGTCTATGAGGATCGCTCCTTCACCTTCATCACGAAGACGCCGCCGGCCGCGATCTTGATCAAGGAAGCGATCAGGATCCCGAAGGGCTCGGGCGAGCCTCACGTCAACAAGGTGGGGACCATCTCCGACGCGCAGATCCAGGAGATCGCGGAACGGAAGATGCCCGACCTCAACGCCAACGACATCGACGCCGCGAAGAAAATCATCGCCGGCACCGCCCGCTCGATGGGCGTCGACGTCGCCTAGGAGAACTTCATGGCCCACGGCAAACGATTCCGCGCGCAGTACGACAAAGTCGATCGCGACCACGCGTACCCGCCGGCCGAGGCGATCGCGCTGATCAAAGAGACCGCGAGCGCCAAATTCGACGAGACCGTCGAGCTCCACATCCTGCTCGGGGTCAACGTCCGCCACGCCGACGAGCAGCTGCGAGGGACCTTGGCGCTGCCGCACGGGCTCGGCAAAGACGTCACCGTCGCCGTCTTCGCCCAGGGCCAGCAGGCTCGCGACGCCGAGGCCGCGGGAGCGGACTTCGTCGGCGGCCAGGACCTGGTCGAGAAAGTCCAGGAGGGCTGGACCGGGTTTGACGTCGCGATCTCGACGCCGGAGATGATGAAAGGCGTCGGCCAGCTCGGCCGCGTGCTCGGCCCGCAGGGCCTGATGCCGAACCCCAAGGTCGGCACCGTCACCGACGACGTCGAGAAGGCCGTCAACGACTCGAAGTCGGGCAAGGTCGAATACCGCACCGACCGCCAGGCGATCGTCCACATGGCGATCGGCAAGGCCAGCTTCGACGAAGACAAACTGCTTGAGAACTACCAGGCCGTGATCGAGGAGATCAATCGCGCCAAGCCCTCCTCGGCCAAGGGCAAATACATCCTCTCCGCCACCCTGGCGACGACGATGGGCCCGGGCGTCCGGGTCGACGCCGGCAAATCCGCCGACCGCGAGACCGTGGGCGTCGCAGCAGGGGAGACCGCAGAGGAGCCGGCGACCGCTTAAACTGCGTCGCCGCTAACCGCAGACCACTGGCGGGGCAGTGCCCGGAAGCCCAGTGCAGGTGAGACGATGAACCGCGAAGAAAAGTCAGCAGCCATAAAAGAGATTGTCGCCGAGATCGAGGCGTCCGAGGCGATCTTCGCTGTCGACTACCGCGGCATCAGCGTTCACCAGGCAGCCGAGCTGCGCTCGAAACTGCGCGAAGCCGACGCCAGCTTCCGCGTCGTCAAGAACCGCCTGACGAAAATCGCCGCCGACGAGGCCGGCGAGGAACGACTGGCCGAGCTGCTGCAGGGGCCGACCGCCCTCACTTTCGTCCGCGGCGACACCGCCCAGGCGGCGAAAGCGATCACGACCTTCAACAAAGAGCACGACGTGCTCACCTACAAGGGCGGCTTCATGGAGGCGACCTCGCTCGACGAAGTCGCCTTCAAATCGATCGCCAAACTGCCCGGCCGCGAAGTACTGAACGGCCAGCTCGCCGGCGTTGTCGCCAGCCCGCTCACCGGTCTCGTGCGCGGCCTCGGCAGCATGATCCAGGGCTTGGCGCTGCAGCTCGGCCAGATCGCCGAGCAGGGCCTTGTAACCGGGGAGGCACCCGCAGCCGAGAAGGCACCCGCGGCTGAGGAGGCTCCCGCAGCCGAGGAGGCTCCCGCCGAGGAGCCCAAGGCTGAGGAGGCACCGGAGGAAGAGCCGGAGGCCAAAGACACTTCAGATGAAGATTCAAACGAGGAAGAGGGGTAGCAACTGATGGCAACCAAAACTTCAACCGAGGACTGGATCGAGGAGCTGAAAAGCATCTCGGTGCTCGAGCTCTCCGAGCGGATCAAAGCGCTCGAGGAGGAGTTCGGTGTTTCCGCGACCGCTGTCGCGGCTGCTGCGCCGGCCGCTGCCGGCGGCGGCGGTGGTGGCGACGAGGGCGGCGCCGAAGAGTCCTCGACCGTCGACGTCATCCTCAAAGAGGTCGGTGGCCAGAAAGTCCCCGTCATCAAGGTCGTGCGTTCGGCGACCGGGCTCGGCCTGAAAGAGGCCAAGGCCCTCGTCGACGAGGCTCCGAAAGCGATCAAAGAGGGTGTCGAGCGCGATGAGGCCGACAAACTCAAAGCTGAGCTGGAGGAGGCCGGGGCAACGGTCGAACTCTCCTAGAGAGTTTGGCCGGGCCTTCCCGATCCCAGTCGGGAAGCCAAACTTGAAGGCGCCGATCGCGGTGTGTTATTTTCCCCGGTCGCGCGCTTTTTGAGTGCCCCTGCCCATATCTGCGCAGTATCCACGTCCCTCTGACCGCCCGAGGAGTCGCCGACTTTGGCACGTTCCAACGCTGCCCCCGTAACCCGTAGGAGCTTTTCCCGCCTAGACAACCCTCTCGAGGTTCCACACCTGATCGACATCCAGCGCCGTTCCTTCGAGGAACTGACGGATCCGAAATCTGGTGGCCTCCGGGAGACCATTAACGACATATCCCCGATTGAGGACTACACGGGGAACCTCCAGATCGTCTTTGGTGACTTCAAGTTCGAGGAGCCGCCACACACGATCGAGGAGTGTCGCGAGAAGGACATGACCTACTCGCGGCCGCTGACCGCGACGGTTGCCTTCCAGAACAAGGAGACCGGCGAGATCCGTGAGCAGGCCGTCTTCATGGGCGACTTCCCGTGGATGACCGAGCGCGGGACCTTCATCATCAACGGCACCGAGCGCGTGGTCGTGACGCAGCTGGTTCGTTCCCCGGGCGCCTACGTGATGGCGCCGAAGGACCCTGAAAAGCAGGTCTTCATCGCCAACCTGATGCCGGCCCGTGGCTCCTGGCTCGAGCTCGAAGTCGACAAAAAAGGCAAAGTCTTCGTCCGCATCGACCGCAAGCGGAAACTGCCGGTAACGGTGCTGCTGCGGGCGATGGGCTACGTCGAGGACCAGCAGCTCCTCGACATGTTCGACAACTCGGTCTACCTCCGCCACACGATCGAGGCGGACACCGAAGCGACCAAGACCGAAGAGGGCGCCCTGATCGAGCTGTTCAAAAAGCAGCGCCCCGGCGAGCCGCCCTCGGTGGACGCCGCCAAAGCCCTGCTCGAGCAGCTCTTCTTCGACCCCAAGCGTTACGACCTCACCAGGGTCGGCCGCTACAAGCTCAACGCCCGTCTCGATCTCGACATCGACCTCGAGACCCGGGTCCTGACGCACGACGACATCATCGCCCTCGTCAAGGAGCTCGTCACCCTCCCGAAACTGCTCGGCATCCCCGAGGAGATCGACGAGGAGAACCCGATCAAAGACTATGCCGCGGAGGCGATCACCTACCCGCGCGAGCAGGTCTACGACCACCTCGACGAGTACGAGCACTTCGGCAACCGCCGTCTGCGCACGGTCGGCGAGCTGATCCAGGAGGCCTTCCGCATCGGCCTTTACCGGATGGAGCGCGTCGTCCGCGAGCGCCTCACCACCGAGGACGCCGACGCGATCACCCCGCAGACGATCATCAACATCCGCCCGGTCGTGGCCGCGATGAAGGAGTTCTTCGGCTCCTCGCAGCTCTCGCAGTTCATGGACCAGACGAACAGCCTCTCCGGCCTCACCCACAGGCGGCGGCTCTCGGCGCTTGGCGCCGGCGGCCTCACCCGTGAGCGGGCGCCGATCGAGGTGCGCGACGTGCACCCGACCCATTACGGCCGGATGTGCCCGATCGAGACGCCGGAGGGGCCGAACATCGGCCTGATCGGCTCGCTCGCGTCCTACGCGCAGATCTCCGAGCACGGCTTCGTCACCACCCCCTACCGGGTGGTCAAAGACGGCGTCGTCACCGAGGAGATCGTCCACTACGACGCGACCCAGGACGAGGACAAGGTGATCGCCCAGGCGAACTCCGAGTTCGATCCGAAGACCGGAAAACTGAAGGGCCCGCTGGTGCTGGTTCGTGCCGGCGAGCAGGAGTACGCGACCGCCGCTCCTAAGGAAGTCGACCTGATGGACGTCTCACCGTCCCAGATCTGGTCGGTGGCGACCTCGCTGATCCCGTTCCTCGAGCACGACGACGCCAACCGGGCGCTGATGGGCTCGAACATGCAGCGCCAGGCTGTGCCGCTGCTGAAACCCGACCCGCCGCTGATCGGGACCGGGATGGAGCGCCGCGCCGCGGTCGACACCGGGGACGTCGTCCTCGCTGAAGCCGACGGCGAAGTCACCTACGTGGACGCCGAGCGGATCGTCGTCACCCATGGCTCGCAGAAGGAGGAGCACCCGCTCCACAAGTTCATGCGCTCCAACCAGGGAACGGTCATTCACCAGCGGCCGATCGTGAAGAGCGGCCAGAAGGTGAAAAAGGGCGACGTGCTCGCCGACGGCTCCTCCACCGGTGGTGGGGAGATCGCGCTGGGCAAGAACTGCCTGGTCGCCTTCATGTCCTGGGAGGGCTACAACTTCGAGGACGCGATCATCCTCTCCGAGCGTCTGGTCAAGGACGACGAACTCACCTCGATCCACATCGAGGAGTACGAGATCGACGCCCGCACGACCAAGCTCGGCGACGAGGAGATCACCCGCGACATCCCCAACCGTTCCGAGGAGAGCCTGCGCAATCTCGACGAGCGCGGCATCGTCCGCGTCGGCGCCGAGGTTGACGCCGGCGACCTCCTGGTCGGCAAGGTGACGCCGAAGGGCGAGACCGAGCTGACCGCCGAGGAGAAGCTGATCCGCGCGATCTTCAAGGAGAAGGCGCGCGAGGTCCGTGACACCTCGCTGAAAGTGCCGCACGGCGCGGGCGGCGTCGTCATTGACGTCCTCACCTTCAGCCGTGACGCCGGCGACGATCTGCCGCCCGGCGTCAACGACCTGGTCCGCGTCTACGTCGCTATCAAGCGCAAGATCGCGGAGGGCGACAAGCTCGCCGGCCGCCACGGGAACAAGGGTGTGATCTCGAAGATCGTGCCCGAGGAGGACATGCCGCATTTGGCCGACGGGACCCCCGTCGACGTCATCCTCAACCCGCTCGGCGTGCCGAGCCGGATGAACATCGGCCAGATCCTCGAGACCCACCTCGGGTGGGTCGCGGCCAACGGTTGGTACGACGACGGCTCAGAGGCCTACAAGCAGGCTCACTCCGACGAGGGAGATGGCCGCGTCTACGTGGCTACCCAGGTCTTCGACGGCGCCACCGTCGAGGACGTCGATACCGCGCTGGTCTCCTGGAACGAGGAGAACGCCGAGCGTGGGGTCGACATCGGGGTCGACGCGAGCGCCCGGTCGGGTGCCCGCGCCTCCGGCACGGCCCAGCTCTACAACGGTCGCACCGGCGAGCCCTACGAGGGCAAAGTCACGGTCGGCTACATGTACATCCTCAAGCTGCTGCACCTGGTCGACGACAAGATTCACGCGCGCTCGACCGGCCCGTACTCGCTCGTCACCCAGCAGCCGCTGGGCGGCAAGGCGCAGTTCGGTGGTCAGCGCTTCGGCGTGATGGAGGTCTGGGCGCTGGAGGCATATGGCGCCGCCTACACCCTGCAGGAGATGCTCACGGTCAAGTCCGACGACACCGTCGGGCGCGTCAAGGCCTACGAGGCGATCGTCAAGGGCGAGAACATTCCCGAGCCCTCGATTCCGGAGTCCTTCAAAGTGCTGTTGAAGGAGATCCAGAGCCTCTCGCTTGATGCCAACGTGGTGTCAGAGGGCTCCGACGTCGAAATCTCCGACGAGGAAGACGACCTGCTGAAAGCCGCCGAGGAGCTCGGCATGGACCTGACCGGCGTTCGCGCCGACTCCTCCAACGGAGCCGCGGACGAGCAAGAGGAGCAGGTGGTCGCCGAGGGCGATGGCGGAACTGATGGTGATGGTGCTGGCAAAGCCGAGGAGGCCACGCCGGCCGAGGTGGAGGACTGATGATCGACATCAACAATTTCGACGCGATTGAGATCGGGCTCGCGTCTTCGAAGAAGATCCGCTCCTGGAGTTGGGGCGAGGTCACGAAGCCCGAGACGATCAACTACCGGACGCTGAAGCCCGAGAAAGACGGGCTCTTCTGCGAGCGCATCTTCGGTCCGACCAAGGACTGGGAGTGCTATTGCGGCAAGTACAAGCGGGTCCGCTACAAGGGCATCGTCTGCGAGCGCTGCGGCGTCGAGGTAACCCGCTCCAAGGTCCGCCGCGAGCGGATGGGGCACGTCGACCTCGCTTCCCCGGTTTCGCACATCTGGTTCTTCAAGGGCGTCCCGAGCCGGATCGGCTACCTGATCGACATGGCTCCGAAAGAGCTCGAGAAGGTTCTCTACTTCGCTGCCTCGATGGTCACCTGGGTCGACGAGGAGGCCCGTGACAAGGACGTCGGGAAACTGGAGAAAGAGGTCAAAAAAGTCGTCGACTCCTACGAGTCCGAAAAACAGAAACGGACGCAGGAGCTGAACGAGTCCCTTGAGCGCCGGATCGCCTACCTGGAGAACGGTGCGCAGGACAAGTTCGACGATGAAGACCACATCTGGGCCGACTCTCTGAAACTGACCGCGGCGCAGCTGCGGAAGCTCAAAGACGACGACCGGGCGAAAATGATCAAAGAACTGCGCAAACAGTTCGACGCCGAGATCTCCGACACCGAGGCCTACCTCGAAGAGGCCGCGGAGCGGATGCAAGAGGTCTGGAAGATCTTCACGGAGATGAAGCCGAAGGACGTCATCAACGACGAGACGGTCTTCCGTGAGCTCAAGGATCGGTTCGGCTCCCCGTTCGGCTGGGGCGAGTACTTCCGCGGCGGCATGGGTGCCGAAGCGGTGCGCGACCTGCTCGAACAGGTCGACCTCGCGGCCGACTGCGAGGAACTGGAGCAGATCATCAACAGCTCCAAAGGCCAGAAACAGGCCCGCGCGGTAAAGCGGCTGAAAGTCGCCTCCGCCTTCCTCAACTCCGACAACAAGCCGGACTGGATGATCCTCGACGCGGTGCCGGTGATTCCGCCGGAGCTGCGGCCGATGGTGCAGTTGGACGGTGGCCGCTTCGCGACCTCCGACCTCAACGACCTCTACCGCCGGGTGATCAACCGCAACAACCGGCTGAAAAGGCTGCTCGACCTCGGCGCCCCCGAGATCATCGTCAACAACGAGAAGCGGATGCTGCAGGAGGCCGTCGACGCTCTGTTTGACAACGGCCGCCGCGGGCGCCCGGTCACGGGCCCCGGCAACCGGCCGCTGAAGTCGCTCTCCGACATGCTGAAGGGGAAGCAGGGTCGCTTCCGCCAGAACCTGCTCGGTAAGCGCGTCGACTACTCCGGCCGTTCGGTGATCGTCTCCGGCCCGAGCCTGCGGCTGCACCAGTGCGGTCTGCCGAAGCTCATGGCCCTGGAGCTCTTCAAGCCATTCATCATGGCCCAGCTGGTCGAGCGCAAAGCGGTCCAGAACATCAAGGCCGCGAAGAAGATGGTCGAGTCGATGATCCCGGAGGTCTGGGACGTGCTCGAGGAAGTCATCCACGAGCACCCGGTCCTGCTCAACCGGGCACCGACCCTGCACCGTCTCGGCATCCAGGCCTTCGAACCGGTTCTGGTCGAGGGCAAGGCGATCCAGGTTCACCCCCTGGTCTGCCACGCCTTCAACGCCGACTTCGACGGCGATCAGATGGCGGTCCACGTGCCGCTGTCGGCCGAGGCTCAGGCCGAGGCCCGGATCCTCATGCTGTCGGCCAACAACATCCTCTCTCCGGCCCACGGGGCGCCGCTGGCGACCCCGACCCAGGACATGGTGCTCGGCATCTACTACCTGACCTATGGTCCGGAAGAGGCCGAGCTGCAGAAGATCGACGAGGAACTGAAGACCGGCAAGGGGACCAACGGTTCCGGCCCGAACGTGAAGGTGTTCCGCTCCTCGCAGGAGGCCGAGCTCGTCTACGAGAACGGCGGCTGCAAACTGCACGACCAGGCGGAGTACCGTCGGGCCGGCCGCGGCCACTTCCTGACCACGGTCGGGCGGATCATCTTCAACGAGAAGATCGAGCGCGCGCTCGCCGAAGCCCTCGAAGGGGACTTCGATCCCGAGCAGTTCGAGTTCGCCAACCGCTCGCTGAAGAAGAAGGACATCAACCAGATGGTCTCCGACTTGGTCGAGGCCTACGGTGCGCCGGCGGTCTCGCAGGTCCTCGACGCGTTCAAGGACCTGGGCTTCCAGTACGCGAGCCAGGCCGGGATCACGGTCTCGAAGAACAACGTGGTCTCACCGCCGGAGAAGGCGGAGATCCTCGATCGCTACGAGAAGGAGACCGAAGCGATCCAGGGCCAGTACGACGAAGGCTATATCACCGCCGAGGAGCGTCACGAGGCTGTGACGGCGCACTGGAACCGGGCCACCGACGAGGTCGCGCAGGCGATGGAGGACAACCTCGACGAGTTGAACCCGATCTTCATGATGGCCAACTCGGGCGCTCGCGGATCGTTCAAACAGATCCGTCAGCTGGCCGGGATGCGCGGCCTGATGGCCAACCCGAAAGGGGAGATCATCGAGCGGCCGATCAAGGCCAACTTCATGGAGGGTCTCTCGGTCCTCGAGTACTTCATCTCCACCCACGGTGCCCGAAAGGGTCTCGCGGACACGGCGCTGCGTACGGCCGACTCCGGGTACCTCACCCGGCGCCTGGTCGACGTCGCCCAGGACGTGATCGTCCGCGAGGAGGACTGCAAGACCAAAGACCACATCGAAATGGTCATCCGCAAGGACGACGGTTCCCTCAACGACAACCTGATCGGCCGCCTGGCAGCGAAAAAGCTCGAGACCAAACGGGGTCGCGAACTGCTCAAGCGCAACCAGGAGATCACCCTCAAAGAGGTCGAAGAAATCGCTGAGGCCTTCGGTGACGAAGACGCCAAGGTGCCGGTCCGCTCCGCGCTCAAGTGCGAGGCGGAGTCCGGGGTCTGTCGCTCCTGTTACGGGATCTCACCGGCGACGGGGTCGACGGTCGACATCGGCGACGCGGTCGGGATCATCGCCGCGCAGTCGATCGGCGAGCCTGGCACCCAGCTGACGATGCGGACCTTCCACACCGGTGGTGTCGCCGGCCAGGACATCACCCAGGGTCTGCCGCGCATCGTCGAGCTCTTCGAGGCTCGCAAACCGAAGGGCTTGGCGCAGATGGCCGAGGCCGCGGGCAAAGTCTCGATCGAAGAAACCGACAAAGCGCTGAAAGTGATCGTCACCGAGTCCAGCGGCGAGGAGCACAGCTACAGCTTCCCGCTGCGGACCCGCCTGCACGTCGCCGACGGCGACCGGGTCGAGGTCGGGCAGCAGCTGAACGAAGGCTCGCTCTACCCGGCTGACCTGCTGGCGATCCGCGGACGGACCGCGGTCGAGGTCTACCTCGTCGAAGAGGTGCAGAAGGTCTACCGCGCCCAGGGCGTCGACATCAACGACAAGCACATCGAGCTGATCGCCCGGCAGATGCTGAAGAAGGTCCGGATCGAAGCCAAGGGCTCGACCAGCCTCCTTCCCGGCCAGCTCGAGGATCGCGGCAGCCTCAAACGCCTGAACAAGAAAGTCAAGGAAGAAGGCGGGACGGCGGCCAAAGGCGAGGAGGTCATCCTCGGGATCACCAAGGCTTCGCTGGCGACCGAGTCCTTCCTCTCGGCGGCCTCCTTCCAGGAGACGACGAAGGTGCTCACCGACGCTGCCCTCGAGGGCAAACGGGACCGCCTCGTCGGCCTCAAGGAGAACGTCATCATCGGCAAGCTGATCCCGGCCGCGACCGGCCTCAAGCATTACCGCACGGTCGCGATCGAGCCCGCCGAACCGATCGAGCCTCCGGGCGACGACCTGCTCGAAGAAGACGAGCTGGCCGCCGAACTCGGCGTCGACGGGGTGGAGGCTCCGGTCGAGGGCTTCGGCACCTCCTTCGCGGAGGAGCTCGAGGAGCTCGCCCAGGAGATCGAGTCCACCTCCGAAGAGCCCAAATAGGGCGCTTTAGACCTCAGTAAACGTAGGAACCCCCGGATGGGGGTTCCTACGGATGCGTGCTTTCCTCAGAAGTGGGTAAATGAGTACTGCACCACTGAGGTACTTCCTTTCATGAGTTTGCGAGTCATGTAGAAGGCCGAGGGCCACCACCCTCGGCCTTTCTGTGTCTTGGCCCGCGTTAGTTGCCGAGGCAGACGGCGAAGGCGGTCAGCGTCTCCTCGCCGCCGGTGTTGTTGACGGCCTGGTAGAGCCAGCCGTTGCCCTGCGGCCTGCTGCTGGTCATCTCGGTGGCGAAGTGACCGGGCTGGCCGCCTCCACCGAGGACCTGCTCGCCGGCGGCGCAGTCGGCGGAGACGCTGCCGTTGGCACCTTTGGCGATTTTCGCCGAGTTGGTCCGGACGACCACCGGCCCGAGCTCAGAGGAGCGGACGGAGTCCGGCCCCAGGTCGGTAGCCGTCAGCGACTGGTCGACGACCTCGGGCGAGGCCACCGAGGCGGTGCCGAGGTCCTCGGCGGTGAGCGCGTCCTGCGCTACCTCGGGCGATTCGATCGCGTTTTCGGCGACCTCCTCGCTGCCGACCGCGTTCGGGGCGATTTTCGCCGAGTTGACCGCGTTGTCACGCAGGTCGATGGTGCGGACGCTGCCGTCGACGATCTGCGCCGAGCGGACGCTGTTCTTGGCGATTCCGACCGCGAGGGCGCTGCCGGTGAGGGCCATGAACAGCGCCACGCAGCTGATCACGAGGGCGGGGGAGATGCGGAATGAACGGTTGTTGCGAGTCATCGGGGGCTCCTTTCGTTGGTTGTAAATCCCGATGGACCCAGCTTCGGTGCGAACCGCGATCCGCTCTACGGACCCCAGGGGTGAACCTCCTCACCCCTTCAGACTGGCCAGCTAGCCAGTCCGGTAGATTTCGCGGCCATGGATTCGGCCGAGAAGGTCTGCATCATCGGAGCCGGCGGCTCTGGCATCTGCGCGGCGCAGGTCCTCGATGCACGCGGTATCCCCTTCGACTGCTTCGAGAAGGGTTCCTACATCGGCGGCAACTGGCGCTACGAGAACGACAACGGGATGTCGTCGGCCTACCGCTCGCTGCACATCAACACCTCGCGGCGGGTGATGGCCTTCAAGTCGCTGCCGATGCCCGACCACTTCCCGGACTACCCCGACCACTTCCAGATGGCGGCCTACTTCGACGAATTCGCCGACCACTTCGGGCTGCGGGAGAAGATCAGCTTCCGCACCGAGGTGCTGAAGGTGGAGCCGTCCGACGGCGCCTGGGCGGTCACCGTGAAGGGGGAGAGCGGGGGGGAGCGGACGGAGCGCTACCGCGCGGTCTTGGTCGCCAATGGCCACCACTGGGACGCGCGCTGGCCTGAACCGGCGTTCCCCGGGGCAGACCAGTTCGAGGGTGAGCAGCTGCACGCCCACCACTACCGCGAGCCCGACGTGCTGCGCGGCAAGCGAGTTCTGGTCCTCGGCCTCGGCAACTCGGCGACCGACATCGCCGTCGAGTCCTCGCGGATCGCCGACAAGACCTTCCTCGCGGCCCGCCGCGGCGCCTACGTGATCCCCAAGTACATCAACGGCAAGCCGATCGACGAGCTCGCGAACCCGATCACGTCGATGACGCCACTGGCGGTGCAGCGATTCTTCGCGATGCGGGCGCTCGGCGTGGCCTCAGCCGCCGACCCCACCGCCTACGGGTTGCCCAAGCCCGATCACAAGCTCTTCGAGGCGCACCCGACGGTCTCATCAGAGTTGCTGCCCCGACTCGGACACGGAGACATCACCGCGAAGCCGAACATCGACCGCTTCCCGGGCGGCCGCGAGGTTCGCTTCGTCGATGGCAGCAGCGAGGAGATCGACCTCGTCGTCTACTGCACGGGCTACAAGATGACCTTCCCGTTCTTCGATCCGCAGGTCTTCGCGGCTCCGGAGAACCGCCTGCCGCTCTTCCGCCGGGTCGTCTCGGTCGAGCGCCCCGGGCTCTACTTCATCGGCTTCATCCAGCCCTTGGGCCCGATCATGCCGCTCGCCGAGGCCCAGTGCGAATGGGTCGCCGACCTGCTTGCCGGCCGGGCGACGCTACCGCCGGCGGGGGAGATGAAGCGGGAGATCGCGCGCGAGGAACGGAAGCAGGCGAAGCGCTTCGTTGCCTCTAAGCGTCATACCGTCGAGGTCGACTTCCACCCTTACCTGCGCGAGATCCGGCGCGAGCGAAAGCGGGTTGCGCAGCCGGCTTGACGACCCTGGTCCGTCCCCCGGGCGGGCACGAGGGCGCTGGCAACGCGGCGCCGCCGCCGTGCGGGCCGCCGCGACGCGGGCCCCGCGGCAGGCGCGGACGCGGACGCCGCTTGGAGCCGCCGCTGTCCTCGTCGGTCGCTGCCTCCGGTTCGTCGTGCTGCTTGGCCGCCCAGTAGACGAGCCACATCGAGGCCAAGACCGGGATCTTGAGCACGACGGCAAGGAAGAAGATGGGCCAGAACCCCGTCACCTGACTCAGTGTAGAGAGGTGGCCCAGGCGCTCAGGGCCTCGACGTGCCCCTCCTCGAGGCCGAGGTGCGGCTCGGTCGGGACCAGCAGGGTCGGGGCGGGGCGCCGCTCGGCCCACTCGTAACAACTGGCGTCGAAGTTGTCGTCGACCCAGGCGATCGCCCGCTCGCCGCAGTAGGCCTCGAGCGCCGCCAGCTTCCAATGGGCCCCACCGCTGCGTGGCGCGACGTCGAAACCGACGTGGGGCAGCTCGGGCACTCCGAGGATGTGGGGGAGGTAGAAGTTCGCCTTGTCCTCCCAGCCGCTCGCCCAGACCAGCTCGAAATGATCGGAGAGGCGCAGCAGGCGGTCGCCGCAGGGCAGCGAGATGCAGTGCGGCACCCCGTCGACGAGCTGCAGCTGCGTGTGCGGCGGCCGCTCCTCGAAGCCGAAGAGGCTGATGACGCCGTCGATATCGACGGCAAGAAGAGGCTTAGGGGGAGGAGCTACCAGCGGTAATGCGCGAAGGCTTTGTTTGCCTGGGCCATGCGGTAGATGTCGTCCTTCCGCTTCCAGGCGCTGCCCTGCTGCTGGTTGGCATCGAGGATCTCGGCGGCGAGGCGCTCGGCCATCGAGTACTCGCGACGGGCGCGGGCGAACTGGACCAGCCAGCGGACCGCGAGGGTGCGGGCGCGACGGGCGGGAACCTCGACCGGGACCTGGTAGGTGGCGCCGCCGACTCGGCGGGAGCGAACCTCGAGGACCGGGGTCAGCGTTTTGATCGCCGACTCGAGGACCTCGACCGGGTCTTCGCCGCTGCGCTCGCCGACGATCGCGAGGCTGTCGTAGACGATCCGCTCGGCAAGGCTCTTCTTGCCGTCGCTCATCACCTTGTTGATCAGCTGCTGGACGAGCCGGTTGCGGTGTCTGGCGTCCGGCTCGATCGGCCGAATCTGTGCGGCGGAGCGGCGGGGCATTACGAAGCTTTGACGCCGTAGCGGGAGCGGGCCTGCTTGCGGTCGGAGACCCCGGCCGCGTCGAGGGTGCCGCGGACGACCTTGTAGCGGACGCCCGGCAAATCCTTGACGCGACCACCCCTGATCAGGACCACGGAGTGCTCCTGCAGGTTGTGGCCCTCGCCGGGGATGTAGGTCGTGACCTCCATCCCGTTGGTGAGGCGCACACGGGCGATCTTGCGCAGCGCCGAGTTCGGCTTCTTCGGGGTGACCGTGGCGACACGGGTGCAGACGCCGCGCCGCTGCGGGGCGGCTACGCGCTTCTTGCGACCTTGGCCTGACTTGAGGCCCGGCGTCGTGGTCTTCTTCTTCGGGCGCTTGCGGCCCTTCCTGACAAGCTGATTCGTATTCGGCACGGCCGCGCATAGTAGAGGAGTCCGGCAAGAAGCAGTCCCCCGGCCGCCGCGAGCTCCGCGTAGAAGCCGTCCTCGAGCACCGCCGAGGTGCCGGCGAAGCGCGCGGTCTGGGCGCCCTCGTCGAGGCCGCGGGGCAGGTCGACGAGCAGGATCACGGCCAGCGAGAGCAGCCCGAGCGCGGCCACCAACAGACCCAACCGGCGCGTCTCGCGTCGCAGCCCCAAGGCCCCCAGGACCATCGCCAGCACTCCCACCGGGACCAGCAGGTAGGCGTGGGCGTCGCCGGCAGTGCGGGCCTCGACCGTCGGCGCTTGCGCCACGTCGGGCAGCCCGGCATAGCCCGGCTGCCCGATCTCGACCGCGCGGTAGTCGATGAACTGCGAGGCGACGAGGAGGGCGCCGGCGCCGATCAGGACGACGGCAGCAGCCCGCGCCGGCGTCACCACCCGGCTCGCAGCCGTAGCCGCCCGGACCAATAGGGCGGCGGTGCGGCGGACCCAGCGCTCGCCGGTTGCCAGGGCTCTGAAGAAGAGGGCGAGGAGCGGGCGCAGCTGTGGCCAGAGCCAGACCCAGGCCCGACGGGCCGTTTTGAGGCTGTGGTGCCAGGCGACGAGAAGCGGTGG
>DASTYZ010000140.1:0-36621 GCA_035764545.1 Solirubrobacterales bacterium | reverse complement strand
CCATGCCTGAACTGCAGGTAGAGGCGGTAGCGCCCGGCGGTCGGGAACTCGGCCTCGAAGACGATCTCGTTCGGCTCCCCCTGCTCCTCCTCGGGATGGACGTGGAGGAAGGCGAGGTCGCCTTCGCGGAGGGCGACGAGGTGGCCGTCGGCGCCGAGGTAGGGCTGCAGCTTCGCCACCGGCCGGCCGCCGTCGGCGACCGCGAACTCGAGCGTCGTCGGCTCGCCGGCGACCGGCTCCCCCGCCGTCAGCTCGACCTCGTAGCCCTCGGTCGCGGCGACCGGCTGCGGCGCCGGGAAGGGCCGTGCCTCGAAGTCGCCGCCGGAGACGAAGAGGTCGGCGGCGAGGGTCTGCTGCTCGCCAGCGGCCGAGAAGTCGGCGAAGACGCGGTAGACGCCTGCCGCGGCGAAGGTGACCGGCACGGTCCAAGTCCCAACAGCGTCCATCTCCGGGTGCAGGTGGCGGAACCCGGCGCCGTCGCGGCGGACGACGATCAGGTGCATGCGGCGCTCGTGCAGCTCGTCGAACTCGATCACCGGCTCGCCCGCGGCATCCTCGATCGCAAAGCGCAACTCGTGCTCCTCTTCCCGCTGCAGCTGGGTCGGGGCGATCCGCAGCGTGTAGCCGTCGGTTGAAACGCCCAGCCCGGCGGGTTCGTGCGCCGCCGCCGTCGTCCCATGGGCACCGTGTGCGTCCATCGTCTCCTCCATCTCGCTGCTCTCCGTCTCCGCCGGCTCGACGAGCGACCCGACCGCAACCGAAGCGGCAAAGACAGCCGCCAGCCCGAGGGCGAAGAGACCGATTCTTAAATAGGGGCGGGGGGTATTCATGCGATCACTGTAACACATACCTCCAGGGGGTATATACTCGAAGCGAACTTTCCCTGCGAGAGAGGAACGAGATGGCGGAGAACCAGGCCCACCCCGGCTACATCGAGAACAAAGAGAAGGTGAAGAACCGCCTGCGCCGGATCAACGGCCAGATTGGCGGCATCGAACGGATGGTCGACGAGGAGCGCTACTGCATCGACATCCTCACCCAGATCTCCGCCGTCCAGGCCGCGATCGACAAGGTCGCTCTCGCCCTCCTCGACGAACACACGCGCCACTGCGTCGTCGGCGCCGAGACCGCGGAGGCGCGGGAGGCGAAGACCGAGGAGATGATGGAGGCGGTCGGTCGCCTGCTGAAGAGCCGCTGAATCGCACAATTGATCTATTTACCTCACGCTTTAGGTCGTTTATGCGCTTATTAGCTCCATCAAGAGCTTCATTGAGGCGCCACTGGCATCAGGGCGAGCACAGCATCTGGCCCTGGATCACCTACTTCAGCACCATCCTCGTCTCTGCCTACGAAGCTTTCGAGGAGCGGATCGCGGCCGCTCGCTCACAGTCCGGGAGTAAGCGCGAGCGCGTTCGGGAGCACATCCTCGAGCATGCCGCCGACCGGTTTCGGCGCCGCGACGTCGAGCGCGCCCTCCCCGGCATAAGCGACGCCACCGTGAGGCTGGTGCTCGCCGAACTGCGGGAGGAAGGAAAGATCGCGGCCGAGGGCGCAGGCCGGGGTGCGAGATGGCGCAGGCTCGGGCCCCCCGCATGAGCGAGAAGCCAGGCAAACGCTTCGCCGCGGCCGTTCAGCGCTTCAACCGCCACCCGAAGCTGGTCGAGATGGCGCGGCGGACGCGGGAGCACACCCTCGGCGGCGACGACCACATCGACCACCTCTCCACCGCCCGCGGCCGCCCCTCCGACCTCGCCGCCCGCCAGCTCGTCTCCCTGCGCGGGGCGGAGCCCGGCTTCGCCGGCGAGCTCGGCCTCACCGCCCTGCAGGCGTGGCAGCGGCTGGCGGAGAAACAGGACCGCGGCCGCGGCAAGGTCGACGTCGCGATCCTCTTCACCGACCTGGTCGGCTTCTCGAGCTGGGCGTTGGAGGCCGGCGACGCCGCCGCCGTGCGCCTCCTGCGCGAGGTCGCCGAGGCGATCGAGCCGCCGGTCGCGGCTCGCCAGGGCGAGGTCGTGAAGCGGCTCGGCGACGGGTTGATGGCGGCGTTCTGGGACGCGCCCGACGCGGTCGAGGCTGCCTTCGAAGCAAGCGAGCGAATCGCCTCGGTCAGCGCCGACGGCTACCACCCGCGGCTGCGCACCGGCATCCACCTCGGCCGGCCGCGCAAGCTCGGCGGCGACTATTTCGGGGTCGACGTCAACATCGCCGCCCGCCTCGCCGACGCGGCAAAGCCCGGCGAGCTCCTCGTCTCTGATCGGGTGCTGGAGCGGCTTCGCCCCGACACCGCCGAGGCGAAGAAGCGCCGCTTCAGCGCCAAGGGCGCCCCGAAGGACCTCGGTGCCTACGCACTCCGGCGCTCCCAGCCCTCGCGGTCGATCGAGTAGACGACGATCGGGACCCCGTCGAGCTGGTCGCGGCGGCGGGGCGCCATCCCGAGGCGCCCGGCAACGGCCACCGAGGCGTCGTTGTCCGGTCGGATCATCGCCGTGACGTAGGGCACGCCGAGGTTCTCGAAGCCCCAATCGAGGACAGCCCGCGCCGCCTCCGTCGCGTAGCCGCTCCCCCTGGCCTCGGGTCGCAACACCCAGCCGAGCTCGGTCTCGCCGAACTCGGGCCAGTATTTGAGCCCGGTGCGGCCGAGGAAGCGGCCGCTCCGGGCGTCGAGCACGACGACGAAGCCGTGCCCCCGCGCCGCCCATTCCTCGCGACTCGCCTCGACCCGCCACTCGTACCAGGCGCGTTCGCGCACTCCCATGTACTCGGCGACGAGTGGATCGTCGTGGAGGCGCACCAGATCGTCGACATCGTCGGCGACCGCAGGCCGCAGGCGCAGGCGCTCAGTCTCGATCGAGAAGGGCGATGGCATCCGGTAGCTCCTGGTGGTCGTCGAGGACGACGTCTGCCTCGACCCCCTCTTCGCCATCGCCCTCGGGGTTCATGCCGCGATAGCGGACGGTCCGCATGCCGAGAGCAGCGCCGCCGGCGATGTCGGTCCGGCGCAGGTCACCGACGTGGACCGCCTCCCCCGGACCCGCCCCGAGGGCGCCCAGGGCCGCTTCGAAGATCTGCGGCGCCGGCTTGTAGTGGCCGACTTCGTCGGAGAAGCCCCAGCCATCGAAGTGCCGTAGCAGGCCCTCGGCGTCGAGTAGCTCCCGCAGCAGCTCGCCACCGCTGAAGCCGACGTCGCAGACGATCCCCAGTCGCAGCCCCCGCTGGCGCAGCGCCTCAAGACAGCCCCCAATCCCCGGCGCGAATTCCAGCTCCACCTCGCGTCCGGCCCCGAGGAACGCCTCGACCACCATCTCCCGCGCCGCCCCCTCAACCCCGAGCGCCCGCACCAGCGACTCCGCAGCCTCGTGCGGGTGCAGGTGCCGCCCTTCCCCCCACGAGCGCTCCCAGTCGAGCCCGACCCCCTCCAGCGCCTCGACCAGCAGCTCCGCCTCAACCTCGACGTCATGGCTCGCGCAAGCCGCCGCCACCCCCCGCTCCCGCGCCGCCGACATCGCCCCCGACGGCACCGTCGCAATCGTGTTCCAGAAGTCGAAGGTGACCGCCTCGATCATCGGCCGCCGACGTTACCGGGCGGACGGAGCGATCCGATAGGCGGGCTCGCTTCCGTAGCCGCGGCGCTGCGGCAGCCAGGCGACCTCGAACGAAGCCATCTCACCCTCTCGTACCGCGGAGGGCTCGACGGGATGGAGCGCCTGACCACCCCAGCTGGTCGCCTGCCGCGGCGTGAAGGGCGAGGTCGTCAACAGCGTCCTCTCGTCGAGCCATGCCTTGAAGTAGAGGCCGAGGGCATCGAGGTTGCCGCCTACGGCAACTGGGAGCCGTATCTCGCTCCGCTGCTCGACGGTCGGTGCGGGGTCTCCAAGGCGGTAGGAGGCGACCACCGCCTCGTCCGTCAACACCTTCTCGTCGGATGCTTGCGAGAGATCGACGTGGTAGGCCCCACCGCCATCCGCGCTGTCCTCCAGCGCGGCGCCGAGCGGCGAAAGGTCGAATCCGTAGAGCTCGGTCAGGGGGGCGACGGCAGCCGAGCGCTGCCGTCGCTCGCTGCTGCCGCGGCCGGAATCCACACCGACGGCGCAGACGTCCAGACGGCTTGGGATGAGACTCCCGTCCCCGCTCAGGAACCGATCGCGCGCATCGGCGAGGACCGGCAGGATGCGCTCCGCTAGGGGGTCGAAACTCGCGATCAGCTCCGAGACGACGAGGTCGACCCGCTCCGGAAGCTCGACATCGCGGGAGTTTCCGGGGACGAATTGGACGACCTCCTCGAAACCGTTCGCCCGCACTATCTCCCGGGCCAGCTCGATTGCGGCCGACTCCTCGACCGCGTAGACCCTTCGCGCCCCCGCTCGCGCCGCGAAGAGGCTGAGAATCCCGCTTCCACAACCGACGTCCGCAACCACCTTGCCAGGGGCTTGCCGCTCGATCGCCCTGGCGAAGCTGAGCGTTCGAACGACGTCCTCCAGCATCTCCAGATGAACATGGGGCTGCGCGTTCCAACCGGGCGCCAGCTCTGCCTCACCGTCGGCCGGCACCAGCGCACCCGCTTCCCGCAGGCCCGCGATCGCAGCAGCGACCGAGCCACTTTTCTCTGGACCGCCGGACCATTCCGAGAGAACAGCTGCAACCGACTGCGGCTGGGCGAAAAGGTGGAGGAGGTTGACGGTCGCCGGGGAGACATCCAGATCGTCCCGAGAGATCGATCCTCCCAGCCGCAGGGCACCCTCAGTCGTCCAGAAAAGGTGGATGTTGCGACTGAGCACAAGCCGTTGGTCCTCGCTCATGGATGAACACTTACATATCGCAAAAACATACCTTCATTGTGAAATGAATACTTACCGTAAAAAATGCTTTCTATTACCTTCAAGTCTGTATAACGGCTGGTGACATATCCAAGTAATGGTGTGTCACCCCCGGGGGATCGGTTAAAAGCGAACAAGGAGGCCAATATGGCCAAGCCCGAAAGCAAGTCGGTTGCTGCGGACGAGCGTCTGAAGGAGGCGCTCGGCGAGGCGGCCGAGATCAAGTTCGAGCCGGTCGCGGTCAGCGAGCCGGGGACGAACCTGGTTCGTCGCAGCTAGCGACGCCGATCCACCGTTCGGGGCGGGCGCAGTTGCGCCCTGCTCCGGGCGGTTGAGGAGGCGGGGAGGCTCCATGAACCGATCCAACGGACAACATCTTCAGCTGTCTCCGGAGGCGGTGATCGTCCCCCTCCCAGACAAGCTGGCGGTGGTCTCCGAGCGGGATGCGTTGCTGATGTCACCGCCGAGCGAGGGGCTGCAGCAGGGACTGGAATACCTGCGGGAAGGCTCGAGCCTGGATGCGCTGCAAGGGTTGCTTGGCGCCGCGGGGGGCGAGGCGCTGGTTGACCAGCTCGACGCGCGCGGACTCCTCTGCACCGAACCGCTGCGCGGCTTCGAGGGTACCGAGCAGGCCCGCCAGGCCGGCTACCTCGCACAGCGCACGGGCCGGCCTTCCCGCGCGCAGGCCCGGATTCGCGGCGCCCGAGTCGCCATCGTCGGTGTCGGCGGAGTCGGCGGCGTGATGCTGCAGCACCTGATCGGTGCCGGGGCGCGGCGGTTCGTCCTCGTCGACCACGATCGCGTCGAACCCGACAACCTCAATCGCCAGTTCGTCTACGGCCGTGACGACCTGGGTGTTCCGAAGGTGGAGGCTGCGGCCGCCTACATCGAGCGCGTCACCACGCAGGCCGAGGTGCGGACCCTGCCGCAGGCGCTGACCAACCCCGCCGAGCTCGAAGAGGCGCTGGATTCAGAGGCCCTCGACTTCCTCATCCTGGCGGCGGACCGCCCCCTCCCCAGCCTGCCGCGGGACGTCAACGACTACTGCCTCGGGCGCGGGCTGCCGTTCATCGTCCTTGGCATCGGGCTGGAGATCGTCAACTGGGGGCCGCTCGTGGCCCCCGGTTCCTCGGCCTGCTGGCGCTGCGTCGAGGAGCTGCTGGATCGGCGAGCCGGGGAGGACGAGCGGCGGCTCAAAGAGGCGATGACGGCCCCGACGTCGCAGTCCTTCGGCCCCGTCAACACGATCGGGTCGGCCCTCGCCGCACGAGATGTAATCGACTGGATCGCCGGGGCAACCGACGTTCCCTCGGTCGGCACCCTGCTATCTCTCGATCTGCAGACGCTGACGGTTTCCCGCTTTCCCGCCGGCCCCTGCGAGCACCCGGACCAATGAGCCGCGTCGTCTTCGAGATCGAGGCGATGCCGACGACGCTGGCCGCTGCCGAGGTCCACGAGTACGTCGGTTGGTGGCTTGCCGAGGCGCTGCACGACCCGCTCTTCGCCGAGAGTCCCGTCGCCGGCGAGGTGGAGGGAGCGATCTGCGCCGCCGCCCGCGAAGGCGAAAGTGGGCTCGAGTGGGATCTCGATATCGCCGAGTCCGCCCGCTGGCAGGATGGAGCGCCGATCACGGCCGCAGACGTGGCCCGGGCGATCTCTCGCCAATCGGCCAGGCCGGGAGGCTCCTGGCTCGCCGAGCCGATCGCCGCCGTCGAGGAGCGCGGGCCTCAGGGCCTGCGGGTGCTCCTGCGACGCCCGTTCGCCACCCTGCCGCAGCTTCTCTCGGCACCGATCTTCGCTCCCGAAGCGACCAGCCCGGAGCATCCGGACGGCGACCGCAGAAGTGGCCCCTACCGACTGCGAGGAGCGCTTTCGGGGCGGCGGGGCCTCGTTCTGGAGGCCGTCCCCGCCGCCCGTCGTTTCCGTCGGGATGGCCCGCCCGAGATCGTGCTGCTGAAGACGGATTCCCCCCAGCAGGGGGTGCGGCTCCTCGCCGACGGCACCATCGACGCTACCTGCCCGACGTCGATCGCCCGCGAGCAGCTAGACGGTGATGCGCCGACGGCACGGCGACCGATCGCCATGGCGGTCGAGCTGGTGCCGAACCCCTCTGGTCGCCTCTCGGCGCCAGAGGCTCGGCAGGCGTTGCTGCGAGCACTCGATCGTGGTGCCCTCGGCGCCGCCGTCGACGGGGTGATGCAACCCCTCGCCTCCTACGACGAGCTTTGGCGCGAGGAGGATGCGGGAGACCCGCGCGTCGACCCGCATCACGACCCCGCGGCCGCCAGCCGCGTCTGGCGGAGCTTCCGGCCCCCGCCGCTGGCGACGATCGACTACCCGGACTTCCCGCCCAACCGAGAGCTCGTCGCCGCCGTCACCGAGCAGCTGGAAGCGGTGCTCGGCCTGCGAACGGTAGGACGCCCGATCGACTACGGCCGTTACCTCGGTCAGCGTCCGAGCGCCGGCGCCGATCTTCATCTCGTGCTCACGGCGGCACCTTGGCCTGACCCGACCGGGATGCTGGCGCCGTTCCGCCGGGGCGGTCCGCTTGCCCGGGAGCTGGACTACGGAGACACCCGCTTCGACGTCGCCCTGGAACAGGCGGAGCGGCTTCCGGAGCGGTCCCGGCGCCTCGACGCCTGCCGTCGCGCGCACGAGCTGCTGCTGCGGAGCGCCCCCGCCATCCCGCTGCTCGCAGTCGAGGCGATCTCATTCGTCTCGCCGCGCCTACAAGGACTTCGCTTCCTCCCAAGCGGCCGCATCCGCTTCGAGGAGCTCTCGATCGCAGCAGTGGTTCCAAACGAACAACAACCGGCCACACTCTAAGAAGGGATTGATCATGGCTCAGCACACCGAGGAGAAGCTCACCTCAGGCAGCACCTGGTTCCCGCGTCTGCTCCGTGACGAGACGAGCGCGGAGTTGCACGAGTGGTTCACCAGCTCCCCGTCGCGACCGGAGACGGTCAGCGACGTGCTCGAACCCGACCTCGCCGACCGGCTCGCCGCCGAGCTGCGGGAGACCACGCGATGGCGCCATCAGTACTGGGTGCTCAACGACCAGGAGTGGACCGACGAGGTTGACGCAGCTACCTTCGAGGCGACCGACCCGGCGCGGCGCTTCAGCTCGAATCAGGCGCTCTCCGACGGCTCCTACTTCACCTCCGCGGACCTCTCGCTGACCGGCCAGTTTGTGCGGGCGCTCGGAGACGGCGCCCTCGCGCAAGCGTTCGCCGCGGTGGTCGACGAGCCGCTGAACCCCACCCCGATCGTCGAGTTCGCCCGTTACGAGCGCGGCCACTTCCTCGCCGAGCACTCCGACACCTTCGAAGACCGGCGGATAGGCATGGTGCTTTACCTCAGCACCCCGGGCTGGCAACCGGAGTTCGGCGGCCAACTGGGCTACCGCAACGAGCGCGGTGAGGAATCGCTGAGCGAACCCCACTTCAACACGGCGGCGCTGTTCCCGTTCCGGACCGACTGCTCGCACTGGGTCAACCCGCTGGCAACCGACGAGGGGGTCCGCTACTCCGTCGCCGTCCACTTCCGCGCGAGCGAGTAGTGGCCGCGACGCTCGACGCAGCCGGTGGGCGCCGCAACCGGCGCCTGATTCTGACGATCGCCTTCTTCGGCAGCCTGTTTTTCGAGCGGGCGCTGTGGATCGTCTACCTCAGCGAGGAGGGCTACTCGCTTTTTGAGATCAGTCTCCTGCAGGCGCTGCTCAACATCGGGATGGTCGTCGGCGAGATCCCCACCGGGGTTCTCGCCGACCGCATCGGGCGCCGGCCGCTGCTCGTGGCCGGCCGCCTCGCCTCGGTCCTCTATCTGGGAGCGCTTCTCCTGCCCCAGGAGCAATGGCTTCTCGTCGGGGCCTTTGCGATCTACGGCGTTGGGCTCACCTGCATCTCGGGCGCCGAGGAGGCGATGCTCTATGAGGCCGACCGCGCCGAGGATCCCGAGCGGGGGTTCGCCCGCCTGGTCGGTCGCTACATGGCGATCCTCACCTTCGCGCCCACGGTCGCGCTTGGCCTCGGTGGCTTGCTACAGCTGGTCAGCTGGGAACTCGTCTTCCTCACCGCGCTGGCGGCCCAGCTCGTCGCGGCCGTGCTCAGCGCGATCCTCAGCGAGCCACGCCACGAGCGGGTAGAGCGGCCTCCCACCCTCCGTGAGCAGCTGCGCGAGCTGCGGGAGACCATCCGGGTGGCGCCGGCCGTGCGGCCGTTGATCATCGGCAGCGCTCTGTTCACCGGGGTGACCTCCACCTTCTACCTTGCGGCCCAGGACCTTTTCGCCGGCGAGGGGTTCGACCCGACCGCGATCGGGTTCATCTTCGCGATCGAGTCACTGCTGGCGACGATCGCCGCCACCCTGGCCTACCGTGCCGAGCGCCGGCTCGGCATGCGCGGGGCGCTGACGGTCTCCCTGGCGGTCGGAGCCGTCGCCTTCGTCGCGATCGGCGGCGGCGCCGTGGCCTTGGTGGCCGCCTTCCTCGTCCTCGGGTTCGTCGACAACGTCATCGACCCGGTTTCCCACAACGCGCTCAACGACCGCATCCCCGACGAGCACCGCTCCAGCGTGCTCTCCGTGCTCAGTGCTCTCGGCGCCCTGGCAATGGCGCTGCTTTTCCCCCTGATCGGAGCGGCGAGCCAGTACGTCAGCCAGACCGCGCTCTGGATGGGCACCGGCGCCGTCTTGATGCTGGTCTCGCTGTGGCTGCTGCGCCGCGCGGCCCCAGCGCGAGACGTGCGGCCCGGCGCGGCGGCGACGATCGAGGAGCCAGCTTGACGCGGCTGCGCCGGGCGACCACCCTCGTCGCCTCGATCGACGGCAGCCGCCTGCGGATACACAACTTCCTCGACCAGAGCGCCTTCCTCTGCGCTCCGGGATGGCTGGCGCCGCTGGCCGAGCTCTCCGAGTGGACCGAGCGCGAGGAGGCAATCGAAATCTTCCGGCGGCACGGGAGCGAGGACGCCGCCTCCGACATCGAGCAATTGACCGCAGTGGGAGCGTTGGTCGCGGAAGGATCGGAGGGCGCCGGTCGCGACGAGGTCTACCGCGCGACCTGGGAGTGGGGGCCGATCGCCGGCCTGTATCACTTCGGCACCCGCGACATTCCCTTCGCCGACGAGGCAGAAGAGGCCGAGTTCCTGGCGGCGCGGGGGGAGCAGCGTCCTTCGCCCGCACTTTGGGCCGAGGACGGAAAAGGCGCTATACGCCTGGCGGCGCCGGCGCTCGCGGACGAGGCCGATTTGCTGGAGACGATCTTCTCCCGCCGCAGCCTGCGCAACCTGCTTCCGGGCGGACACCTGGCGCTGGCCGATCTCGGCACCTGCCTCGCCGCCGGCGGCCGGGTCCTGGGAACGATCGAGTTGCCGCTGCGGGGCCGGTTGCCCCTGAAACCGGCGCCGTCGGGCGGCGCCCGCAACCCGTTCGAGATCTACCTGGACGCGCGGGCTGTCGAGTGGCTCGAGCCGGGCGTGTACCGCTACGGCGGCCAGACCCATTCCCTCACCCCCCTCACCCACAGCGATGGGCCTCCTTTCTCTGAGCTGGTCGGGGGCCAGGAGTGGGCAAACCCGAGCGCGGCCGTCCTCTTCCTCGTTGCCTACTGGGAGCGGCCGGCGTGGAAGTACGTCGCCCCCAGCACCTACGGGAGCGTGCTGATCGAGGCCGGCCACATCGCCCAGAACGTGTTGCTGGCGGCCACCGCACTCGGCCTTGCCAACGCCGTCAGCGCCGCCCTCCTCCACCACGCTGTCGAGCGGCGGCTGGGCGTCGATGGCATCGAGCGCAGCGCCATCTACGCGATCGCCCTCGGCGAGATCGATCCCGCCGGCGATCCGCTCGCCTTCGTCGCACCGGACGAGTCAGCCGGCGCGTCCCGGCCCTGAAGGTGGCACCGATCTAGTCGGCTGTCTGCCGCGCCTGCGGCGAGGCCTCCCAGAAGTCCTCGACCTTCTCGGAGTCCGAGTCCTCGATCTTGCGGGAGACGGCCCAGAGCTCGACCGGCTCGTCGCCGAGGTTGCGGTGGGAGCGCACGGTCTGCGGCGGCACCCGGACCACGGATCCGGCCGGGACCTCGCGCACGTCGTCGTCAAAGCGCATCGTCAGCGTGCCGCGGGTGACGATGTAGAGCTCCTCCTGCTGCTCGTGACGGTGGCCCGTGCCCTGCTCGAAATCCGAGTGCGGTGGCACTCGGATCAGCGTCACCGCCACCTGCTCGCTGCCAAGGGCATCGGTCAGGGCGCGGAACTCGCCGGGGACGTCGCTGTCGGCGTAGGGGTTGCCGACTTCGTCGGCGTTGACGATCGAGTAGGCGCTCATCGCGACTCCCCTACCCGTCAGGCCGCCGTTCTCACGCCCGCTCGGCGCGCTGCTTGACGGCGCCCAGGAGGCGCAGCGTGACGAGGACGTGGACGCGGGTGCCGATCACTCCGGCCCGGTAGAGGCGGCCGGGGGCGCCGGGGAACCGGGCCCTGGTTTCTGCGCGCAGACGCGTCGTCCCCTCGCCGCCCTCGAGACGGAAGACGAGCGCGTATTCCGAGTAGCGGTGACGGCCGGCGAGCGCCAGCTCGGAGCCCGGCTCGGCATGGGCGACGGCGAACCCCGGGATCGCCGACCCCTCGGCAAGGGGGCGCGGCCCGGCGGGCGCCGAGGGCTCGCAACCGAGCAGGCGGGCGAAACGAGCCGCGGCGGGCGAGGAGAAGGATCCCTCGGCGACGCGGCCCAAGGCCTCCCACACCACCTCCGGCGGCGCCGCGATCTCGACCCCGTGCTCGTCGACGAACGGCAGGGAATCTGGATCGGGTGGCATCTCGGCGATCCTAAACGCGGCTCCCATGCCCCCGTCCGTGCGCTTTCTCACGGTTCCGCCGAAGCCGAGGCGACTACGTTGGGAGGCGGAGCTAACGCGAGGAGGCAGCATGAGGTCACGTTCCGCCCTTCCCCCCGGGCCGTCGATGCCGTCGGCGCTGCAGTTGGCCGGCTTCTGGACCCGCCCCCTCGCCTTCCTCGAGCGCTGCCGCGAGCGTTACGGCAAGCGCTTCACGATCCGACTGCCGGCGACGCCGCCGTTCGTGATGGTGACCGATCCCGACGAGGTGAAGCAGGTCTTCACGGCGCCGCCCGACGTCCTCCGCCCGGGCGAAGGCGCCCGGGTGTTGGAACCGCTGGTCGGCCGCAACTCGGTGCTGTTGCTCGACGAAGACGCCCACATGGAGCAGCGCAAGCTGATGCTCCCCGCCTTCCACGGCGAGCGGATGGAGCGGCTGACGGGGCTGATGGAGGAGGTGACGGCCGAGGAGGTCGCGGCAATCCCCCGCGACCAGCCGCTGGCCCTCCACCCGCGCACCCAGGAGCTGACGCTGAAGATCATCCTCCGCGCCGTCTTCGGCCTCGACCCCGGCCCGCGCTTCGACTCCCTGTGCGCGCGGCTCGGCGAGATGCTCGAGTTCGGCGACAAACCGATCAGCCTGCTCCCGCCGAAGCCGGAGAGCCGGATCGCCCAAGCCGCCGAACGGGTCGGCCCCTTCGCCCGCTTCCTGCGCATCCAGGAGGAAGTCGACGAGATCATCTTCGGCCTGATCGCCGAGCGCCGTGCCGAGGGCGGCGATCGCGTCGACGTCCTCGCGATGCTGCTCGAAGCAACCCACGAGGACGACTCGCCGATGAGCGAGCAGGAGATCCGTGACGAGCTGATGACCCTGCTGATCGCCGGCCACGAGACCACGGCGACCACGCTCGCCTGGGCCTTCGAGCAGCTCGTCCGCGAGCCGGCCGTGCTCGGCCGCCTCGTCGCCGAGATCGACGCCGGCGAGGACGACGCCTATCTGACGGCGACGATCCGGGAGACGCTCCGCCACCGCCCGGTGCTCCCCAACGTCGCCCCCCGATTCGTCGCCCAGCAGGTGACGGTCGGCGACTGGACCTACGAGTCCGGCTGCGCCCTCGTCGCCAACGCCTACCTGATCCACCACGACGCGGAGCTCTACCCCGAGCCCTACGCCTTCCGGCCAGAGCGCTTCCTCGACAGCTCCCCCGGCACCTACACCTGGATTCCCTTCGGCGGCGGCCGCCGCCGCTGCCTCGGCGCCAGCTTCGCGATGCTGGAGATGAAGGTCGTCCTCCGCGCTCTGCTCGGCGGCTGCGAGCTGCGCAACTGCGGCGAAGGAGTCGAGGCGGCCCAGCGCCGCAATATCACGGTGCGCCCCATCCGCGGCGCCCGCGTCGTTCTCGGCCCTAGAGCTCTGGCGGCGGCGAGCGATAGGCCGGTGGCGTCGCCGAGAGCCTGATCGGGTTGCGGGTGAGGACCGCGTCGCTGCCGTCGCCGCGGGGAATGCGGACGGTCGGCCCGAGGCCGAGCCGCTCGGCGAGGTCGAAAGCGCCCGCAAGATCGTTGACGACGCCGGCGGGGACGCGGCGCTCGCTCAGCTCCGCTGCCCACTCAGCCGCCGGCCGCGCCGCCAGCCGCCGCTCGAGCTCGGCGCCGAGCGCCTCGCGGTTGCTGACCCGCGCCGAGTTGGTGGCAAAGCGCGGATCGCGCGCCAGCTCGGCGGCGCCGATCGTCTCGCAGAGCAAAGCGAACTGACGGTCGTTGCCGACCGCCAGCACCAGATCCCCCTCCCCGGTCGCGAACAGCTCGTAGGGGGCGATGCTGGGGTGGCGGTTGCCCATCCGCCCCGGCACCTCGCCGGCGAGGGTGTAGGCCGAGCCCTGGTTGACCAGCGCCGCCAGCAGCGAGGAGAGGAGGTCGACCTCGACCAGCTGCCCCTCGCCGCTGGCGTCGCGGTGGCGCAGCGCCGCGAGGATGCCGACGGTGGCGAAGAGGCCGGCGAGGACGTCGACGAGTGCAACCCCGACCTTGGTCGGTTCGCCGTCGGACTGGCCGGTGATGCTCATCAGGCCGCCGAGCGCCTGGATCAGCAGGTCGTAGCCGGGCAGCGCGGCGCCGCCGCCGCTGCCGAAGCCGGTGATCGAGCAGTAGACGAGGCGCGGGTTCTCCACCCGCAGCGTCCCGTGGTCGAGGCCCAGCTCCGCCATCAGCCCCGGCCGGAAGTTCTCGACGACGACATCGGCGCCCAGCGCCAGCCCCCGCGCCTCCGCCGCACCCGCCGCGTCCTTGAGGTCGAGGACGAGGCTCTGCTTGTTGCGGTTGACCGCCTGGAAGTAGGTCGCCTCGCCGCGCTCGTCATAAGGAGGCCCCCAGCTGCGGGTCTCGTCGCCGCCGCCGGGCCGCTCGACCTTCGTCACCTCGGCGCCGAGGTCGGCCAGCATCATCGTCGCGAAGGGACCGGCGAGGACGCGGGAGAAGTCGAGGATGCGCAGCGGCCCCAGCGCGCTGTTGTAGGCTGAAGCTTCGATTTTCGAAAATCTAGCATCAGGAAGGCAAATGATCCGGCCTAGCGACTATCTAGCCCTCGACTCCCTCCTCTCCGACGAGGAGCGCGACATCCGCGACACCGTCCGCGCCTTCGTCCGCGACAAGGTCGTCCCCAACGTCGGCGAATGGTTCGAGGAGGCGCGCGTCCCCCTCGCCGAGCTGGCCCCCGAACTCGGCAAGCTCGGCGTCCTCGGCATGCACCTCGAGGGCTACGGCTGCGCCGGCGCCAGCGGCACCGCCTACGGCCTCGCCTGCATGGAGCTGGAGGCGGGCGACAGCGGCATCCGCAGCCTCGTCTCGGTCCAGGGCAGCCTGGCGATGTACGCGATCTGGCGCTGGGGCTCCGAGGAGCAGAAGCAAGAGTGGTTGCCCCGGATGGCCGCGGGCGACGCCCTCGGCTGCTTCGGCCTGACCGAGCCCGACGCCGGCTCGGACCCCGGCTCGATGCGGACGCGCGCCCGCCGCGACGGCTCCGACTGGATCCTGCACGGGCAGAAGATGTGGATCACCAACGGCTCGGCCTCCGAGATCGCGGTCGTCTGGGCGCAGACTGACGAGGGCGTCCGCGGCTTCCTCGTCCCCAAAGGCACCAAGGGCTTCACCACCCAGGACATCCACCGCAAGCTCTCGCTGCGAGCCTCGGTCACCTCGGAGTTGCTGCTCGACGACGTGCGGCTGCCGGCCGCCGCGGTACTGCCCGAGGTGAGCTCGCTGAAAGGCCCGCTCTCCTGCCTCAACGAGGCCCGCTACGGGATCGTCTGGGGGGCTGCCGGCGCCGGTCGCGCTTGCTACGAAGCGGCACTGGAGTACGCGCTCGAGCGGACCCAGTTCGACCGCCCGATCGCCTCCTTCCAGATCCAGCAGCAGAAGCTGGCGGAGATGGTGCTGGAGGTGAACCGGGCGACGCTGGTGGCGATGCACCTGGGGCGGATGAAGGACGCGGGGACGCTGCGGCCCGAGCACGTCAGCCTCGGCAAGCTCGGCAACGTCAACGGCGCCCTCGAGATCGCCCGCAACGCCCGCCAGGTCCTCGGCGCCAACGGGGTCACGCTCGAGTATCCGGTGATCCGCCACATGAACAATCTCGAGTCCGTCGTCACCTACGAGGGCACCGCTGACGTCCACGCCCTAGTGATCGGCGGCGCCGTCACCGGCATCCAGGCCTTCCGATGAAGACCCTCGTCAGCGGCGGCCCCGGCACCAGCGCCCAGCACGCGGTCGAGGGTCTGCGGCGGGCGCTGGTCTCCGGTGAACTGAAGCCGGGCGACCGGGTGCGCCAGGAGGAGCTGGCCGAGGCACTCGGCGTCAGCCTCGCCCCGGTCCGCGAAGCGCTGGCGACGCTCGAGCAGGAGGGCCAGGTCACCTACCTGCCGCGACGCGGCTACTTCGTCACCGAGCTCGACCTGGGAGACGTGCGCGAGATCTACGAACTGAGAGCGCTGCTCGAGGATCGCGCCGCCCGTCGGGCGCTGCCGCTCCTCGACGAGGACGCGATCGCCCGGATCGAGCAGGCCGCCGCCGAGTGCGTCGACGCCGCCACCGCGGGCGACATCGCCGCCGAGCTCGCCGCCAACCGCCGCTTCCACTTCGCCCTCCTCGACGCCCCCGACCAGGCCCACACCCTGCGCCTGATCCGGTTCCTCTGGGACTCGACCGAAACCTACCGCGCCCTCTACTACAACTCGCCCGCATCTCGCGAGGACTCCGCCCGCGCCCACGAAGCGATCGTCGCCGCCCTTCGCGATCGCAACGCCGACCGCCTCGTCGCCGAGCTCGCCGCCCACCGCGAGGCGGCGCTGGAGCGACTGGCGGAGATCCTCCCGGCCGGGGCTATTTCAGCTTCACAGTGACGCTCGGCGAGTTGCCGAGCGTCGCGTGGTTCGAAGCGCGGATCAGGACCGCGCGGAAGACCGACTTGGCGGTGACCTTGACCCGTTTGCTGGCGGTGCAGGCTTTGCCTGGCCGCAGCGCTTTGCCGAGGTTGTCCCAGGAGCGTTTCTCTTTTTCCTGGAAGAGGACGAGGCGCTGGGTGCAGGTGGCCGGCGGGTTGACGACCGCCGTCAGCTTCGTTTTCTTCCCTTTCGCGACCTTCAGCGGTTTCGCTTTGAGGCGAACTTTGTCTGGCTCCGGTTTGGGCGGAGGGAGGGAGATCGGGGCGGCGCCGCTCGTGTTGTCCGCACCGACCCCGCCGCTGAGGCCAAAGACCTGGATCTGGCCGACCAGCGGCATGTAGGCGTAGAGCTCGCCGTCGGGGCTGAATTCGAGGCGGGTGAAGTAGGAGCGCGGGTCCGACTGGTAGGGGACGCCGGCCCGGCACTGGCCGATTTCGACTCCGCAGACCTGCATCGTGTCGGAGCCGTCGAGGACGCCGTAGCCGAAGGAGGCGATGTAGTGGCCGCCGGCGTCGAAGACCGAGATCCGCCGGTTCCCTTCCTCGCTGACGTAGAGCCAGCCGGTGCTCGCCTGGCGGACGATCGACTGCGGCGCGTCGAGCTGCCCGGCGGCGCTGCCGGGCCCCTCGCCGAAGCGGAAGTCGAGCGTTGCGCCCGGGTTGGCGGTGGTGTTGTAGTGGGTGATCCGGTCGCCCATGTACTCGGAGATGTAGAGGCCGCCGAGACCGATGGCGACGTCGTTCGGATAGGTGACGCCGTCGGGAGCGTCGCTGCCAACGCGCCCGAACTCGTCTCCGCAGTTCTCCGGATCGCCGAAGACCGGCGTTGCGCCCAGCCCGACCACGCAGCTTTCGAGGTTGAACGGCGGTTTCGCGGTGAAGTCTTTGTTGATCCCTGCCCCGTGGAAGCCCTGTGGGTAGTAGGGATGGGTGATCGTCAGGTCGCCGCCGCTGAGGGTGCCGACTTTGTTCTCCTGGCCGGAGGCGATCGCCATCCCGCCGTCGTCGAACATCCGCAGCATCGCCTGGTTGCCGCCGATCCGTTCGTCGGTTTCGGTGTCCGAGGGGAGCGGATCGTGGTTGGGATCGGCGGAGTTAGCCTGGAAGGAGACCAGGCGATGGTTGAAGCCGGTGGCGGCGGTTATGTAGACGCGGTTGCCGTAGTAGCCAAGCCCGAGCGGGTAATAGCCCGAGAAGCTGAACCCGTCGCCGAGGTTGTTGCCTTCGTCGTCGGTGTGTACGAAGGTCCCGCCTCCGACGGAGACACTCCAGAGGGTTCCGTCGAGTGCGACGTCGAACAGCCCCGCCATCCCGCCGAAGGTCCGCGTCGGCGTCACCGAGAGCGCCGCCGAGGCCGAGCCGGCGAATGCGCAGAGGGCGGCGAGGGCGATCGCAAGGATCGCGGTGAAGCGATTGGTGACTGGTTGCATGAGGCCGCGGCAGCGTTTCAACTTTCACTGATGGCGTCAAGAAGACGAAGAAGCAACCGACCGCCTGAAACAGGGAAGATGCCCGCATGCCTCAACCGCGCCGCACCGGCAAACGCAAAGAACCCCAGGACTTCGGCTGGGTGATTTCCTTCGGCTGCAAAACCACCGGCACCCTCCGCCGCCTCAAAGTCGATACCGACCCCTCCTCGGACACCAGCCCGATCGAGGTCCCCTGCCCCTGCGGCGAAACCCACCGCGTCACCGTCTCCCCCTACCGGCGGCGTCGTGCGGCGGACGAGCCCTTCGACCTCGAGGTCGACACGCTCGATGAGCTGCGCTGAAGCGCAGCTCGCTTAACGCTTCGGCTTCTTCTTTTTCTTCAGGACGACGCGGACCGTGTGGGTCTTCGTGACGACTCCCGGCAAACCCTCGCTCCTGATCTTCACGGTGACTTTGATCGCCGCCTTGCCGCGCTGCTTGAGGAGGGCGACGCCGGTCTTGTTGAGGCGCAGGGCGACTTTGCGCGTCTCCCCGCCCGGGATCCTCGTCTTGCCCTTGCCGACGGCGACCCACTTCGGCGGTTTCTTCTTGCGGGGCTGCGTTCCGACGAGCGCTCCCGCCGCCGGCCGGAAGCGCAGCCCGGCCGCCATAGCGCCCTTCGTCACACCGGTGGTGTTCACCCCGCAGCTCGGCGCGCCGCAGAAGACATTGAGGACGTAGAGCGGCCGACCGGGGCTCCAGAAGATCCGTTTCGTGATCCAGACGACTTTCGGCTTCTCGGAGCCTGGATTCGGCGGCGGCACCTGCGGCGTCGAGGTGACCACGCGCCAGGCCGGGTCTTTGCTTTTTCCGTCGCTGGTCAGCGGCTGGGCGCCGCCGGAGCCGTCGGCGTTGGCGAGGTAGAGGTTGCGGGCGCCGATGTTGCCGATCAGGGCGCCTTCGAAGACGATCCGCGAGCCGTCGGAGGACCATGACGCCGAGCGGGCGTCGCCTTCGCCCGGGCTCGCCAGCGGGTGGTCGCCGCTGCCGTCCGCGTTCATCACCCGGTAGACCGTCGTGCTGCTCGCACTGGTCGCCCGGTAGGCGATCCGGCCGCCGTCGGGCGACCAGGCGTTGAAGGTCCACTCGGTGTACGGGCTGGGCGGGACGATCAGCGGCATGCCGCTGCCGTCCGGCGAGACGATGTGCAGATCGACGTAGCCGAAGCCGCTGTTGTACACATCGAAGGCGATCCGCGAGCCGTTGGGCGACCAGGTCGGTTCGTGGCCTTTCCCGTTGGTCAGCGGCTGACCGATGCCGCCCTGCGAGGAGGCGATGTAAATCTGTTCCGGCTCGTTTTTGACGACCGCGTAGGCGATCTTCGAGCTGTCCGGCGACCAAGTCGGGTGCCGCTTGGCGCCGGTGCCGCCGATCTCCAGCGGGAAGGTCGTGGTCCCGTCGGCGTTGACGACCCAGACGATGTCGTCGCCGGCGTTGTTGCCGCGCGTGTAGGCGATGCGGCTGCCGTCCGGCGACCAGGCGAGGTCGTCGATCGCCTTCGCCCCCGAGCTGTAGGGCGTTATCTGGGTGGCGAGGTTGACGTCCTGCCCCTCCGCCGTCGTCGACATCACAAAGACGTTCTTTTCCCCGTGGCCGGTTTTGGTGAAGTCGCTGACGAAGGCGACCTTGGTGCCGTCCGGCGACCAGATCGGCTTTTCGTCATAGCTGCTGGCGCCGTTGAAGGTGAGGTTGGTGACCGCGCCCGGGTTCGCCGGGTCGAGCAGGCAGACGTCGAGATCGCACTGGTAGGCGATTTCGTTCTGCGCCGAGGCGATCGGAGCGGTGACGAGGGCGAGCAGGGCGAGGGAAGCGACCGCGAGGATCGCAGCACAGCGACTGGTGACTGGTTTCATGGCGGCGCACCATATCCTCCGCCGATGCGCCGGTGGGGATTGATCGCAGCGGGCGTCGCAACGCTCCTGCTGCTCGGGGCGATGTCGCCGATGGAGGACCGGATGCAGGCGAACGGGCCGGGGATGGTGACGTTCGAGCTGACCGGCGGCCAGGAGCGAGCCGACGAGATCCTCGCCGAATGGGGCGACGACGGCCGCGACGCGGCCCGGGAACAGCTCTGGATCGACTACGCGTTCATGCTCGCCTACGGCGTCTTCCTCGGGTTGGCCGCCGCCGGCGTGCGTGACCGCTGCCGCGACAGAGGGCTGCGCCGCCTCGCCCTGGTCGGCGCCGTCGCGACCTGGCTCGGCCCCCTCGCCGCCGGCTTCGACGCAATCGAGAACGCCTGCCTCCTCATAACCGTCGGCGGCGCCGGCGCGGCCTGGCCCCTCCTCGCGACGATCTTCGCCACCTGCAAGTTCATCCTCCTGGCAGCGGCGATCGCCTACCTCCTGGTCGGCCTCGCCACCCTCCTGGCCAGCCGTCTCTCCCCCGCCCCCGGCCGGCTACCCTGAGCCAATGAGCCAGACCGTCCCCGGCGGCGCGGTGCACCCCCTGCCGCCGGACCTCCGCAAGACCCTCGTCGCCAGCACCACCGCCCTCGCCGCCTGGCACGACATCACCCCCCTCGCCCGCAACGAGTTCATCTGCTGGGTCGAGGACGCCAAGAAACAAGAGACCCGCGAGCGCCGCATCCGCCG
Organism: Solirubrobacterales bacterium; assembly: GCA_035764545.1. Taxonomy (GTDB): domain Bacteria; phylum Actinomycetota; class Thermoleophilia; order Solirubrobacterales; family 70-9; genus VAYN01. Next base: position 16,477 of record DASTYZ010000140.1, on the reverse strand, counting down.
CACCCGGGAAGAGCTCGAGGAAGGCCAGCGCCGCCCCTGCTGCTGGCCCGGCTGCAAGCACCGCGAGCGCAACGGGAAGTAGCGGCCACGGTGAAAGCCACCTCAACCCCAGTGCCAGAACCGCTCGTCGCCCCCGAGCCGCCGCTGGCCGAGGACCTCGACAAGGAGCGCAACCAGTCGCGCTTGAAGAAGCTCGGCGCGCTCCTGATCCCCCTAGTCCTCCTCGCCAGCAAGGCCAAGCTTCTCTTCCTGGCCCTGATCAAGATCAAGGCCGTAACGACGCTCGGGACGATGTTCATCTCGATCGCCGCCTACGCCTGGGCCTTTGGCTGGCCCTTCGCCGTCGGCTTCGTCCTGCTGATCCTCATTCACGAGATGGGCCACGTCATCCAGCTGCGCCGTGAGGGAGTCGAGGCATCAGCGCCGATATTCATCCCCTTCCTCGGCGCGGTGATTGCGGCCAAGTCCCTGGGCAAAGACGCCGCAGCAGAGGCCCGCGTCGGCCTCGCCGGCCCGATCCTCGGCACCCTCGGAACCCTGATCCCACTCGCCATCTGGCTGGCGACCGGCAGCGACCTCTGGCGCGCCCTGGCCTACGTCGGCTTCTTCATCAACCTGATCAACCTGCTGCCCGTACTCCCCCTCGACGGCGGACGAGCAATGGCCGTCCTAGGCCCCAAGGTCTGGATCGTCGGCATCCTCATAGCCGTCGCCGCCACCGCCCTCTTCCTCGGCCCCTTCATGCTCCTATTCGCCCTCCTGCTCGGCGGCCCCGAGCTCTACCACCGCTTCAAGAATCGCCACTCAGAGGAGAGCCGCAAGTTTCACTCGGTGCCGACGGGAACCAAGGTCGCGGTTGCAGTCGTCTACTTGAGCCTGGCCGCCGTGCTCATCGTCGGGGTTGCCGAGACCTACGTTCCTCGGACTCTGTAGCCGAGGAGGAAGCCCCGCCCGGATTTGAACCGGCGACCGCCTGAACCACAAAAAGGCTTGCCTTCAGCCGTGCCAAGGGCAAATCCCGCATGGCAAGCGGCTTTGCGCCGGTCCTCGATCGCGGCTCCCAAGGCTCGATATGCGGGGATACTCGGCGATTGTCGGGGTGTACTGGCAGAAATGCGGATTTCTGCCTGATCGGGCCTGCTCCCGGTTTAAGCCCAAAATCTGCTCCCGCACCCAGCGTGACGACGTTCCCAACTTCATTTTTCAGTGATCGTGCTTCTCCTCAACATAGGGCGTGATTTGCAGTAACACCTCTTCGATCCGATTAGAAAGATCTTGAAGCGGATAGTCGATGATTCTGCGAAAGCCGAGGAGGTTGGCGACCAGAAATTCGGGACTCCCCGCAACATGCTGGATACGGAAGCTCTCGCGGCTTTCAATCATCTGATTGATCTCACGCTCCTTGGAATCAATGATTTCTAGGAGGCGTAGAAGGTCCACGTTGGAAAGAACTCCATCTGGAAGATCCACCCGCGCGAGCGACCAAGCCCCATTCTCGATTTGCGTGATCGGATTGAGGAAGGCGGAATCGTCTTCTTCGATCTGCTTGGCCTCCATCGCAAGTGAGTTCCTGAGGGTTCCGCAATGGCGAAGATTTGCTTCCATCTCTTTGACGAAGCTGTTTAGGGCTGCTCGCTGACGCTGCTCCCGACCAGCTTTCGACTTGCGCTTGTCATGAAGCATTGCGAGGCCGAACGAGAAGAGAGCCACAACACCGCCGGCGAGAATCGAGCTAGCTATCTCACACATAGGAACGGATGATGCCCGATCACGAGCTGAGCATTAACCCAGAGGAGCGCCTCTTTCAGTCCTCAACGAGCGACTGGCGCAGAAACGCGATGCTGACCAGCCGCTGGTCCAGTGGCGTCGGTTATGCAATGAGCTTCAAGGAGGCTGGCGACATGCTGGTCAAGCGTGGAATCGAGGAGCAGCTGCAGGACCTCGTCTTCTTTCCCGCCCTTTATTGCTACCGCCATTCTCTTGAGCTCTCGATGAAGGACATTTTCCACCGCTGGGAGAAGATGCAGACCTTCTGGCCAGAAGTACTCAAGACCCACGATCTCGAAGTGGTCTGGGGTTGGACCCGCCGGGTGCTGGAAGCCGCTTGGCCCGAGGGTGATACCTCCGAGTTGGATGCAATGGAGTCGATCGTCCTTCAACTCGCTGAGGTTGACCCGGGAGGCGAGCAGTTTCGCTACGACATCGACCGCCATGGGCAAACTCGCGAACTACCCGCACAGCTAGCTCGTGTGGACCTCGTTCATGTCGCCGCGATCATGGACAAGTTGCTTTCCCTTCTCTGGGGCGGCGAGGCGGGCATTGACGCGATGGACCCGGGATCAATCTTCTAGCGAACGAGCGAAAGCGCGGCGACAAAGCCTGACTGCTGATCCGCCCTCCTGGTGGTGATCCTGCTAGGTGGCCCGCTATGACGAGGCGCCTCTCGATACTTAACCCCTCAGCGATCGGCAAGCAACTTGACGAAATCCGATTCACCAACGATCTCAATCGATTGCCCTTTGGCGACCAACTCCTGCGCCTTCCTTAGCTTGGCACTCTCGCTCTGATCTTGAGCCAGCCTCGCTAGGTCCTGAAAGCCGGTTACAAGAAGTTCAGTGTTCCGAGTAACCCCCTTCGCAGCAACACCGCCGCGATCCACAACCGCTTGCATCGCTTCGCGGCGAGGGATTGCAAGTGCGCCCGTAAAGGCAACGGTCTTGCCGAAGAGCGGGTGGTCCTGCCTAGGCACCGCCCCAGGAGAAGGCTCAGTCGGGACCGCGGAGCGGATATCACGCAGCTGACATCCGTTCCATTCCTCTCCGCCCATCGAACCCATCAACGCCTGCACTGAGGCAGCCACCTCTGCAAGCGTTGACGCACCCGTTGCTTCTAGAGCAAGACATCCGATTCGTGCCGCCATCTCGGCGTCAGCGCTTGCGTCGTGGTGACTGCCCTCGTATACACCGAGATGCCCAGCCAGAAAAGGCAGGCTGTAGCTACTGAGGCCCGGCCAAATCCGTCTCCCGACAACCAAGCTGCATACATAGCTGAGTTCAGGCCACGGAATTTCCGTCAAGGTACAGGCGTCCCGAATGACACCTATGTCAAACCCAGCGTTATGAGCTAGGAGAGGGCGTCCTTCTCGAAACTCCTCAACCCTCAAGAGGCTCGCTGCCCAATCGGGCGCATCCCTGCACATATCCGGCGTAATGCCATGCAGGGCGACGTTGAATGGAGAGAACTCGAAGATAGGCGGGCGGATCAGCCAGCCCGCTGACCGATCAACCTGCCCTCCATTGATTTCAACCATCCCCACCGCACAGGGCGTGCCGCGGACGGATGCGGTCTCGAAATCAATCGCAACCCAGGACTCACACCTCATGGGGAGCGCGCTATCGCCAGCCCCGCCCGCGTCGTCAAGATGCCTGTCCCACGATACGAAGCACGGGTTCTGGATCTGGGCAAGTCGTCTTCATCAGAGGACCCTTTCGCTCCCAGCCCTCGAAATCGTGAACCAAAAGAGTTTCGTCGGCACCACGGGGTGAGAGCTTTCGTACCAAGACATCTGCGAACCGGCGATCATGGGTCGTAAGTATTAGCTGTCGCTGTCCACGCATTTGCCGACAGAGATCGCTGAAGCCGAGAATCGCGATCACATCAAGCGATTGAAGCGGATCATCTAGGACCAGAAATGGCAGGCTCGCGTCACGGGCGTTGAGCGCCATGCCAAGGAAATAGGAAAGGGCAACAACGTTGAGCTGGCCCTCGCTGAAAACGAGCAATGGGTTCGCGTTAATGTCCCACTCTTGATCGCGCACAACCGGAATAATCTGGTTGCGGTTTCGCATGATGTCTTGACTGGCTAGGAGCTTGGTGAAGGCAACGCTGGGCCTAAGGCGATCGAAGACCTCGGCAAAGCTCGGCTGAAGTTCTTCAAGGGCATTCGAGAGGATGGCCTCGGCGGCACCGTGAGCAGCTCTCTCAAGGGCTTTGGCGGACTCGTACCGGCGTTCAAGCTCCGAAAAACCTCGCTCAGCAGCAGCAAGGCCGGCGACCGAAGTCTCCACCTCGTCTGCAAGACGTGCAACGTGAGGACCCGAAACCTCGTTGACCGAGCGTCGCAGACCCGCGATCTCAGACACCGTCGCACGCAAGCCGGTCAGTAGCGTCTCGACGACGGGCTGCCCGAAATCAGCAACCGAGACGACGATCCGATCTTCGATGGCGCTTGCCACATCGCGCACCTCTGCCTCCGCTGTGCGCACTTCCTCTGTCGCTATTCGACGCCTTTCCATAGCGCCACGTGCGCGAGCGAGGTCTGCTTCGGCAGCAATGAACGCATCCTGGGCCTCTCGCGAGCGCGCCACTAAGTCCTGTGATCGATCCAGCACCTCTTGGAGATGAATGCGGACCGAGACCTGATCGATGTCCTGTTCACAAACAGGGCAATGGTCGCCGAGTAGATCAATTGCCGAAGATGCAAGCTGAACCATGATCGGCGCCCGCTCCACAGACTCGGCGGCTGCCTGCTTTGCTCGCGAAGCTGCCTCTTCAGCTTCTACGAGCAGCTCCGCGACCCCTTCGGGTAGCGTTACCAGATCCCTTTGGCGAGCGTCTAGCACTTCTAATGCCTTGGTTAGGAGATTTGCATCTTCACCAATTTGGGTAATAAGCGACTGGCCCTGCCAAGGATCCAAAACGAGTTCAACTCCATCGGGGAGCTTTGCGGCCGCCGCCGCGAGGCCCTCTTTGGCTACTGCAGCAACATCGGGTTGATTGGCAGCAGCTTTTTGAGCGATACCACGGCGTTGGGTCGCGTCTCTGTGCCTTTCGACAGCACGCTCCATCGCGGCACGTGCATCCGTGCGCTTGCGGCTCAGATCCGTTGAGGCCGCACTGGCGGCAAGCGCGAATTGATTCACTTCCTCAAGGCCAATCAGTCCGGCAATTCGCTGGTAAAGGGAGGCACCACCCTCTTCTAGAGCTGCGCCAATGGCGTCCTGACGCAGGAGACCCCACGTAAGGACCGCGTGGCACAGTTGGCCGATACCGGCCATGCCGAAGGCGGCAGCCAAGGCCTCTTCAGCCTGCGCTCCTTCAAGGACAGGATGCGACTCACGATGGGCGAAAAGACGGTTCTTCTTTTGGTTGCCTTTGCGGGTGAAAATCTGGTCACCCGAACTGGTTCCTAGCGTCAGCGACACCACGGCGTCAGATTGCTGGAAGCGATTGGTAATGCTGTCTTCGGTCTGCCTCAGACCCTTAACTCGGACGGTAAGGTGGGCGAGCTCACCAGTGAAGAGCCAAAGCAGACCGTCGACAAGGGAAGTCTTGCCGGTACCGTTATCGCCCCGAATGATGACGACATCGGCGTCGAGATCGATCCCGCGTCGCTCTGCGAATCCGCGGAAACCCTCAAGCTCGATGCGTTTGAGTCGGGCCGTCACGGAATCTGCACCGTCGAGGAGTCTGCAAAAGAGCCAATAGCAGCATCGGCTACTCGAGGCTCGACGCCAGCAGCAAGTAATTTCTCACGGACTGCAGCCAGGGAGTCGACGAGTTTGATCTCAGGGAGTGGGTGGAGCGGCAGCAGGCAGCGTAGTGATCTCTCGATGCTCTCTCGATCACCAGTGACAAAGAGCTTTCGCGTGTAGCGAGTATCGGCCTCGTAGGCCGCCCGAACTCGGTGCCCCTGCTCAGAACCGTCATGAATCAAGACGAGGTATAGATCCCAGCTTCGTGGGGATGGGTGGGCGGCTGCGAGAGTCGTGAGTCGCGCCTGAGCATCCTCGAGGAGCGGGACCCAGTCCTCGACAGGCAGCTCAATTGCCATGACTAAGGCGAGCGGGGTTTCCGCAATCACCACCGACCCCAGCCCGTCGAACTCACGCTCTTCCACCTCAAAACCGCCTCCGGCAAGCACCGCGCTCACATCAGCAAATTGCGAGTAGCGAGAGTTCATGCGGCGATTCTCCCCTGAACGGCGTCTTCGGCACTGACATAGATAATGCCCTCGCCATTTTCGGCTGCGATATCGGACTCGCTCTGGTTATTTGCGGCGATGTCGACCGGGGCTGCAACTGAGGGGAATTCGCCAGTTGCATCGGGGATAACCACAGTGATCGGAGTGCCAGTTGCATAGCGTCCTCCGCGACGGCGGCGTTCGACGCGAGCGCGGGCGCCTCGTCTGGCTTCGTGCCAGTGCTTCCCGGGCTGGCAGGCGATCTCGAAATACCGTTGCGGGCTGCGAACAGTCAGATCGCCGTCTTCACCGACCGTCTGGGGGTTCCCACCGTCGTGCGCCAGAAGCAGAGAGACGCATATGAGCGCGCGCTGCCCGGCGGGGGTAAAGATGAACGGGGAGCCGTGCTCCGAAGCGCTGACCCCGTCTCTCCACCAACGCAAAATGGCATCTCCGTGACAATCGAGAAACCCCCTAGCGAGCATCTCGTAGCCATCAATAATTTGCTGCGACCATGCCTTTTGCTCAGTGTCATTCAGCTCTTGGGCCGTTCGGTCAACATCTGAAAGAGCGTGATTAACGGCCGCCCGGATCAGGTCGTCAAGAAACTCATCTGAGCCGACCACGATCCCCACATCCTCGTCATGATCGCCCAAGGCATCTTCCCACTGCTCGGAAAGGCCAAAGGGATCGACGACGTGAACGCTTGCTGCGCCTTCGATCCAGCGTGGCACCATCTCCGAGATCGGCTCGCTGACGTATGCACCAAGGGTGCCGAGACCGAGAAAGACGACAGTTCCGCCGGTTAGGGCTTGCTGGACTCGGCTTCGAGCCCAAAGTTCGGGCTCATCAACCTCGGCACGGGTAAGTACGAGAGTCTCTGGACGACGCGCGCAACCATGAACCTTGAAAAGAAGGAGGGTCTCGACCGGCGGAGGGTCTAAGTCAGCCCCGCGTGAAACCCCTTCGATCGGAATTCCAGCTTTCCCACCAGCGACCTCAACCGCGCAATCCCAATTTGCTGAAACGACTTGAATGATGCCCTCGCGCATCAATAGGGCGAGTACCTCATGACCATAATTGGGCTCCATATTGCGGAAGTTCGCCGCGTCCGCCGCTCTCTGCTTGAGCTCGTCGAGGCGATTAGCGTCATCGTCGCCCACCCGCTCAGAAAGCGCCTCTAGGCTCAGATCGGCCAGGTCATCAACCTCAACCCCAAGCATTTTGGCGACCAATGGTCGAAGTCGATCGGCAACGTCATTGCCGCGCGGACCATCTGCAGGCATGGGGATACTGACTCCGGCACCAAGATAGATAACAAGACGCTTGTTACGGCCGTCCTCAATTAGGAGGGGAGCGGAAGCTGGCGGAAGCTCGCTAAGAGGCTTCGGGAGGTGGCGCGCAATTCCCGCCGTGTCGACGTTTGCCTCCATCGAGCCCCAGCTGGCTTTACTTGGCAGCCGAGCGCGAACTGCGCTCGTGGCCCTCGGCTCCAATTTGAGCTTCCTGCCGTAGACGGTGAACACTTTTTCTTACGGCAGCACGCGAAGGCCCGTGCCAAGACCGAGAATGCCTCCACCTAGACGACATGACGGCGAAATACTAGGGAATTCCCAATTCAGTACGCGTGGTAGCCAATCCCGCCACACGAAAGGCGCTGCACAGCACAGGTCTATACGAGCATCGTGGCGCAGCGACGGTGATCTCGGCGAAGTCGACCGCCATCCCCGGCTATCCAATGCCCATCAGGCAGTTTCTGCCTGATCAGGAGCGAAATTTGGGTCCGGTTTAAGCCGACTCCGTGGACCCCGAACTGCCGATTTGCAGGGGATTCAGTTAGGGGTGGCAGACGGGATTCGAACCCGCGACCGCCGGCACCACAAGCCGGAGCTCTACCAACTGAGCTACTGCCACCGCGCAGGAGGGGATTCTAGGCGACGGCGGCGAAGTCGCCCGTTTGCTCGCTCGGCTGCTTCGCGGTGCCGCCTTGCGAGAACTCGATCTCGTCGTCGATCGGGCCCTTGCGGAGGAGGCGGATGTCCTGGGCGTAGTTCTGGTGCAGGCGCCAGGGGTGGGCTGCCGCCTGCTTGGGGAGCTGGTCGAGGGAGCGGAGGACGTAGCCGGACTTGAGGTCGATGAAGGGTTCGGTCTCGATGTCGGGGCCGGGCGCTTTGGGGGTGGCGACGCGGTAGCCGTCGGCGTCCATGTGCTTGATCAGGCGGCAGACGTAGTCGGCGACGAGGTCGGTCTTGAGGGTGAAGGAGGCGTTGGTGTAGCCCATCGCCATGCACATGTTGGGCACGCCGCTGAACATCATCCCCTTGTAGCCGACGGTCTCGGAGAGCTGTTTCTCCTTGCCGTCGATGAGGAGCTGCAGGCCGCCGAAGACGAGCAGGTTGAGCCCGGTCGCGGTGACGATGACATCGGCCTCGAGCTCCCTGCCGGACTGGAGGCGGACGCCCTTCTCGGTGAAGGTCTCGACGTGGTCGGTGACGACCTCGGCCTTGCCGCTGCCGATCGCCTTGAAGAGGTCGGCGTCCGGCACGACGCAGAGGCGCTCGTCCCAGGGGTTGTAGCGCGGCTTGAAATGGGTGTCGACGTCGTAGCCCTCGGGCAGCTTCGCCTGCGCTTCTTTGCGGATGATGCGCTTGATCACCTGCGGCCAGCGACGGGAAATCTTGTAGCTGGCGAGCATCAGGAAGACGTTCTTCCAGCGGGTCGCCGTGTAGGCAGCCTTCTCGGGCAGCAGCCGCCGCAGCAGGTGGGCGAGCGCGTCACGGGCCGGCCGCGCGATCACGTAGGTCGGCGAGCGCTGCAGCATCGTCACGTGCGCGGCGCGCTCGGCCATCGCCGGCACCAGCGTCATCGCGGTCGCGCCGCTGCCGATCACGAGAACACGCTTGCCCGCGTAGTCGAGGTCCTCGGGCCAGTGCTGGGGGTGGACGATCTCCCCCGCGAAGCGCTCGGTGCCCTCGAAGTTCGGCGAGAAGCCCTCGTCGTAGCGGTAGTAGCCGGTGCAGCCATAGAGCCAGTCGCAGGTGATCTCAACCGGCTGGCCGTCGCTCTCGGCGCGGACGGTCCAGCGCGCGTCGGCGCTCGACCACTCGGCGGCAACCACCTTGTGGCCGAAGCGAATCTTCCCCTCCACCCCGTACTCCCGCGCCGTCTCCTTTATGTAGTCGAGGATCGACTCGCCGTCGGTGATCGAGTTCTCCCCCAGCCACGGCTTGAACGAGTAGCCGAGGGTGAACATGTCGGAGTCTGAGCGGATGCCGGGATAGCGGAAGAGGTCCCAGGTGCCGCCCATCGCCTCGCGGGACTCGAGGATCGCGTAGCTCTTGCCGGGGCAGCTCTGCTGCAGGTGGACGGCGGCGCCGATGCCGGAGAGGCCGGCGCCGACGATGAGGACGTTCACATGCTCGGAGGAGTCAGGCATGAAGGTCTCCTATTACTGACGGGTCAGGCGACCGATCAGGTCGCTCGTCATCGGGGTGGACTCGAACTTGCCGCGCTTGGCGCCGCGGCGCATCTGGCGGCGGATCGCCCCCTCGACCAGGCCTTTGGGGAGAAGGCGGAGGAGGGCGTAGGAACGGGCGCCGCGCTTGGTCGTCGCCAGGTCGCGGGCCGGCTTGCCGTAGATGGCGCGGACGAGGGTGTCGACGGCGGCGCTGAGCGGCTCGGCCGGAACCATGCCCTCGAGGCCGACGCCGGCGCTGCGGCTGGCGTCGTGGATCGGGGTGCGGATGTAGCCGGGATAGACGGTGGTGACTGTGACCTCGTCGCCGACCTCCGCCCGCAGCTGCTCGGAGTACCCGACGACGCCGCGCTTACTGGCGCCGTAGGCGGTGGCGAAGGGGACGGCGAGGTGGGCGAGGCCCGAAGAGATGTTGACGACGCGTCCGTGGGAGGCGCGCAGCGCCGGCAGCGCCGCGGCGGTGACGCGCCAGGTGCCGAGCAGGTTGACGTCGAGGACGCGGAGGGCGTCGGGGCCGGGGGTCTCGGTCGCGCTCTGGGGCAGGCCGATGCCGGCGCAGTTGACGAGGGCGTCGACGCCGCCGCCCAACTGCTTCACGGCCTGGGCGATCGCGTTGTCGACCGATTCCTGATCGGTGACGTCGCAGGCGATCAGGTCCCCATCCGCTTTGAGGTCGAGGCCGACGACGTCCGCCCCGCGCTGGCGCAGGGCTTGGACCGTTGCCTCGCCGATGCCACTGGCGGCGCCGGTGATGATCACGCGCTTGCTCACGAGCGGAACTCTATCAACACTGTGTCGAGTCCGTCAACAACTTGTCGATTTAGTCGACGCAATGTAAGGTGGAAGCGATGGAGGCAGCCGCCAAACCCCGTCAAGCCGCCAAAGGGCGCGGCCGTCGCGGCACGCGCGCCAGCGGCGACGATCGCGAGCGGGCGATCCTCGAGACCGCCGAGCAGCTGCTGGAGGAGCGGCCGCTGAGTGAGATCTCCGTCGATGACCTCGCCAAGGGCGCCGGCATCTCCCGCCCCACCTTCTACTTCTACTTCCCCTCCAAGGACGCGGTCGTGCTGACGATCATCGACCGCCTCGTCGCCGCCGCGGCCGGCAGCCGCGCGGAAGCGCTGACGACGCTGGCCCAGGGCGACCCGCAGGCAGGGTTGCGCCGCGCCCTCGAGGATCTCTATGGCGCCTTCCGCGCCCGCCGCGCCGTCACCCTCGCCGCCGCCGAACTGCGGATGACCAACCCGGAGGCGCGCGACCTCTGGGCCGAGGTGATGGAGGGTTGGGTGACCGACACCACCGCGGTGATCGAAGCCGAGCGCGCCCGCGGCGCCGCACCCCCCGGCGAGCCCGCCCGCGACGTCGCGATCGCCCTCGTTCAGATGAACGAGCGGGTCCAGTACGCGTCCTTCGCCGGCGAGTCCCCCGCGCTCGACCAGGACCGCGTCCTCGACGTCCTCGTCGAGATCTGGCTGCGGGCGATCTACGGCGCCGGCGCTCCCAGCTAGCCGGCGAGCGCCGGGGCGATCTCCCTGCCCATCAGCGCGACCGCGTCGAGGTCGCGGTGCAACAGGTGCTGTCCCATGATCCGGGTCAGGCCCGCCTCCTGCAGCTCGCGCAGCTGCTCGATCGCCTCCTCGGTCGTGCCGAGGATCGTGCTCGGGCGCAGGCCGGCGATGTAGGCCTCGCCGTCGCCGTCCTCGCCTTTCCAGCGCGAGAGGCGCGCGGCGCGGTCGATCAGTTCCTCGCGGTCGGCGCCGACCAACCAGCCGGTCATCATCGAGAGCGGCAGCGTCGCCGGGTCCCGTCCCTCCTTTTCGCAGGCCTCGTCGAGGCGCTTGCGGATGTCGGCGATCTCCTCCGCGGTCGCCATCACGGTGTTGTACTCGGTCGCCCAGCGGGCGCCGATCCGCAGGCTGCGCGGCCCGCCTTTGGCGCCGAGGATCAGCGGCAGCGGCTGCTGCACCGGCTTCGGCCGCGCATCGAGCTCATGGGCGCGGTAATGGTCGCCGTCGAAGCTGAACGGCCCTTCGCCCCAGTGGCCGCGGACGATCTGCATCTGCTCTTCGAGCGCCTCCATCCGCGGTCCGACTGGCGGCAGGTCGAAGCCGTAGAGCTCGTGCTCGCGCTCCCACCAGCCGGCGCCGATCCCGACTTCGACCCGGCCGCCGGAGACGTGGTCGGCGGTCACCGCCGCCTTCGCCAGCAGCGCCGGGTGGCGAAAGGTCGCCGGCGAGACCATCGTCCCCAGCCGCAGCTTCTCCGTCACGGCGCCGAGGGCGGTGATCGTCCCCCAGGCATCGAGCGAGCCGCGCTCGCGCCGGTCGTCGACGGAGAGGTAGTGGTCGGAGCGGAACATCGTCCCCACCCCGTTCTCTTCGCAGGCCGCCGCCAGCGCCAGCCAGTCCTCCCAGGTCACGTCCTCCTGGCCCTCGATCATCAGGCAGACCTCCATCCTGCCCCCTCTACCCGGCCGCGACGATTTCAGCGAAGGCGGCGAAGCCGGGTGCGGTGCGCTCGACCAGCGTCGGCTCCAACTCGGCCGCGCGCTCCGGCAGCGCGTGCGTCCCCGCGTCGCCGAGAGCCGCACACGCTTCGGCGACCATCGTCGGCGCCTCCATCCAGGCCTCGACCAGGGCGAAGTCGGCCTCGGGATGGAAGAGGACGCCCCAGGCGTTGCCGGCGCGGAAGGCCTGACAAGTGGTGCGCTCCGAGGAGGCGAGATGCTGAGCGCCGTCCGGGAGGTCGAAGCAGTCGCCGTGCCAGTGCAGGACCTCGGTGCGCGGGGCGAGGCCGCCGAGCAGCGGATCCGTGGCGTCGGCGACCTCCACGGGCGCGAACCCGATCTCCCGCTCGCCGGGCTGCACCTCCGCCCCGAGCGCCCGCGCCAGCAGCTGCGCCCCGAGGCAAATCCCCAGCACCGGCATCTCCCGCGCAACCGCCTCGGCCAGCCACTCGCGCTCCGCGGCGAGGGCCGGGAAGCGCTCGACTTCGTCGACGTTCATCGGCCCACCCATGACGACCGCGCCCGCAACCTCGTCATGCGCCGGCAGCCCCTGCCCGGCCAGCGGTTTCACCGTCTTCACCTGCAGCTCGCCGCAGGCATCGAGGATCCGGTGCGGCCCCTCCCAAGGCACGTGCTGAATCGCCAGCAAGGTCGGACGCTCGTCCAGGGTCATCCCGGCGCAGGCTAGCCTCCGCGACCAGATGGCGCAGCCGACTTTCACCCCACCCGGGTGTGGCAAAAATCGGATACGTGCTCTGGGGGTGGCGGCGCTTGTTGCCTTGGCGCTCGCGACGATCGTTGTCAGCTCCTCGACCGCCGTCGGCCCCTACCCCGCCCTCTCTCCCTGCCCGGTCTTCCCGGACCCCCCGGCGTCGCTCTCTCCTCACGCCCCGTCGCTCCCGACCGAGGTCGCCTGGAACCAGGACATCTCGAAGGCGCCGCGGGACCCGCGCTCGAACGCCTACATCACCTACATCAATTCGCACGGCGGCGACCACCTGCATCCCGACTTCGGCTCGCCCCGCGCCTACGGCTTCCCCTACTCGGTCGTCGGCGCCGGAGAGCAACCGCTCGCCGTCAACTACACCGCCTACGGGGACGAGAGCGACCCCGGCCCCTTCCCGGTCCCGGCCAAGGCGCCGGTCGAGGGCGGCAACGGCAGCGACGGCGACCGCCACGTCCTCGTCGTCGACCGCTCCGCCTGCAAGCTCTATGAGCTCTACCGCGCCTTCTACGTCGCCCAGCCGCGCCCGCACTGGAACGCTGACTCCGGGACCGAGTGGGACCTGCGCTCGACCGCGCGCCGGCCCGAGGGATGGACCTCCGCCGACGCCGCCGGCCTGCCGATCTTCCCCGGGCTCGTCCGCTACGACGAGGTCGCCGCCGGGCGCATCGACCACGCGATCCGCGTCACCTTCGAGAGCACCCGCAACGCCTGGGTCCACCCCGCCTCCCACTGCGCCGGCGACGCCTCCAACCCGAGCGCGCCGCCGATGGGTTTGCGCTTGCGCCTGAAGGCGGGCTACGACCTCGGCCGTTTCAGCGGCGCCGCCCGCACGATCGCCCTAGCGATGAAGCGCTACGGGCTGATCGTCGCCGACAACGGCTCCAACTGGTTCTTCTCCGGCACGAGTGACAAGCGCTGGGACGACGAGGACCTCAACCAGCTGAAGCAGATACCCGGGCGCGCCTTCGAGGTCGTGAAGAGTCGGGCAAGCGTCCATTCATGCTGATTTGCGGGCATTGGATTGGGTACTTGAGCCAATAGGGAACTCCCCGAGGAGAGAGGAAAATGGCTCAAACGAAATCCAAATCGACCCCTAAATCGAAATCGAAACCCAAATCGAGATCGACGTCGAAACCAAAACCAAGATCAAAAAAAGCATCGTCTTCGAAAGCGGCGAAACCGGCTTCGAAATCCAAATCGACGGCGAAATCGAAAGCCTCGAAAGTGAAAGCGAAAGCCAAACCGAAATCGAGCAGCAAATCGCGCAGCTCGAGCAACGGTAACGGCGCTTCGCGCTCGAACGGGTCCTCGAGCAAACACTCGAACGTCGAGGCAGTGCGCAACGCCGTCGGGGACATCGGCGGCAAAGCCAAAGGCGCCGGTAAATCCGCCGGCAAAACCGTCGGCAAAGTCGCGAGCAAAGCGAAAGTGCCGCTCGTCGCCGGTGGCGCCGCCGTCGCCGGAGCAGCCGGGGGCATGGCCCTCGCCGCTTCCAAAAAAGGGCGCAAAGGCGGGATCGGCAAGGCAGTCGCCAAGGGCAGCAAGGCGATGCCGCGCCGGCCGAAGGTCAAGGTGAAGTCCAAGGACGTCGCCAAGGCCGCCAAGGGCGTCGGACACTTCAGCGCGCAGGTAGCCGAGATCGCCGACGGCATCGACAGCGCTGCATCGGGGAGGAACGGCAGGCACCGCTCCCCCGTGGAGGTCGTTCTACAGGGACTCACCGCGAGGCGCTAGCGCCAGGGCTGGCCCTGAGGACATGGCCGCGACCGCGCGTACGGGACGCGCGGTCGCTGGCCTCAATCCCGCTCAGCCCGTCTCCGCTTCGCCTTCTGCTTCGCGGCGGCGGCGCTCCTTCACTTCCCGCTCTACGTCCTCGGCCTCGAAGTCCTCGTCTTCGGCCGGGTGGACGACCCACTGCTCGACGGCCCAGTCGATCTTGACGTCGCGGTAGGTGACGCCCTCCTCGGGCTCCTCCGGGATGCTCTCCCGCTGGACGTCGACCTCGGTCTCGTGCCCCGGCTCGCCGTAGTAGGTGACCTTGCGACGCTCCGGGACCTTGCCGAACTTGACCTCCTTCGCTTTGGCCGAGGTGAAGAACTCGAGGTCGGGACGACGGCCGCTCACGCGGCCGCCGCCTTCTCGACGTCGTGGACGGTGACGCGGCCTTCGGCACCGGTGCCTTCGACCTGGTCGACGTCGACCCCGTGCTCCTCGGCCTTGCGCAGCGCCGCCGCGGTCGCGTTGTGCTTCTCCGCCCGGCGCTGACGCCGGCGCTCGCCCAGCTCCATCGCCTTGTGGGTCGCCGCCAGCCCGAGGTCCTTCGCCTCGTCGCTTGCAGCCGAGCCGAGTTCCTTGGCGACGACTTTGGCGATCGCTTTGGCGAGCTGGCCGCCGGAGATCCCTTCGCCTCCGTTGCCGCCGCCGCCATTGCCTCCGCTGTTCCCGCCGCCGCCGGAACCGCCGCCGCCTGCTGCGCCGGCAAGTCCCGCGAGACCACCGACCCCGCCGAGCGCGTCGCCGGCGCCTTCACCAAGACCGCCGACGGCCTGCCCCGCGCCTTCGCCGACCTGCCCGACGGCTTTGTTCGCGCCTTCGCCGATTTCTTCGACCGCACCACCGGCTCCTTTGCCGACGTCTTTGACGGCCCCGCCGGCACCCTCGCCGACGTCTTCGACCGCGCCGCCGGCGCCTTCGCCGATCTCGCCGACTGCTTTGTTCGCGCCTTCGCCGACTTCACCAACCGCTTTGCCGGCGCCCTCGGTCACGGGTTTGAGCGACTTCGCGATCTCTTTCAGCACGTCGGGGTTGCGATCGAGCGTGGTGAGGACGCGATCGATGATCGCGGTCACGTGATCGAGCCGTGCCCGCATCAGCGCCTGCGCTTCCACGCCTTTGATGTTGAGTTCGACCTTGCCGAGCTCGACGTGGACGCCGACGCTCAGTTTCACCAGGTCGAGGACTTCCGCGTGCAGCGAGACCCGAGCCATCAGATCGTCGAGCTCGAAGTGGATCTCGTCGACCTTGACGGTAGGTATGTCGACGATCACGTCCGGCTCGTCGGTGTCGCTGATTTCGACCGGATCGACGACCGTGTAGTCCTCGTACATCTGTTCCGGCACGGTCTTGCCGCTGCCTGGCTGGCGGTCTTTCTTCAGCGGGCTTTTGTTGCGCCCGCTGCCTGAAGCTTTTCGTTTCGAGCTCTTGCTCTCGCTTTTGCGCTTGGTCTGTTGCGCCATCACACCTCTCCTCGCTTACGCGGTTCCCTTCCCTTAAGGAACTTTTTCCCGTTGCGAGGAGGCGCAAACGGCACCGCCGACCGAAAGGGGCGCCTGCGTAAGCTTGCAGGCGTCAATGGACTCGACGATGGCAGTGCTGCAGGTGACGATCGCCCTGATCGGGGCCGGCGGCGGCAACCACGCGGTGAACGCGATCGGCGACAGCCTGGCGCTGGTCGAGGCGCGCCAGCAGGTCGAATCGCGGATCGCCACCGCTCCCGCGCGCAAGCAGGTCGATCTGCCCACCGAAGAGGAAATCGCCGCCGACCCCAGCCTCCTGCCGCCGGCCTCGGCGGGCAGCAACGGCACCCACGTCCCCCACGCCTCGAACCTCAGCCGCGCCGAGATCTTCGCCCACCGCCGCGGCGGCGACCCGGCCTCGACCGCGATCCTCCTCACCGGCGTCGCCCTCGCACCGCCGGCCGCCCCCGAACCCGTCCAGGGAGCGATCAACGCCGCCAACACGATCGTCGGCCGACCCTACGTCTGGGGCGGCGGCCACGGCTCCTTCTACGACGACTCCTACGACTGC
>DASTYZ010000139.1:0-14101 GCA_035764545.1 Solirubrobacterales bacterium | reverse complement strand
AGGGCGATGACGAACCAGTTCAGCGTGTAGAACGCGATCAGGGTGAGGATGCCGTGCAGGGGGATGAACTCCGGCAGCGGCTCGCGGCCGAACTTGCGCAGCGCCCAGTTCGCCAGCGGTCCGAAGATCCGTGGGTGGAGGACGGCGATCGCGATCAGCGAGCCGAGGGCGAAGCTCCCGCTCGGCAGCGCCGCCTTCATCGCCCAGGCGAAGGCCGCGTCCTTGACTCCCAGCCCGGCCGGCGCGATCAGGGTCACGAGCGCCGCGACGTAGCCGATCGCCTGCGCCGAGCCGACCAGGAGGACATCCTCGAAGGGGATGTTGGTGACCGAGCGGGCAACGCAGTAGAGCCCGAGGGCGACGACGAGCCAGTTCAGCGTGTAGAAGGCGATCAGGGTGAGGATCCCGTGCAGGGGGATGAACGACGGCAGCGGCTCGCGGCCGAACTTGCGCAGCGCCCAGTTGGTCAACGGCCCGAAGATCCGCGGGTGCAGGACCGTGACCGCGGCCGGGATCAGCAGCAGCACTCCCCAGCGCCACGGTTCCCCCTGGAGATCGGGGTGCTTGATGATGAAGTAGGAGGCGACGACGACCGCCGAGGTGGCCGAGACCGCCTGTTCGTAGACGATGCTGGCGATCGTCGTCCGGCGCGGAATCCCCGCCCGTTCTGAGAGCAGCAGCCGGCCCAGTACGTAGAGGACGCTGCCGGGGACGTAGCGCGCCAGCAGCGGCTGCCCCCACGCCACCTGCGCCCGGCCGAACCCGATCCGGTAGCCGAGGAAGCGCAGCGTCAGGTCCCAGCCGTAGGCGCTGAGGACGAAGAAGAAGGGGAGGATGACGATCGCCGGGACCAGCCAGCCGACGTGGAAGTGGACGCCCTCGCTCTTGATCTCCGACCACTGGTCGATGACCGTGAGCACGAGGAAGCCGAAGATCAGCAGGGCAAGGCCGATCTGGAGCGCGAGTCGGACTTTGCGGCTGCGGGGCGGCTTCTTCCCGACCCGCGATCCGGCCTCGCCTACGCGATGCAGGAATGGTTGGCGGCTCTCCACGTCCGTGCGCACCTTAGTTCTTTGGTTCGTCGCTTTGTTTGGGATAGTCGTGGGATGGGTGAGTTCGAGTTCCTGGCGAAGCTGCGCGAGCGCTTGCCGGAGGACGGTCCCAAGGTAAAACTCGGCAGCGGCGACGATGCTGCGGTCACCGTTCCCGGCGGCGCGACGGCGACCTCAGTCGACGCGATCGTCGAGGGCGTCCATTTCCGCCGCGGCGAGACCGATCTTCAGATGATCGGCCGCAAGGCGCTCGCCACCGCCCTCTCCGATCTCGCCGCGATGGGCGCCGAGGCGGGCGAGGCCTACGTCGTCCTCGGCGCCCCGGCGGACCTCACCGAGGCGGACTTCCTCGCCCTCCTCGAGGGCCTGCTGGAGCTTGCCGGCGAGACCGGGACCACGCTCGCCGGCGGTGACGTGACGCGGGCGCCGGCGCTGACCCTGGCGATGACCGTGGTCGGGCACGCCGCGGCGGCGGAGCGCTTCGTCAGCCGCGGCGGCGCCCTGCCCGGCGACCTCCTCGTCCTCACCGGCGAGCTCGGCGCTGCCGCGGCAGGGCGACTCCTGCTCGAGCGCCCTGGCCTGGCCGAGGCGCTGCCCTCGAGCACCGTCGAGCGCCTTCGTGCGCGCCAGCTCGATCCGAGTCCGCGACTGCGCTCCGGCCGCGCTCTCGCCGGCGCCGGCGCCCTCGCGATGATCGACCTCAGCGACGGGCTCGCCGGCGACGCCGCCCACCTCGCCCGCGCCGGCGGCGTCCTGATGCAGATCGAAGCCGGCGATCTTCCCTTTGCCGACGGCGTCGCCGAGGTCGCCGCTGCCGCGGGACTCGACCCTCTCCAACTTGCCGTCGCCGGCGGCGAGGACTACGAGCTGCTGGCGGCGCTACCGCCAGGGCAGCTCGAAGGCGCCTCGCGAGCGGTCACGGAGGCGGACGAAACGAAGCTGACGCCAGTCGGAACCGTTGCGGCCGGAGAGGGGGTTGAGATCAGGCTGCCCGAGGGTGGGCTGCTGGAGGCCCAGGGGTATGACCATTTCGGGGACTCGAGCCCTGCAACCCCATGAGCAGCTCGCGGACGCCGCGGCGGCTCAGCATCGCAACAGCCACCTGCGCAGGGTCCGGCTTGTAGGCGCCGGCCTCGACGAGAGATTTCAGTTCCTGGGCTTGCATTGCCTTCGCGGTCATTATCGGTCTCGTCCCCCAGATCCTTAGTTCTTAGTACTCGCACATGCGTCCAAACTGCCCCGGTTACTACCCTTGATGCTGTGCCGAACGGATCTGCGCGCATTCTTCTCGTAGACGACGAGCAGTCGATTCAGACGCTCCTCAGCTACCCGCTGCGCAAGGACGGCTACCACGTCACCTCCGCTCTGGACGGCAATGAAGCGCTGCGGCGCTTCGAGGAGGGCCGCTTCGACCTGGTCATTCTCGACCTGATGCTGCCGCAGCTGAACGGGGTCGAAGTCTGTCGGGCCCTGCGCTCGCGCAGCCAGGTGCCGATCATCATGTTGACCGCCAAAGGCAGCGAGACCGACAAGGTCGCCGGCCTCGAGGTCGGCGCCGACGACTACATCACCAAGCCCTTCTCGGTGCGCGAGTTCCGCAGCCGCGTCAAAGCGGCGCTGCGGCGCTCCCGGATGGGGGGCGAGTCAAGCGACGGCGGGGCGATCGAGTGCGCGGAGCTGACGATCGACTTCGACCGCCGCATGGTCACGCTCGCCGGCGAGGAGATCAAAGTCACCTACGTCGAGTTCGAGATCCTCGGCGCCCTCGCCCGCTCCCCCGGCCGCGTCCTCACCCGCGAGACCTTGTTGGAGCACGTATGGGGCGACTCCGACTACCGCGACCCGCGCACCGTCGACGTCCACATCCGCCACCTGCGCGAGAAGCTGGAGCGGGACCCGAAGGAGCCCGACTACCTCTTCACTGTGCGCGGGGTCGGCTACCGCTTCCGGGAGTAAGCGCGATGCGTGGGCTCCGGCTCAGCGACCTCGCCAGCCGCATTACCCTGATCTCGATCGCGATCGCGGTCGGCGCCACCGCGGTCGTCTACATCTACGCCGTCGCGATCGGCGGTTCGGCCAGCGGTGAGGACGCGGTCAAACTGCAGATCCTCACCGGCGGCCTGATCGCGGTCGCGATCGCCACCGCGATCGGTCTCTACTACACCCGCGCCGCCGCCAGCAACATCCAGAGCCTGCAGGAAGCGGCGCGCAAAGTCGCCGACGGCAACTTCGAAACGACGATCCCGATCGCCTCGGTCGGGCAGCTCGGGGACCTCGCCCGCACCTTCAACGAGATGCAGCGGCGCCTGGCCGAGCTCGACAGCGCCCGCAAGCAGTTCATCGCCAACGCCTCGCACGAGCTGCGGACGCCGATCTTCAGCCTCGGCGGCTTCGTCGAGCTGCTCGAAGACGAGGATCCGAGCCCGGAGGAGCGGGCCGAGTTCGTGCGGACGATGCGCCAGCAGATCGAGCGGTTGACGAAGCTGACGACCGACCTCCTCGACCTCTCCCAGCTCGACGCCGGG
Source organism: Solirubrobacterales bacterium (assembly GCA_035764545.1). Taxonomy (GTDB): domain Bacteria; phylum Actinomycetota; class Thermoleophilia; order Solirubrobacterales; family 70-9; genus VAYN01. The sequence continues at coordinate 10,524 of DASTYZ010000139.1, read as the reverse complement.
GCTGTGGTGATGCGCGCCAGCACCGTCGACTTGACCGGCCTGGCGCGGGAGGTGACGAAAGAGTTCGGCGCCCGCGCCGAACTGCGCGGGTCGCGGCTGCAGCTGCGCACGCCCGAGCAGCCGGCGATCGCGCTCGGCGACCCTGATCGGGTGCGGCAGATCATCCGTATCCTGCTTGACAACGCCCTCACCCACACCCCCGAGGGCACCGACGTCACCGTGACCACCTACTCCGCCAAAGGCCGCGCCGAGCTGACCGTCTCCGATACCGGGCCGGGGATTCCCCAGCGCGTGCAGAAGCGGATCTTCGAGCGCTTCTACACCGCCGACCAGGCGGGCGGGTCCGGGCTCGGTCTGGCGATCGCCTCCGAGCTAGCGCAGCGGATGAAGGGCGAGATCACGATCAGCTCCAGCCGCCGCTTCACGGCTTTCACGCTTGATCTGCCGCCGGGCGACCGTGAGCCTGCCGCCCCACGCCCGCTGCGAGCTCCGGTCAAGGTGGGCACTTGAGACGGGGCGCGCTTCTCCTCGCCTTGCTCCTCGGCCTGGCGCTGCTGGCCGGCTGCGGCACGAGCGGGGACGGGACGACCGAGGGAGGGACCGAATCTGCCCAGGTGCTGAGGCCGACCGAGGAGCCGCAGGTGGCGATCGAGACCTCGAGCCCCGGCTTCGACGCCAGCGAGGTCTACGAACGCGCCTCCCCCGGCGTCGTCACCATCCGCTCGGTCTTCGCCGGCGCCGGTGCCGCCGAAGGATCGGGCTTCGTCGTCAGCGGCGACGGCGAAATCGTCACCAACGCCCACGTCGTCACCGAAGAAGCCGGCGGCGACCGCGAGCGGGCCGATCAGGTCTACGTCGAATTCCCGGACCGCAACGTCGTCCCGGCCGAGATCATCGGCTTCGACCCCTTCGTCGACGTCGCCCTGTTGAAGATCGCGCCGAAGGGGCTCGACCTGCACCCGCTCGAGCTCGGGGATGACAGCAAGCTCCATGTCGGCCAGCCGGTGGCCGCGATCGGCAACCCGTTCGGAGAGCAGCAGTCGCTCTCCGTCGGAGTCGTCTCCGCGACCGACCGCTCGGTCCAGTCCCTGACCCAGTTCCAGATCTCCGGCGCGATCCAGACCGACGCCTCGATCAACCCGGGCAACTCGGGCGGGCCGCTGCTCGACGCCGGCGCCAGGGTGATCGGGATCAACCAGCAGATCGAGACCAACTCGGGCGCCAACGACGGGGTCGGGTTCGCGGTCCCGATCTCGGCGGCCCAGCGCTCGATCGCCCAGCTGCGGGAGGACGGCGAGGCGGAATACGCCTACCTGGGCGTCTCCGCGCAACCGCTCTATCCCCAGCTCGCCCGCAAGCTCGACCTCGACACCACCTTCGGTGGCCTGGTCTCCGAAGTCGTCTCCGGCGGGCCGGCCGAGGAAGCCGGGATTGAGGCCGGCGACGAGAAACTCCGTTTCCAGGCGGCCCAGTACCAGACTGGTGGCGACGTGATCCTGCAGGTCGAGGGCGAGGACATCGTCACCCCCGATGACCTCGCCGAAGTGATCTCGGCCCACCGGCCGGACGAAGAGGTGACGGTGACGATCCTCCGCGACAACGAGCGCAAGACCATCGAGTTGAAGTTGGGTAAGCGGCCCGACAGCCCCACCTCCGGGTAGGGCACCCCGCGGCTGGACACCACGTCGCCGCTCATCCGTGTAGAACTCCGGGCTTGCTTCAGGAAGTCGCCCTCGGCCACAAGACCCTCACCGACTACACCCATATCGTCGGTAAAGACCTGACGGAGCAGATCCGCCAGCTTGCGGAGCCCCTCAAAGGCAAGCGAATCCTGCACGTCAGCGCCACCGCTTTCGGCGGCGGCGTCTCGGAGATCCTCTACACGATGGTGCCGCTGATGAGGGACGTCGGCCTCGACGCCCACTGGCACGTGATCTTCGGCAAGGAAGAGTTCTTCAACGCGACCAAGCTCCTCCACAACTCGCTGCAGGGCGCCGAGGAGACGCTGAGCGCGGAACAGTGGGAGATCTTCGACGAGATCAACCAGATCAACGCCGAGGGGCTGCAGGGCGAGTGGGACGTGATCATCGTCCACGACCCCCAGCCGATCGGGCTGCGGCGCGGCGCCACCGCGAAGTCGAAGCACTGGATCTGGCGCTGCCACATCGACCTCTCGACCCCGAACCCGGCGCCGATCGAGCGGCTGCTGCCGATGATCGAAGAGTACGACGCCAGCGTCTGGCACCTCGACGACTACGTCCCCAACGGGATGGGCCAGCACCGTGAGGACGTGCGGATCATCCCACCGGCGATCGACCCGCTCTCGCCGAAGAACATGGCCTTCTCGCCCGAGGACGCCGCCTTCGTCTGCCGCCAGTTCGGAATCGACGTCGACCGGCCGCTGATCACCCAGGTCTCCCGCTTCGACCCGTGGAAGGACCCGATCGGCGTCATCGACGCCTACCGCGCGGTGACCGAGCAGGTGCCGGAGGCGCAGTTGGCGATGGTCGGCTCGATGGCGACCGACGATCCCGAGGGCATGGAGTACTTCAACAAGACCTTCGAATACGCCGGCGGCGACGACGACATCAAAATCCTCAGCAACCTCAACAACGTCGGCGCGATCGAGGTCAACGCCTTTCAGTCCCAGTCGGACATCTGCCTGCAGAAGTCGATCCGCGAGGGCTTCGGCCTGACCGTCACCGAGGCGCTCTGGAAGGGGCGGCCGACGGTCGCCGGCAACGTCGGCGGCATCCCGCTGCAGATCGAGGACGGGGTCAGCGGCTACCTCGTCGACTCACCCGCCCAGTGCGCCGAGCGCTGCCTCGACATCCTCCGTGACCCGGAGCTGGGCAAGAAGCTCGGCCGCGAGGGCAAGGAGCACGCCCGCCGCATGTTCCTGACGCCGCGCCTGCTGCGCGACTGGCTGCAGCTGATCGACGACGTCGACGGTTAGTCAGCCGTACCCCATAGTCGGTACCCCTTAGTCTCTTCGGCGTGAGTTCCTCGCCGCTGATCATCGTCTCCAACCGGGGACCGCTGCAGTTCGAGCGCGACGAGAACGGGCAGCGGACGGTGCGCCGGGGCGGCGGCGGTCTCGTCACCGCGCTCTCCGGCCTCGTCTCCCACCGCGACGCGCTTTGGATCGCCTCGGCGATGACCGACGAGGATGTCGCCGCCTCCGAGGAGGCGGGGGGGCCGATCCAGCAGGAGCAGGACGGGATCGAGTACCGGGTGCGGCTGGTCGGCAGCGACCCCGAAGCCTACGACCGCTTCTACAACGTGATCGCCAACCCGATCCTCTGGTTCATCCAGCACTACCTCTGGGACATCTCCAACGCGCCGGACATCCGCCAGGAGGAGATCGACGCCTGGGACCACGGCTACCAGGCGGTCAACGAGGACATCGCCAACGCGGTCCTGCAGGAGATCGAGGGGCAGGAGAACCCGCTGGTGATGCTGCACGACTACCACCTCTACACCGCCCCCGGGATGATCCGCGCCCAGCGCCCCGACGCCTTCCTCCACCACTTCGTCCACATCCCCTGGTCGCAGCCGGACAGCTGGCGGATCCTGCCGACGCGGGTCCGCGGCGCGATCTACGAGGGAATGCTGGCCAACGACATCATCGGCTTCCACACCCACGCCTACTGCATCAACTTCCTGCGCTGCTGCGACGAGCTCCTCGACGGGGTCGAGGTCGACTACCACGCCGCCGAAGTGCGCCACCAGCGCGGCAGGACGATTGCCCGCGCCTACCCGCTGGGTATCGACGCCGGCCGACTGGAGCGGGCAGCGGCTTCGCCCGAGGTGGCCGAGGCCGAGCGCGAGGTGCTCGAGCGGCGGCGCCAGCACCTGATCATCCGCGTCGACCGCGCCGACCTCTCGAAGAACGTGCTGCGCGGCTTCACCGCCTTTGACACGTTTCTCACCCAGCACCCCGAGTTCCGCGAAAAGGTCACCTTCATCGCCCACCTGCAGCCCTCACGCCAGGACGTGCCCGAGTACGCCGAGTACCTGGAGCGGATCGAGGCGCTGGTCGCCGTCGTCAACCACCGCCACGGGACGACGGACTGGATGCCGATCGATCTCAAGATCTACGAGAACTTCTACGACGCGGTCGCCCGCTACAAGCACTTCGACCTGCTGATGGTCAACTCGCTCTTCGACGGGATGAACCTGGTCGCGAAGGAGGCGCCCGCGGTCAATACCCGCGACGGCGTCCTCATGCTCTCCGAGAACACCGGCTCCCACCAGGAGCTCTTCGACTACGTGCTCTCGGTCAACCCCTTCGACATCCAGGAGCAGGCGGACGCGATCTACCGGGCGCTGACGATGGACCCCGAGCAAAAGCGCCAGTGGTCCCAAGGCCTGAAGGAGATCATCTTCTCCCACAACCCCGGCGACTGGGTCGACGATCAGTTGCAGGACATCGAAGCGGCCCGTCAGAAGACCTGAGGGGGAGAGTTGCCGCCGCCCTCGCCTTAGGTGGAGATGGGCGTAAGGGTTCGCTGGAGTGGCATCGGCAAGGTGGCAATCGTCGCCGTCGCTGCCCTCTTCGCCCTGCAGTCCCTCCCCGCCCTCCTGCGACCCCCCGAGCCGCCGCCGTTGGCCGAAGACGTCGGGCTGCCGCAGGTCGTCCCGCATCCAGAGCCGCTGCTCCCAAAACCACGGTTCGAAACGGACGCTGAGCGACCGAAAGGAACCACGGGATCGGCGGCGGAGGATGTGATCGGCAGCAGGCCGCGGCGAGCAAAGCCTCACCGCCAAGCCCCTGCGGCTCCGCCGCCGGCCCCACCGCCCACGCCGACTCCGCCACCGGCAGCCGTCTCCGAACCGCCGCCCGCACCCGCGCCTGCGCCGACGCCACCTCCGCCTCCACCCACGCCTCCGGGTGACGGTTCGGAGGAGTTCGCTCCGCGCTAGGGGCAGCCCGCCGCTATAGTCCAGCGCCGCTTTGGCAGCACCACGCGAATACGAGCTGGTCCTGATGCTGGACCCCCAACTTGACGCCCCTGCGCGCGACGCATTGGCGCAGGATGCGCGCGGGCAGATCGAGGCCAAAGGCAGCCTCAAGCACGAGAACAGCTGGGGTCTGCGCAAGATGGCCTACGAAATCAACCACCGCACCGAGGCGGACTACCGCTGGCTGCGGTTCGAGGCCCCGAGCGACCTGCTCGACTCGCTGGACCACAATCTGAAGATCGCCGACGGGGTTCTCCGCTTCCGCATCTTCAAGGTCGATCCCGACGCACCGGTGATCGTTCCTCCCGCCGCTACCGCCGCCCCCGGGCCGCGTGAGCGCAGCGCCACCGGAGCCCGCGAGGAGCGCGGCGACGGCGGCGACTCCGAGCCCGACGACGAGTAGCGCCCACCGCGCCGCTCGCTGTTTGCGGGAACCCTCCGCCAAGGGGGGCGAATAGAGCCGACCTCCTCCTTAGACTGGGACACCAGATAAGCGAGAACAGAGGAGTGAGTGCATTGGCAGCTTCGAACGTGAACGTGGTGGTCATCACCGGGAACCTGACCCGTGATCCGGAGCTGCGTCATACCGGCGGCGGGACCGCTGTCTGCGACCTTCGCGTCGCCGTCAACAGCCGCCGCAAAGACCAGAGCGGCAACTGGGTCGACAAGGCCAACTACTTCGACGTCACCGTCTGGGGGGCGCAGGGCGAGAACTGCGCCAACTACCTCAACAAGGGCCGGCCGGTCGCGGTCGAAGGCCGCCTCGACTGGAGCGAGTGGGAGGCCAAAGACGGCAGCGGCAAACGGCAGGCGGTCCGGATCGTCGCCAACACCGTCCAGTTCCTCGGCTCCCGCGACGGGGCCGGCGGTGGCAACGGCAACGGCGGTGGTGGTGGCTTCAGCCCCCAGAGCGACGTCCCGGCCGACATGTCCGACTTCAGCGGCGCCCCCGCCGGTGGTGGCGGAGGCGGCCAAGAAGACGACATCCCCTTCTAGTTCCTTCCTGACCCCCACCTACAGAGCGCCGCATCGCGGCGCTCTGTAGCATCTCGCGCCGATGGCACGCACTTCTTCAGACAGCTCGTCCCGAACCGGAGGCCGCCGCGGCGGTGGCCGGCGCGGTGCCGACCGGGCACGGCCGCGCAAATACACGCGCGTCAACTCCGAGGTCGTCGACTACAAGGACCTGAACCTGCTGCGCCGCTTCCTCTCCGACAAGGGGAAGACGCGCGGGCGCCGGGTCACCGGACTTTCCCGCCGCCACCAGCGTCAGCTCTCGGTGGCGGTGAAGCGGGCGCGCGAAATCGCCCTGCTTCCCTACGTCGGAGAGCGCTGATGGCGCAGGCGATCCTGCTGCAGGATGTCGATTCGCTCGGCCAGCGTGGTCACGTCGTCGACGTCGCCCCCGGTTACCTCCGCAACTTCCTGATCCCGCGCAAGCTGGCCCAGCCGGCGACCGCCGGCGCTCTCGAGGAAGCAAAACGGCGGATGGAGGCGGCTGAAAAAGCCGAGGCCGTCCGCACCCAGCGCGAAACCGAAGCAGCCGGGCTGCTCTCGAAGACCGTCTTGACGATCCACCAGCGCGCCGGCGAGGACGGCAAGCTGTTCGGCTCGGTCGGGCCGAAAGAGATCGCCGACGCCCTGCGCGAGGCGCGCGACCTGCGCGTCGACAAAAAACAGATTCAGCTTGAGCAGCCGCTGCGCGAACTCGGCACCTTCATGGTCGAGATTCAGCTCAAAGACGGCACCACGGCCGCCGTCAAGACGATCATCAGCGAGGAGAAGTAGTCCTTCCTCGCCGTCGCAGGGCCAGCTGGGTTCGCTCCGAGCGAGCGACCGTCGGTCTTGCCGGAGTAGCGATCGCCGCCGCGGGCACGGTCCTGGTCGGCCAGTTCAGCCGCATGTTCGCGCGGCGGGCCAGCGAGGCCCACGACTCCGAAGCCCTGCTCGAATCGGCGCCCGCGGCAGCGGCCGACACCGTCGGCGTCGCCGTCCGCGGCTACGAAGAAGCGCCCCGCTACGAAACCGTCCTCTTCAACCTCCTGGCGGGCTTCCTCGGCTCCTTCGCGACGGTCCGCCTCTCGACCTGGTCGATCCGGGACGGTCGAGGCCCTTTCCGCAACGTCAGCATCGGCGGCCGCCACATCCACCACTTCGTTCCCGGCATCCTGCTCGCCTTCGGGACGGGGACCGCGGCCCTGCTCACCGACGACGACGAGCTCGAGCAGAAGCTGGCGATCCCGATGGGAGTCGGCTTCGGCCTCACCTTCGACGAGGCAGCGCTCCTGCTCGACCTGAGAGACGTCTACTGGAGCCGCGAAGGCCTCCTCAGCGTCCAGCTCAGCCTCGGCGCCACCGCGATCCTCAGCATCGCCATCCTCACCCTCCGCATGTTGCGCCGCGGCGAGGCCCGCCAGGAGCAGGAGGGCCTGATCCCGCCCGCGCACCACCACCAGCTCTCCTTCGGAACTCCCGGCGCCTGAAGTCTCGAAGCCGCGCGCTTTCTGCAGTTGAAGATTTTGCTCTTGCGCGCCACGAGTGCGCTTTGCCTCTTGATGATCTGGGGCGTGCGGACGCTCAATCAGAAGATCGCGATCAGGGTGCTGGAAGAGGACGGATGGATGCGAACCAAAGGGGGCAAGCACCAGGTGAAGATGGTCAAAAGGGGGCATCGGCCGATTACTTTGCCCAGTCATCGCGGGCGCGATTACTCCTCAGGCTTGACGGCGGCAATCCTCCGGCAGGCGGGTCTAAGATGAGTCCCGGGGAAATGCTTGGGATGGAGATCAGCGCCAATATCCGACTCGAAGAGGGCTCCTACTGGGCCGAGGTGCCCGCCCTCCCAGGTTGTTTTGCCGCTGGCAATACCCTCGACGAGCTCTTCGAGTCTCTCAGGGAAGGCGTTGAGCTTTATCTGTCGGATGAAGAGCAGCGGCCAGCCGGGCCCCTCCGATTGACCTCGGCTGTGCTGAGCGACACCGCTTCCGCCTAATTTGCAGGGTGCCCCCTGCGGCCTCGTCTGCGGTCTGGTTTTCTAGCCGTCCGAGGCAGCTGTAATCGTTGATCGGTTCAGCTCCTGAGTAGATACCGATGCCCCAGCCTCCCGCCACCCACGTCCCGCCGCAAAACATCGAGGCCGAGGAATCGGTGCTGGGCGCGATGCTGATCTCCGAGTCGACGCTGACCCGGGTGATCGACGAGGTGAAGCTGCACCGGGAAGATTTCTACCTCGACAAGCACAAGGCAATCTTCGAGGTCATCCACGACCTCTACGCGGCCTCGCAGCCGGTCGACGAGCTCAGCGTCAGCGAGGCGCTGACCCAGCGCAGCACGATCGACACGGCCGGGGGCCGGCACTACATCTCCGAGCTGACGGCGAAAGTCCCCGCCGCCGCTAACGCCAAGCACTACGCCGAGATCGTTCAGCAGAACTCGCTGCTGCGGCGACTCCTCGGCGCCGGCCAGGAGATTCAGGGCTGGGTCAACGAGCGCGACGGGGAACCGAAAGAGCTCTCCGAGCGGGCCGAGAAACTGCTCTTCGAAGTCGCCCACAAGGAGCAGGCCAGCGACTTCAAACTCCTCGGCGACATCCTCCACGACGAGGTCGACCGGCTCGAGAAGCTCTCGACCGGCGAGACCGAACTGACCGGCACCCCCTCGGGCTTCCGCGACGTCGACGCGGTCACCGGCGGCTTCCAGCCCGGCAACCTGATCATCGTCGCCGCCCGCCCGGCGATGGGCAAGAGCGCGCTCGTCGCCAACATCGCCGAAAACGTCGCCGTGAAGAAGGGGCTCCCGGTCGCCTTCTTCTCGCTCGAGATGTCCGAGGTGGAGCTGGCACAGCGGTTCATCGCCTGCCGGGCGCGAATCTCCGGCGACAAACTGCGTAAGGGCCAGGTCTCCAAACGGGACTGGCCGAAAGTGCTGCGCGCCTGCAACGAGCTGGAAGAGGCGCCGCTCTGGTTCGACGACTCCTCCGACCTCGGGATCCTCGACCTGCGGGCGAAGGCGCGGCGGTTGCACGCCCAGGAACAGGAGCGCGGCGGCCTCGGCGTGATCATCCTTGACTACATCCAGCTGATGCGCTCCGACGACCACCGCGCCAACCGGGTCGAGCAGGTCGGCCAGATCAGCCGCGGGCTAAAGATCCTCGCCCGCGAGCTCGAGGTGCCGGTGGTGGCGATCTCCCAGCTCTCGCGCGCGCCGGAGCAGCGGACGCCGCCGAAGCCGCAGCTCTCCGACCTGCGCGAGTCCGGCCAGATCGAGCAGGACGCCGACGTCGTCGCCTTCCTCTACCGCGAGGACTACTACCGCGACCCCGAGGAGGAGCCCGACGGCCTCGCCGACCTGATCATCGCCAAGCATAGGAACGGCCCGATCGGGACCAGGAAGCTGGTCTTCCTCGACCGCTATCCGAAATTCGCCGACCACGCCCACACCGAACCGCCGATCGAGCAGCCGGCCGGCGAAGCGCCGCCGTTCGAGGACGCCGCCGCCGCGGGGCCTGACTTCTGATGCCAGCGATCGCCCGCTCCGAGCCCTTCCGTCAGCGGGCATGTCCCCTCGCAGTTTGTGACGGGTCGGGCTGGATACTGGGCCCGGAAGATGTGGCGCGCGAATGCGACTGCAGGTCGGATCGCCTGAAAAAGGGGCGTCTCCGAGGAGTCGCCTCAGCAATCCCAGCGCGATATCGAGGTGTCTCCTTTGATCGCCCTCCTGTAAGCGACATGGAGCGAGACATGCCCACGCGACACGTCATTAGGACGGTGCGCGGTTATCTGGATGACCTTGAGAACAAGCTAGAAGAAGGACAGGGACTCTGGTTCATGGGCAGTCCTGGCACCGGCAAGACCACCCTGGCGATGTTGATCGCCCAGGAAGCGCTGGCGAGGGGTAAGACGGTCGCCGTCTACTTCACCCCCCAGTTGTTGACGCGAATCCGCGTGACCTATCAAGCGTCTGACGTAGAAGATGCCTATGACGCTTTTTTTAGACGACTAACTTCGGTTGATCTTCTTCTGATCGATGATCTCGGCTCGGAGCGTCAGACGGATTGGGTGGTCGAGCAGCTCTACGCAATCGTAAATGAGCGGTACGTGCAAAAGGGGTCATTGCTCATTACCAGCAATGCGGCTTTTGACAAGAAAATTGACGAGGCCATGGAGGAGGGTAAGAGCCGGCTTGTGGAGCAGGTAGGCGCCCGAACCGTCTCGCGTCTTCATGAGATCTGCGGAGAGCCGGTTCCACTTTTCGGAGACGACAGGCGGACGGAGCCCGGCCTCCAGGCGCGCGCCAGCTAGACGGCGCAACTCGTCCGCCGGGCGAGACCGTCACAATCCCCCGCGGCATGCCAGGAGTGGTGATAGTCGGCGCCCAGTGGGGCGACGAGGGCAAGGGGAAGGTCGTCGACCTCCTCGCCGAGCGGGCTACCACGATCGTCCGCTTCCAGGGGGGCAACAACGCCGGCCACACGATCGTCCGCGAGGGCGAAGAGTTCAAGTTCCACCTGATCCCCTCCGGCATCCTCCACGCCGAGAAGACCTGCGTGATCGGCAACGG
>DASTYZ010000138.1:0-5679 GCA_035764545.1 Solirubrobacterales bacterium | reverse complement strand
CGGTCGTAGCGACGGTCTGGGCGGTGTCGACCTTGGTCAGGCAGGGCTGCATCCGGGTGCCCCGCCACTCGCCGCCGACCGAGACCTTCTCGCAGGGGTACTCGACGAGGCCGACGCGGACGCCGTCGAGGCCGACCTCGCTGAAGCGGACGCCGCTGCCGGCGTCGTAGCCGACCACGTGGACCCACTGGCTGCCGCGGCGCCAGCCGCCGTCGGTGAGGGTGCCGCCGTCGATCCAGGCACCGGGGACGGTCGGATCGTCGACCGTGATCGTCAGCGCCCGCAGCCCCGACCAGGAGGGTTGGTCGAGCGAGCACCACTTGTCCTCGCCGCGGGCGCAGAGGAGCCGGTCCTCGATCGCCGCCACCGGCGCTGGGAAGCCCTTGCTGAACTCGCGCGGCGTGGTGTCGGTGGTGGAGGCGCTGAGGAAGGGGTCGAACCCACCGGCGGCCGGCGCGGCGCCGAGCCGCTGCTCGATGCCGTCGTGCAGCGCATGCCACCAGGTGCCGCGAACCTGGGTGATGCCGGTGCCGGGCGGTGCCGTCCAGCGCCAGCGGGCGAAGCGGGTGCCGGTGACGGTCGACTGGCCGTCGCGGGTGAGGCTCTTGAGATGGGCGCCGGCGAAGGGGTCGCTGCCGGCCGGCGGCACGCAGTAGGCGTCGGAGCGGAACTTGGCGCCGCCGGTGGTGTCGGCCCAGCCGGCGTCGGCGCCGACGTACCAGCCGCACTGGGCGACGGCCTACTTCTCCGCCTCCGCCTTCGACGCCACCAAGAGGAGCGCGCTCAGTGCCAGCAACAGCCCCAGCGCCACCGTCCGTCCCATCGCAAGCCTCGTCCCCGACATCGATCCTCCTTCGCTCGACTGCATTCCGGGGGTCCAAGGGCTGCGGAGGGTTGATCTCTCCCCCCTCACCGCTCCCCGGCTCGGGGCTTTGCGAGAATCGGGTCAATGCCACTTCCCACTGAAGATCAGATCACCGAGAAGCTTCGCGCCGTCATCGACCCTGAGCTGCGGCGCTCAATCGTCGAGCTGGGCATGGTCCGCTCGATCGACATCAAAGAGAGCGGCCGGGTCGAGGTAATCGTCTCGCTGACGACCGCCGGCTGCCCGATCCGCTCGCACTTCGAACAGGCGGTCGCCCAGAACGTCTCCCAACTGGAAGGGGTGACCGAGGTCGGCGTCGGCTTCGACGTCCTCTCCGACGAGGAGAAAGGCAACCTCCAGCAGACGCTCGGGCGCAACAAGCTGCCGCAGGGCGCGCTGGCGAAGGTGAAGAACGTGATCTGCGTCTCCTCCGGCAAGGGCGGGGTCGGCAAGTCGACGATGACCGCCAACCTGGCCGCGGCGCTGACCGCCGAAGGACACCCGGCCGGGGCGCTCGACTGCGACGTCTACGGCTACTCGATCCCGCGCATGCTCGGCGTCAACCACAAACCCGAGGTGAACGCCGAGCGGAAGATCCTGCCGCTGGACTCGCCCAGCGGGGTCAAGGTGATGTCGATCGGCTTCTTCGTCGAGGACAACTCCGCCGTCGTCTGGCGCGGCCCGATGCTGCACAAGGCGATCCAGCAGTTCCTCGAGGACGTCGCCTGGGAAGAGCTCGAGTACCTGCTGCTCGACCTGCCGCCCGGGACCGGCGACGTCTCGATGACGCTCGCCCAGCTGCTGCCGCAGGCCAAATTCCTCGTCGTCACGACGCCGCAGCCGGCGGCGCAGTCGGTCGCCCAGCGCGGCGCCGAGATGGCGAAGAAGTTCGACCTCGAGATCCTCGGCGTGATCGAGAACATGTCCGGCTTCACCACCCCCGACGGCGAGCGCTTCACGATCTTCGGCGAGGGCGGCGGCCAGCTGCTCTCCGACGAGCTCGACGTGCCGCTGCTGGGCAAGGTGCCGCTCTCCGAGCCCCTGCGCGAGCATGCCGACAACGGCTCGCCGCTGGTAATCGACGAGCCCGACGCCCCGGCCTCGCAGGCGATCCGGCAGGCAACGCGCGGCATCGTCGCCGCGACGCCGCAAGAGCTGCCGGTCCTGCAGGCGACGCCGAGTGCAGCGGAAGCGCCGCCCGTGAGCGGGACGCCACTCCCGGTCGTCCAGTAGCGCCTGTGTGATCAAGCCCACACAAGACGCCGAAACTTCCTTCATCCTCCTGCATTAAGGAATGCACACAAACGCCTAATCCCTGGCTCAGGTTGCCGGGGAGCGGGGGACCCAGGTTTCTGGGGCTAATCCACTTACGAGTGGAGGCGCAGGCTCCTTCAGCGCTAGCCCGACAGCTAACCCCGCCGGCCGACGAAGGAGGAGTGAATGACGAACGCCCTTGGGGTGGCCAGGAAAACGCCCGCCCTTCGCATCTCCATATTGCTGCTCGCCGTTGTCGCGCTTGCGATGACCCTCGCGACCTCGGCCCAGGCGGAAACCCCGGGTGGTGTCTCCACGACTACCCCGGAGACCGAAGCCCCAACCGCGCCCGCAGGCAAGGCGATCCTGGTCAACGGCCGCGCCGTGCCGCCCGCCAACGCTCCGGCGGCGGTCAAAAAGGTGATCGCCGCGGCGAACAAGATCCGCACCAAGCCCTACATCTACGGCGGCGGCCACGGCCGCTGGTGGGACGCCGGCTACGACTGCTCCGGCGCCGTCAGCTTCGCCCTCCACGGCGGCAGCCTGATCGACACCCCAATGCCCTCCGGCTCCCTCGCCGGCTGGGGCAGCGGCGGAAAAGGCCGCTGGATCACCGTCTACGCCAACGGCGGCCACGCCTACGCAGTAATAGCCGGCCTCCGCTGGGACACCGCAGGCACCACCAACGGCACCGGCCCAAGGTGGCATAAATCCCTAAGAGCCCAAGCCAGTGGGCCCTTCACGGTCCGCCACCCCGACGGGTACTAACAGCTACAGGCGACCCAAACCGACTGCGGGGAGGGGCGGGTGACCCCTCTCCAGACACTCAGCATGAGCCATAGGCGAGCTGCGTCTGGGGAGGGGTTACCCGCCCCTCCCCTACCAACTACGCAGCCTGGTTCTTGAAGTAATTGGCGTTGATCTCCGCGTATTTAGCCCACTCCGCCGGAAGCTGATCCTCGGCGAAACAAGCATCAACCGGGCAAGCCTCAACGCAGGCATCGCAATCGATGCACTCGTCCGGGTCGATGTAGAGCTGCTCGACGTTGTCGTAGTCGGGCTCGTCAGGAGTCGGGTGGATGCAGTCGACCGGGCACACCTCGACGCACGAGTTGTCCTTCTGGCCTATGCATGGCTCGGCGATGACGTAGGTCATTCGGGCAGTTCTCCTAGCTTCGATTTCCGGGTGCCTGCCGGGGGCCCCGGCCAAGCGCGAGCGCACATTTTAGGGATGATGCGGACATGCTGCTGTTGACGGGGGCGACTGGAAGCATCGGTTCGCGGCTGTTGCCGCTGCTGCTCGAGCAGGGCGAGGAGGTTCGCTGCCTGGTCCGGGAGCCGCGGCGCCTGGGCGCGCGGCGGGTCGACGTGCAGATCGCGCTCGGCGATCTCGGCGAGATGTCGGACCCCTACCTGGTGCGCCAGGCGCTGCGCGGGGTCGACCGGGTGATCCACCTCGCCGCCTCGATCCGGGACCAGCCGCCGAAGCGGATCGAGGAGCTGAACGGGCTGGCGACGGTGCGGCTGCTGCGGGCGGCCGAGCGCAGCGGCGTCGAGAGCTTCCACTTCTTCAGCGCCCTGGAGGCCGAGGCGGCGCAGCGGACGCGTTTTTTTCGCGCCAAGTGGCTGGCCGAGCAGGCGGTGCTGTCCTCGCCGCTGCCCTCGACCGTCTTCGCCCCCTCGATCGTCTACGACCACAGCGATCCCTGGATCACGCTGCTGCGCCGCTTCTCCTTCCTGCCGGTGCTGCCGGTCTCCGGCCCGGGGACGGCGGCCTTCCAACCGATCTGGGCCGAGGACGTGGCGCGCTGCGTCACCGGTGCGCTGGCGCAGGAGCGCCGCGACGGCGAGCGGACCTGGCGCTACGAGCTGGCGGGACCGGAAACGCTCACCTACGACCAGATGTCCGACCTGGTCAGCCGCATCGCCGGCCGGCCGCGGCCGCTGGTGCACCTGCCGCTGCCGTTCGTCCGCGCCGGCCTGATCGCGCTGCGCAACCTCTTCGGGGAGGCCGTGTTCGCAACCTGGGAGGAGGCCGAGCTGATGGAGGTCTCGATGACCAGCGAGCGGGGGCCGGCCGACGCGCAGGCACTCGGCGTGCAACCGCGAAGGATGAGCGATGTCTTGGAGGACGCTTAAACGAGTTGCGGCGGCGGCAGCGGTACTCGCCGCCCTGCTGGCGCCCGCGCAGGCGAGCGCGCTCTCCCTCGTGCCGCCGAAGCCGAACGTCTTCCTCGGCGTCAGCGACCGCGGGACCACCGCCGAGTTCAACGAATTCGCCGAACTGACCGGCAAGCACCCGGCGCTGCTGCAGACCTTCCACCCCTGGGGCAACAGCCTGAACGAGGCGTACGAACGCTGGCGGGAAACGGCGACGCGGCCGATCCTCGCCATTTCCTCCATCGACGACCAGACGCTGGCGGAGCTGATCACCCCGCAGCAGATCGCCCTCGGCTACGGCGACGACTACCTGCTGCAGCTGAACCAGTTCTTCGCCGAGCGGGCGCTGCCCGCCTACATCCGGCCGCTGGGAGAGCCGAACCGCTGCCTCAACGCCTGGTCGGCGGTCAACTGCGACGGCTCGCAGAAAGGCGGCGAACACACGACCGGCTGGTACAAGCAGGCCTTCCGCCGCATCGTCGCCATCGTCCGCGGCGGCCAAAGCCTGGAAGGCGTCAATACGACCCTGGCGGAAATCGGGCTGCCACCGATCAACCGGACCAAAGGGCCGCCGCCGACCGAACTGCCGGCGACGCCGGTCAGCATCATCTGGAGCCCGCTGCCGGGCGGCTCTCCCCGAGTCAAAGGCAACTTCCCCGGCAACTACTGGCCGGGTAGGCGCTGGATCGACTGGGTCGGCACCGACTTCTACTCGCAGTATCCGGTCTGGAAGGACCTCAACCGCTTCTACGTCGGGAAGCAGTGGAAAGGCATGCCGGTGGCGATGACCGAGTGGGCGGTCTCCGGCGAGGACGATCCGCGCTGGGTCAAGCAGACGATCGCCTGGACGGTCAAGCACCCCCGCGTGCGGATGCTCGTCTACTACCAGGGCTTCGGCCCCGGCAACCCCTACGACCTCCGCCTCTACCCCCGCACCACCAACACCCTGCGCCTCAAGATCCGCCGCCCTAACTTCCTCGAAACCGCCGAATCCAACGCCGGGTTCCTGCCGCCGCTGCCGCCGAAGCCGCGGAAGAAGTAGGAGGGCGAGGGGAGGCGCGGCAGCCACCTGCCGCGCCTCGAACAGCGTCAGGCTATTCCCACCAGATTTTCACCGGGGTCCCTGCCGTGCTGCTGCCTTCGTATCCACGGACTGTGGATTCGCCGGTGTAGGTACCGGTCGTAGAAGAGCCACTGCCGCAAACGAAGCCGGAGTGGCTGTATTTGATCCCCGTGAGATTGGCGCTGCCGAGGATGTGGCTTTCTTTGTTCGTGTAGGTGATGCCTTTGAGGCCGGTCTGCCCCGGAATTTTGATCGTGCAGCCGGAGACCGCCAATTCGATTTCTTTACCAGCAGGACAGACGATGTCGGCCGCTCCGCTGGCGTAAAGGGTGAAGGT
>DASTYZ010000137.1:0-14842 GCA_035764545.1 Solirubrobacterales bacterium | reverse complement strand
CGGCGGGATCACTTCTTCGGGGAACTCGTCGCTCAGTCGGCTGGGCTCTCGGGGGCGTTTGCTGCCCGCGGGGTCAAGCGTGGGGATGTGGTGATGACGTTGGTGGGAAACCGGATCGAGTGGGTGCTCAGCCTGCTCGCTTGCTGGCGGATGGGAGCGGTGGCTCTTCCCTGCAACACGATGCTGCGGCGGCACGATCTGGAGCATCGGATTGCCGCTGCGGACCCGAAGCTGTGCGTGGGTGAGGAGTCGCTGTTGGCCGAGATGCCCGACGGCGTGCCGGTGATGACGATGGCTGATGTCGCTCGAGTCCTCGACGAGGACCTGCCGCAGGAGACGCCCGCCGCGATCGAGGAGATGTGGCCGGAGGACCCGGCGCTGATCGTCTTCACCTCCGGCACCACCGGTGAGCCGCGCGGGGTGGTCCATGGCTACCGGTATCTGCTGGGCCAGCACCTTCAGGCCGAGCACTGGTTCGGGTCTCGCAAGGGGGACCTGGCCTGGTGCACGACCGCCACCGGCTGGTCGAAGTCGGCGCGCAACGTCTTCCTCGCCCCCTGGGTGACTGGTGCTGCTGCGGTGATCCACGACGGCCGCTTCGACCCCGCCGAGCGGCTCGACTTCGCCGAGGCGCTCGGGGTCAACGTCCTCTGCCAGGCGCCTACCGAGTACCGGATGATGGCTCGGCGCACCACGCTGCGGCCCTTGCCGGCGCTGCGGCGGATGGTCTCTGCCGGGGAGCCGCTCGACCCCGAGACGATCGCCGCCTTCCGCGAGGCGACCGGACTCGAGCCCGCCGACGGCTACGGCCAGACCGAGACGGGACAGGTCACCGCCAACCTCGTCGGCGAGCCGGTGCGGCTGGGGTCGATGGGCAAGCCGCTGCCGGGGATCGAGACCCGGATCGACGAGGGAGAGCTGCAGCTGCGGGCCGACTCCTCCCCCACCTTCTTCTCCCGCTACCTCGACGGCGAGCGTTTCGAGGGCGAGTGGTGGCAGACGGGCGACCTGGTCCGCGAAGACGAGGACGGCTACCTCTTCTTCGAGGGCCGCGGCGACGACATCATCCTCTCCGCCGGCTACCGGATCGGGCCGACCGAGGTCGAGTCCGCCCTCCTCTCCCACCCAGCAGTCGCCGACGCCGCCGCGGTCGCCGCCCCTGACCCCGAGCGCGGTTCGGTCGTCCGCGCGATCGTCGTCCTTCGCGACGGCCAGAGCGGCGACGAGGGCCTGGTCGCGGAGCTGCAGCAGCACTGCAAAGCGGAGACCGCTCCCTACAAGTTCCCCCGCATCGTCGAATTCGCCGCCGAGCTGCCGAAGACCAGCAGCGGCAAGGTCAAGCGGGCCGAGTTGCGAGGCGAAGCGGCGTAGCCGCTTCTAGGCGGCGGCTAGCGTCTCGGCCGCATCGGCCGGGCGCCCAAGGTGATAGCCCTGGGCCATGTCGACGCCGTACTCGCGCAGCAGCACCGTCGTCGCCTCGTCCTCGACGAACTCGGCGATCGTGCGCTTGCCGAGGCCGCGGGCGATCTCGACGATCGCTTTCACGGTCAGCTGGTCGGCGTCGTTGTTGGGCATCTCGCGGACGAAGGCGCCGTCGATCTTGATCACGTCAAACGGCACCTTTTTCAGGTAGGAGAAGGAGCCGAGGCCGGCGCCGTAGTCATCGATCGCGACTTCGCAACCGAACTCGGAGAGGCGGTCGGCGAACCCGGCGGCGGTGTCGTAGTCCTCGATACGCGCCGACTGGGTGATCTCGAAGGTGCAGCGGGCGGGGTCGGCGCTGCCTTCGTCGAGCCGCCGTTCGATGAATTCGAGCACCGAGAGGTCGGTCATCGAGGCGCCGGAAATGTTCATGTGCAGGGAGACGGGGGCGCCGGCGCGCTCGCGCTCGCTGATCATCTCGAGGGCCTGGGCGACGACCCAGCGGTCGAGCTCCTGCACCATCCCCGAACGCTCGGCCACCTCGATGAAGGAGGCCGCGGGCAGCAGCTCGCCGTTGTCGCCGGTCATCCGCAGCAGCAGCTCGTAGCGCTCGATCCCACCGGAAGCGAGGCTGCGGATCGGCTGCGTCGCCAGGCGCAGCCGGTTCTGGGTCAGCGCGTCGCGGATCCTGGCGCTGGTCGTCTGCGCCCGCTGCGCAGGGCCGCCGTTCTCGCCGGGTGCGTGGAAGAGCATGATCCGGTTCCGCCCCTCGGCCTTGGCCTGGTACATCGCCTGGTCGGCGGCGACAAGCACCGCCTCGGCGCCCATTCCGCCCTGGCCGCCGAACATCGTGATCCCGACGCTGATCGAGGCGTCGCCGAGGTCGAGGTTCAGCGGCAGCCCCTCGGCGACCTGGGCGCGCAGGTCCTCGCCGAGCTGCAGGGCGCCAGCGGTGTCGGTCTGCGGCATCAACACGGCGAACTCGTCGCCGGAGAGGCGGGCGACAAGGTCGGTCCCGCGCACCCGTTCGCGCAAGACCTCCGCAACGCGGCGGATCAGCGTGTCGCCGGCCTGGTGGCCGCGGCGGTCGTTGACCTCCTTGAGGCCGTCGATGTCGATCACCATCACCGCCCCGCGACCGCCGTAGCGCGCGGTGAAGGAGACGTACTGGTCGAGCTCGACGCGGAAGCGGCGCCGGTTCAGCAAGCCGGTAAGCGAGTCGTGGTCGGCGAGGAAGCGCAGCTCGGCCTCGGTCTTCTCCGCCCGTTCCAGCGCCCCCTGGATCACCGCTCGGTCCTCGGGGGCGAGCTTCTCCAACACCGCGTCGAGGGCGGGGTCGGACTGTCCCGGCTTCATATGGTTTTGCACGAGGTTGACGGTAATCGGTTACCCAGCGGGAGGACCTTTCTCTCCCACAAACCACGATGTAGACCCAAGTTTCAGCTAGTACAGGTGCCGAATACTTGACTTGAGCGCGGCCGGGTAGGTTCAGAGGGTGCCGAACCGCCTCGCCCAGGAGACCAGTCCCTACCTGCTGCAGCACCGAGATAACCCGGTCGACTGGTACCCCTGGGGGCCGGAGGCGATGCAGCGGGCCCGCGAGGAGGACCGCCCGATCCTGCTCTCGGTCGGCTACTCGGCCTGCCACTGGTGCCACGTGATGGAGCGCGAGTCCTTCGAGGACGAGGAGACCGCGGCCTACATGAACGAGCACTTCGTCAACGTCAAGGTCGATCGCGAGGAGCGCCCCGACGTCGACGCCATCTACATGGAGGCGGTGCAGCAGATCAGCGGCCACGGCGGCTGGCCGATGACGGTCTTCCTCGACCCGGACGGCGTCCCCTTCTACGGCGGCACCTACTTCCCGCCCGACGAGGGCCGCGGGATGCCGAGCTTCCGGATGGTGATGGAAGCGGTCGTCCACGCCTTCGAGACCCAGCGCGAGGAGCTCCGCGAACGGGCGCCACGGGTGCGGGAGAGCCTCAGCGCGATCGGCAACGTCGAGCCGCGAGACCTGCCGGGAGAGGCCGACCTCGAGGGCGCGGTGCAGCGCCTGCTGGCCGCGGCCGACCCGCGCAACGGCGGCTTCGGCGGCGCCCCCAAGTTCCCGCCCGCCTCCTCGCTGGAGCTGCTGATGGCCCGCGGCGAGACCGAGGTGGTCGAGCGCACCCTCGACGCGATGCTGGCCGGCGGCATCTACGACCAGCTCGGCGGCGGCTTCGCCCGCTACTCGGTCGACGCAATCTGGCTCGTCCCCCACTTCGAGAAGATGCTCTACGACAACGCCCTGCTGGCTCGCGCCTACCTGCACGGCTGGCAGCTGCTCGGGCCCGAGCGCTATCGCCGCGTCTGCGAGGAGACGCTGGATTGGATGCTGCGCGAGATGCGCGGCCCCGAGGGGGGCTTTTACTCGGCGCTCGATGCCGACTCCGAGGGCGAGGAGGGGAAGTTCTACGTCTGGACCCCGGAGCAGATCCGTGAGGTACTGGGCGAGCGAGCTGGTCCGCTTCTCGAGTTCTACGGGGTCACCGAGCGGGGTAACTTCGAGGGCAAGAACATCCTCCATCTGACGGGCGGACCAGAGGCGACCGCACCAGAGAACCTGGATGAAATGCGAGAGACGCTGCTCGCGGCGCGAGCGAAGCGCGTCTGGCCCGGGCTCGACGACAAGCGTCTGGCCTCGTGGAACGCTCTCGCGATCGCAGCCTTCGCCGACGCCGGTGCCGTCCTCGGCCGCGACGATTACCTGGACGCCGCCCGCGCCTGCGCCGAGTTCGTCCTCACGCAGTTGCGGGACGAGAGCGGCAACCTCCTGCGCACCTACAAAGACGACCGCGCCCACCTCAACGCCTACCTGGAGGACCACGCCTTCCTGCTCGAGGCGCTGCTGACGCTCTACGAGTCGACCTTCGAAGAGCGCTGGTTCACAGAGGCGCAAGCGCTTGCCGACACCACGATCGAGCGCTTCGGCGACCCCGAGCGTGGCGGCTTCTACTCGACCTCTTCCGACCACGAGGAGCTGATCGCGCGGCGCAAGGAGGTCGGCGACCACCCGATCCCCTCAGGCAACAGCTCGGCGGCGATGGCGATGCTGCGACTGGCGGCCCTGACCGGCGAGCGTCGCTACGAAGAGGCAGGAACGGGCGTCTTCGCCCTCTTCGCCGAGCCGGCGGTCCGGCACCCCGACGCCTTCGCCCACATGCTGCGCGCCCTCGACTTCCACCTCTCCCCCACCCGCGAGGTTGCGCTGGTCGGCGACGAACTGACCGACCTCGCCAAGGTCGCGCGCGAGAAGCCCCTCTTCCACTTAGTCCTCGCCGGCGGTCCCGAGGGCGCCGAGCAGCCACCGCTCCTAGCGGGCCGCACCCCCGTCGACGGCAAAGCAGCCGCCTACGTCTGCGAAAACTTCACCTGCCAGCTCCCCGTCACCGCGCCCGAGAAGCTCCTTGGTGAGTTGACCCGGTCATAGCCGGGCTAACTCACCAACCGTCAGAGGATCGGCAGGAAGTTCTCGATCTCGTACGGGGTGACCTGGACGCGGTAGTCGTCCCATTCCTGCCGCTTGATCTCGACGAAGCGGCGGAAAGTGTGCTCGCCGAGGGTGCGGAGGACGAGCTCGGACTCGGCGGCGAGCTCGATCGCCTCGCCCAGCGTCGCCGGCAGCTGCTCGATCCCCTGGTGCGCCAGCTCCTCCTGGGAGAGGTGGTAGAGGTTCTGCTCCATCGGCTCCGGCAGCTCGTAGCCCTTCTCCACCCCTTCCAGCCCCGCCTGCAGCATCGCCGCGAAGCAGAGGTAGGGATTGGCGGCGGGGTCCGGGCAGCGCAGCTCGGCCCGCGTCGCCCCCTCCTTGCCGGGGTGGTAAAGCGGCACCCGGATCAGGGCCGAGCGGTTGCGGCGCGACCAGGCCAGGTAGACCGGCGCCTCGTAGCCGGGGACCAGCCGCTTGTAGGAGTTCACCCACTGGGCGAAGAGCGGCGAGATCTCGCGCGCGTGCTTGAGCTGGCCGGCGATGAACGACTTCGCCACCGGCGAGAGGTAATAGGGGTCGTCCTCGTCATAGAAGGCGTTCTTGCCGTCGCGGCTGAGCGACTGGTGGACGTGCATCCCGGAGCCGTTCTCGCCGAACAGCGGCTTCGGCATGAAGGTGGCGTGGTAGCCGTACTTCATCGCGTACTCCTTGACGACGATGCGGTAGGTCATGCAGTCGTCGGCCATCTCCAGCGCGTTCTTGTAGCGCATGTCGACCTCGTGCTGGGAGGGGCCGACCTCGTGGTGGGTGTACTCGACGTGAATGCCCATCTTCTCCAGCGCCAGCACCGTCTCCCGCCGCAGGTCGGAGCCGGCGTCGAGCGTGGTCAGGTCGAAGTAGCCGCCCTCGTCGAGCGGCTCGGGGACGCCGCCCTCGGGCTTCGCCGAGCGGAAGTAGAAGTACTCGAGCTCGGGGCCGATGTTGTAGGCGTCGAAGCCGAGGTCTTCGGCCCGTTTCAGCGCCCGCCGCATGATCCAGCGCGGGTCGCCCTCGTAGGGGCCGCCGCCGGGGACCTGGATGTCGCAGAACATCCGCGCCACCGCGTCCTCCTCGGGCCGCCAGGGGATCAAGGCGAAGGTCGAGGGGTCCGGGACCGCCAGCATGTCGGACTCCTCGATCGGGTTGAAGCCGGTGATGGAGGAACCGTCGAAGCCCATCCCGCCTTCGAACGCGTCCTCCAGCTCGGATGCGTTGACCGAGAAGCTCTTCAGCTGCCCCAGCACGTCGGTGAACCAGAGGCGGATGAAGCGGACGTCGTGCTCGCGGACGAGCTCGATCACGTCGGCGGCGCTGCGGGGTTGATCGGCCATGCCTCGTTTGCCTCCTAGCTGGGGAAGGCCGCAACGATAGGCGAATGAACCGGAGAGGTGCGCAATGACGTATTGCGGGTAGAGAAAAGAGTTCCAGACCGGCTTGAATCCATCCCCCAAACGAGGTATAACTTACGTCAAGTAAGTAAGCGGCTAAAAGTAAAGTAAAGGCCATATAAGGGCTCTGTAAAGGCACTTGCCGGCAAGAGCCCAGAAGCGAGAAGCCCGTGACGGTTAAAACCGCAGTAAGCAGATTCCGAATCCACGACGAGCTGACGGCGCCTGATGAGAGCGCTCCTCTGATCAAGAGCATCCAGGCCGCCGGCGGCGCGGTGACGAAGTTCGTCGGCGTGCTCGCTGGGGCGCCGGCTGTCCTGCGCGCGTACACGCGGATGCGCTCGGAGCTGCGCGGCGGAGCCCTGCCGCAGGCGACGAGGGAGCGGATCGCGCTCGCTGTAGCCGAGTATCGCGAGGACAACTACAGCATCGCCCAGCACGCGAAGTCGGCGCGCCGGGCAGGGCTCGGCCTCGACGAGGTCTCAAAAGCCCGCAGCTTCACCTCCTCCGACCCCAAGGAGGCAGCGCTGCTCGTCTTCCTCAAGGAGACGCTGGACCCGGAGGGCCCCCCGCCCCTCCATCTCCACGAGGAGGCGCGCGAAATCGGCTGGTCAGACGAGGAGATCCTCGAGGCGGTCGCGCACCTGGCGCTGAACGAGTTCCAGAGTCTGATCGCCAGCGCCGCGGCGCTGCCCCAGGACCAGGGTGGTCCCAGGGCGCTTCCCCCGGTTGCCTAGTAACTGAGGTGGAGGGCCACTAACGGCCCTCCACCAGCGTCGCCGTGTAGAGCAGGCGTGCGGTGGTGTATTTGCAGCCGTAGGTGGCGCGGGTGCCGACCTTTTCCTGCGGCTCGCCCTGGCGGATGTCGGTGGCGTTTTTGCAGGCGCCCGGCTCGCGGCTGGCGCGCCAGACGTTGCTTGCCGTCAGGTCCTGGGCGAAGGCCGGGGCCCAGGTCGGGACCGTGATCCCGACGATGTCACCGGCTTCGACTTTGAGGTTGGCGCTGAACTTGACCGTCTGCCCGAGGTAGGGCGTCAGAACCTGGACCGAGCCCTGCCGGCGCAGGTTGTAGCGGGGCGGGTTGGTTCCCGGCACGCGGCGGAGGATCGCCAGGCGCGCCTGCGGCGGGGTGCCGAAGAAGCCGTTGAAAAAGGTCCGCTGGCTGCCGGTCGGCTGGGCGAGGGTCAGCGTCCAGGAGGTGATCTTGCCGTTGTGGGTTACGAGAAACGGCAGTTTGGCCTGACCGTTGCCGACCTGGAAGCCGGTGACGCTGCCGACCGCCTGGCAGGGGAGCTCGGGGCAGGAGGGATCGGGCTCAGTCGCGGTCTCGCCGAGGATGACCGTCGTCTTCCCCACCTTCGCCGCGTCGCTGCTGGCGGCAATAGTGGCGAGAAGCACCACCGCACAGGCAAGCAGGCCCAAGAGAGCTGCGCGCCCCCTGCGGGTCGCGGCTGCGGCTACTGCTCCCTGCGAAATCCTCCACATCAACGCTGGCTCCTCTCGTCTTCAGTCCTGCCTGAACACGGCAGCCTAGCCCGAGGTGCGGCCGGAGAGAGGGGCTCAGTCGGTGCGGGCGCTGGTCGCGTCGTCGATCGCGACCGCGTAGCGGACCCTGCCGACGCCTTCGAAATCGAGGGCGTCGCTGACAGCTTTCGTCAGGTCCCAGGCGCGGCCATCTATGTAGGGGCCGCGATCGATCACCTGCGTCACCACCGACTTGCCGTGGTAGACGAACTTGACGGTCGTCCCGCAGGGAAGCTTCTTGTGGGCGACGCCGAGCGTGTTCGGGCGCAGGGTCTGGCCGCAGGCGGTCTTGTTGCCCCAGAGGCCCGGGCCGTACCAGCTGGCGCCGCCGTAGCGCCAGGAGCCGAAGGAGTGTTCGCCTTCTGCTTCGGCGGGAGGCGGGGTATAGCTGGAGGCACCGCCGGTGGCTGCCTGCGCACCGGTCACTGCGCCCGCGAAGAGGGCGAGGAAGGGGGCCAGGGCAAGCGCCCAGCGCAGGGAGGTTTGTTTGATCGTTTGCATCTCTTTCCAAGCGCTTGCGGGGTTAGCTGACGGGCTCGCGCTGAAAGAGCTGCGCTACGCGGCAATCGCCGCGATTCGCCCCAAAACTAATTGGGTCCCCCGCTCCCCGCGGTATGTAGGCGGAGATTCAGCGGAAGTTGGCGGCAGATTAGCAAACGCTAAGACAGAAACTTGTGCAGAGGTCGGATTTGGCTCCAGAACTAGAAGAGACCCCCTTGCGGGAGCCTCTTCCTTAGCGGGCCTGTAAGCCGGATCCTGTCGTGAGCGGCCATCTATCTCTGCGGCCTACCTGGACCTCGCCGAGCCGGGTCGACGGTCCTGCTTGGCCTTGCACCGGGCGGGGTTTGCCTGGCCGTTACGTCACCGCAACGCCGGTGCGCTCTTACCGCACCATTTCACCCTTGCCTGTGCGCAACGCAGCTGCGGTCGCGCCATCGGCGGTGTCTTTTCTGTGGCACTTTCCCGCGGGTTTCCCCGGGTGGGCGTTACCCACCGCCCTGCCCTGTGGTGTCCGGACTTTCCTCGAGGGGTTTTCTCTCCCCCCGCGGTCGCTCAGCCCGCCCTCCGATGGTAGCTCGGCCGCCGTTTGCGGCCAAGCCCCCGGCGGCTATGGTGGCGGGCATGCGAACGGCGGTCGTAACCGGCGCCGGTAGCGGCCTCGGCCGTGCGATCGCGGCCGAGCTGATCGAGCGGGGCTACCGCGTCCACGTCACCGACGTCGACGCTGGCGCAGCGGACCGTGCCGCCGCCGAGCTCGGGCCGGAGGCCCGCGGCTCGGCGCTCGACGTCCGCGACGAGGCCGCCTGCCGCGGGCTCGCCGATTCAATAGGCCGCACCGGCTCGCTCGACCTCTGGGTCAACAACGCCGGTGTCTTCTACAGCGGCCCGCCCTGGGAGCAGAGCGCCGAGCGGCGACAGACGATGCTCGACGTCAACGTCACCGGCCTGATGAACGGAACGGTGGCCGCCCTGGGACCGATGCGCGCCGCCGGCCGCGGCCACATCGTCAACATCGTCTCCCTCGCGGGGATCGTCGCCGCCCCCGGCGAGGTCGCCTACTCGGCGACGAAGCACGCGGCGATGGCGTTCACGCTCGGGACCCTCTTTGACCTCCGCCGCACAGGCAGCCAGGGAGTTCAGCTCTCCGCGGTCTGCCCGGACGGAATCTGGACGCCGATGCTCGAGGACAAGCTCGACGACCTCGACGCCGCCCCCTCCTTCTCCGGCCGCCTGCTCACCACCGAGGAGGTGGCGAAGGAGGTCGGCAAGCTGACCGAGCGCCCGCGCCCGATCCTCATCATCCCCCGCTGGCGAGGGCCTTTCCTGCGCTTCGTCGACCTCTTCCCCCGCCTCTCGCTGCGACTGCTGCCGGTGGTGATGTGGGACGCGCGGCGACGCCAGCGGCGCTACAAGAAGCTGATCGAAGCCGGCAAGTGGCCTTAGGCCACCCTGCCTCAGACCTTGCGGAAGACCCCTACGACTTTGCCGAGAACGCGCGCCTCGGTGGTGAGGATCGGCTCCATTTCCTCGTTTTCGGGCTGCAGCCGGATGTGGTCCTTCTCGCGGAAGATCCGCTTCACGGTCGCCTCCTCGCCGATCAGGGCGACGACGATCTCGCCGTTGGCAGCGTCGTCGCTCGGGCGCACGATCACGTAGTCGCTTTCGAGGATGCCGGCGTCCTTCATGCTTTCGCCGCGGATCTGGAGGATGTAGTCGCCGTCCTCGCCGCCGATCACGTCCGGGACTTCGAGGTACTCCTCGATGTTCTCTTCGGCCAGGATCGGCGCACCGGCGGCGACCGTGCCGACCAGCGGCAGCCCGCTGCCAGGCGAAATCGTCCGCTTCGCCTTGTCAAACAGCAACTCAATCGCCCGCGGCTTTGACGGATCGCGCTTGACAAGGCCCAGCTTCTCCAGGTTTGCCAGGTGCGCGTGGACCGTCGAAGACGAGTGCAGCCCCACCGCTTTCCCAATCTCCCGCACCGTCGGCGGGTAACCGGTCTTCGCCGCGTATTTGCGGATGAAGTCGAAGATCTCTTTCTGCCTTTTGGTCAGATCCAGTTCCATCGTCGTTCCGGTTTCCTCCGCTCCCGGGTCAGCAGGGTCAAATAGGCGCAAATTGCCTTCGAACACTTGTTCGTAGAGTACCGCCCCCTCCGGACACCCGCAACCTGCGACCTCCCCCTGCACGCAAACATCTAGAATCCCTCGCCCTCGAGCGGCTGTGGCGGAACTGGTAGACGCGCAAGGTTGAGGGCCTTGTGGGTGGAAACACCCGTGGAGGTTCGACTCCTCTCGGCCGCATGCATTTCGCCCTGTAAATCAGGGCTTTCTTCCTCAATCACCCCACCCCCGCGAGCAGGGCTCGCGGGGGTCTGCGGACCATTTGCGGACCTCTACCTGCACGCCGGGCGCAACTCCTGGCGTGCACGGCCGTGGCCTCGACGGGTGGCGTCGCATTCCCGCCGTCCGTGTATCGGAAGTGAGGACCGCGGGGCCGCAATTTTCGCAGAGGCCGGCAAACCGGCACGCCTAGGGCTGATGACCGATCAGCTCCGAGATGCCGATTACATCGCGAGGCGCCTAGGCGTCCCCAAGACCTGGGTCTACAAGGCAGCTCGCCGCGGCGATTTGCCTTCTGTGCGGTGCGGGCGCTACCGGCGCTTCGACGACCGCGACATAGATAGCTGGATTGAGGAACAGCGTGCAGCAGAGGGGCCCTCCGCAGAAAGGAGTCCCCATGATTGAACTATCGACCGACTCGCTGTCGCACCAGCGCCGATGGGCCACGTCGGCTCTGTTCCGACTCATCGCCCGCATCCGCCAAGACCTACTAACCCGATGGGCCGTGATTCGACGCGGACGGGCGCCGGGCAGATGCGAGCATGTGATGCTAGGGCCAGGCCTATGCGTCCACGATCTCCAACGAATCCTCGACGCGGCTCGCTGCCTCGGCGGCAGTTACGGATCAATCGACAGTGCGTTGATCGAGGCGGCCGCCACCAGCAGGCGGCTGCGCCTGGGTGAGCTCCTAGCGCTGCGCTGGGAAGACATCGACTGGACGGCAGGTACCGTCAACGTCGAGCGGATCTTGCGCGAGATGAAGCTCGAACCTCCGAAGTGCGGAGGGCCCCGCAAGGTGCGGCTCGCGCCTCACACCCGCCGTTCACTGAACCGCTACCGCGCCTCGCTGGACAGGGCCGAGGCCGGGGATCTGGTTTTCTCAGAGCCGAGAGGAGGGGGCTTCCTGGAGACTCGCCGCCTCCGCCACCGGATGCGTGCGGCCCTAAAGCGCGCAGGCTCCTCCCACATCGCGATCGCCCATTTGCCCTGGGCGTTCAAGGCGCCCTGGTGGAGCCGGTACCTATGAGCGCCGCGACGCTAACGGCGCCAGAGCAAGAGAGCCATTCGACTCAGCACAGGCTCGCTCCGGGCGAGACCCAGAACAAAACGCGACGTCGAGCAGGGGCCAGCAAGAGACGGAGCTCAGTCAATCGCCGCGATCACGGCAGCGGAACCCTCTATCCGGTCACCAACGCCAAGGGTGAGCAGTGGTGGTTCGGCCGCTGGCACAACGGCACGAGCCGCCCCAATCGCAAAATCGCGCTGGTGCGAAAGCGAGGGAGCAAGGAGGGGCTAACTCAGACCGAAGCCGAAAAGCGACTCCGCGAGATGATGGATGCCGAGCAGCCCAAGCCTGTCGGCGACGGAAAGTCGATCGCCAAAGGGGGTGAGCGCCTTCTTCGTGCCCTCAAGGTGAAGGGGCTCAAGCCAACGACCTTGGGCACCTACGACTCGCTCCTCAAAACGCATATCCAACCGCCACCGTTTGGTGACCTTCTCCTGCACGAAGCGGATGCCGACGATGTAGAGGATCTGCTCGCCCGGATGCAAGGCGAAGAGAAGGCGGCGAAGACGATCCTCAACGTCTACAAGCTGCTGAGCCAGCTCTTCGAGTTTGGGATCAAGAAGGGGTGGTGCGCGGAGAATCCATGCAAATCCGTTGAGGCGCCCGTTGTCCGGCGCAGCAAGGAGATCCGATTTCTCAGCCAGGTCGAGCTCGGCGCCCTATTGCGGGCCGTCGATCCCGAGAAGGGGCTATTTGGAAGCACCGATCGAGCCCTTTACCTGACCGCTGCCATGAGCGGGCTTCGCCAAGGCGAGCTACTCGCGCTGCGCTGGCGCGACGTCGATTGGGAGGCAAGCAGAATCCGTGTTCGGCGCAACTACGTTCGGGGGCATTGGGTCACGCCAAAGTCGACCGCAGGCTCGCGGGCTGTGCCGCTGATCGACACGGTTGCCGGAGAGCTTGATCGCCATTTCAAGCGATCCGCCTATCAGGGTGATGACGATCTTGTCTTCGGTCATCCCGAAAAGGGAACGGTTCTCTGCCACTCGGCCCTCACCGCACGCTTCAAGAAGGCGCTGAAGGCAGCGGGTCTTCGCCCTATCCGCTTCCACGACCTCCGGCACACCTTCGGAACTCTGCATGCAGCCAACGGGGAGGTAACTCCACGGATGCTTCAGGAGTGGATGGGACACAGTGACTTGAAGACCACGATGATCTATCTCGATTACGCGCCCCGCAAAAACGAGAGCCAGGTCGCCAGCAACTCCTTCTCTGAGGTGGTCCTCGTATAGCGGAACCCCCCGACCATTGAAGCGCCTTCGCGGCGCAATTCGACCTGGGAACCGGGGGCTCGTCATTAGTGGAAACCTTTCCACCTAATCCCGGGTCTCTAGGTCGTTCCGGCGTTTAACAGGGGAGGGATGGTGCGCAGGCCGAGGATCAAGAGGACGACGGAGGAGATCGAGACCCCGGAGGGGGACATCTACCTGCTCCGACCCAGCGCCGAAAATGACATCCGGATCGAGAAGCCGGACGCAGAGGAACGGCGGCTGCTCGCCGCCGTCAATGGGGAACGCACCCTCGAGCAGCTGCAGGCCGAGTTCGGCACCGAGGAGGTCGACGACCTGATCCGGCAGCTGCAGGAGCTCGAGGTGGTCGAGGACGCAGCCGACGACGAGCGGATCGACAGCGCCGAACTGGAACGGTTCGATCGGCAGTTGCGGTACTTCAGCGACATCGGCTCGATGCAGACGCCGACGCCATCCGAGTGCCAGGAGCGACTACGGGAGGCGAAGGTCGCGGTGCTCGGAGTCGGCGGGCTCGGCGGCTGGTCGGCCCTCGCCCTCGCCTGCACCGGGATCGGCGAGATGTGGCTGATCGACGGCGACCGGGTCGAGATCAGCAACCTCAACCGCCAGGTCCTCTACACGGAGGCGGACATCGGCCTGCTGAAGGTGGAGTGCGCGGCCTCGCGCCTGCGTGCCTTCAACTCACAGATGACGATCACGACCGAGGCCCGCCGGCTGGAGAGCGAGGAGGACATCGCCGAGTTCGTCGCCGGCTCCGACATCGTCATCGACGCCGCCGACTGGCCCGCCCACGACATCGAGCGCTGGTGCAACGCCGCCTGTTACAAGGCCGGAATTCCCTACATCACGATGAGCCACTTCCCCCCGGTCGCACGGGTCGGGCCGCTCTACGTGCCGGGGAAGACCGGCTGCTTCATCTGCCAGGAGATCGGCTACCGCCGCGAATATCCGCTCTTCGACATCGCCATCGAACAGCGGCGGGCGATGCCGAGCCCGGCGGCGACGCTGGGGCCTGCCTGCGGCCTGATCGGCGGCCAGGTCGCGATGGAGACCATGCACCTGCTGACGGGGCTGGCGCGGCCGGCGACCCAGGGGGTCGCCCACATCTACGACCTGCGGACGATGGAGGTCAAAGAGGAGGTGGTGACGCCGGAGCCCGAGTGCCCGATCTGCGGGCCCCTGGCCCACGATCGGGTTGAGGAAGCACCCTAGCCACGAAACAGCGGAACCGAAGACCCTCAGCTACGAGCAAAAATTTGGGCTCGTGCCCTGGGCGCTGCAGATGCGGAGGCGCATCCGAACAGCCTGGATCTGGCGACAGGCCTCTACCTCCTTTCGCTTGGTACTGACCGCGGCGTCCTCCGATCAAGACCCCACGCGGAACGGAGCCGTCGCCAGCTGCTCACCGTTGGCGAACAACTCCCATCGAAATCCTCCAGCAGGGAGAGATATCCCACTGAAGTTGAACGCCGCTGGGACGTTGAGGTCCGCCCCAGGATGGGACCCCGGGGGCCTCCCTGCCTCAAACTGCCACTCTGCCTTGACATCGTTCCCACCGAGCTTGAATTGGGCGCCGTCTGCGGTCATGAGAACCACCTTGAGCTCATGAACTTCTTCGCTTCGACTCCAGGGCACTTTGACCAAGATCGCCAGGGACATCGTCACCGGGAGGTCGGGTCGATCCACCCGCGACAACCCACCACCCAGCACGAAGAGTCTGCCATCAACGGCTTGGGCGGCGTCACAGAGGACGAGAATTGCCTGCATCGTCGCAGTCTATGAGGCGGCCGCATTAACCGCTAAGAGGTTCAGGGGTCTCCTAGTGAGGGTAGACTTGCGCG